>JAIFLJ010000237.1 GCA_020049135.1 bacterium | reverse complement strand
GGGTATAAAGAAATCCTGCGGCATAAGCCCAAAAACACGCTGTCACAACTTATTCCAAAACAGACTGTTGCATCCAGTTATACAGGAGGTTAATCACACCCTTTTTTGCTCACGAATCATTAGCATCCCAAGTCATCCGCTTTTCTATGCACTTTTTTCGGAATCGTTTCTGATTTTTTTATATTTTGTCAGGCTGAGTGGGTCAGTGGTCTGGCGATTTTGTGTCTGGCAGCCGTTTTTCGGTGGAAAGGCTGCGGTGTAATCGGGCAAAAGCGCGGGGCAGGAGTTCCTCTCACACTGATGCCAGAAGGCTCTACGCTCTTCATGAATCCAAACTCAAATTCACCAGCTTATAACCAATCTTTTGTGATGAAGAAAAAACAGGGGTTTTTCCATGGAACGGAAAAACCCCTAACATATCCCAACAATGGGCATTTAAAGCAAGTTGCCCCTCGCCTTACTTGGCAGGCTGAGGAGGCATCGCGGTGGGCTGGTTGCGCGTGATCCTGTATTTTGCAACGAGAGCCTTAGCATCGGCATCTCCTTTGTCGGCCAAATTAAGCAGGTCGTTCACCATGCGTTCCAGACCAGCCTGCGCATTTTCCGACTGCTGCTCTGCATTTTTGCGCTGCTCAAACTGATTCTGCCAAGAGTTGCGGGTTTCTTGTGTGAGCATGAGTTGCCACACAAGTATTATAACCAGAGAAAGCGAAACCAGAAGCAACGGCCAGAAAGCTTGGTAATTTTCGCTCGATTCCCACTGAGACTCATTTTGTGTTTCCATAATTATTTCTTCTCCTGATTGGCGTTCTGGGTAACTGTAAAGCCATTTTTGGCGAGTAGTTCCTTCATCTTAGAATTATTTAAAGCAGCTCCGCCCATGTCTTTTGCAAGGGCAATCATCACCTGATGGCTTTGCATGCCCCTATTAATCACCTCCTGCTGTTTTTGGAGTTTAGCCGATGTTTCCTTGTTGGAACTGGCTATGAGTATTAACGCCAGCGCAAGAATAAAAGCGCAGGCTCCTGTCGAGAGAGTCGTGATGTATTGCCACAATTTCATATTCTCATTAGCATCCATTATGCTCACCCATTTGCAAACAAAAAATCGTTGCTTTTTGCAAAAAAAATGGTGGACAAAAATATTTCCGTCCGCACAGTAGCCTTCCCATTTTGGTTTTCGCCCCACGGTAACAGGGGTGTGAAACGGAAAGGAAATTTTATGGCAAAAACCCAAAATTATGGCAGTATTAGTAACTATATGAGCAACCGCTTTACACAGCCTGAGCCAGTAGCGCAACCCGCCATGACCCTCCCAGAAAACTACTCTTCCATCGGTGGCGGGACTCGCCCTGTCATCACTGAAGATGTCGAAATCAAGGGCGAACTGGCATTTTCTGGCGAGCTTGAATTCAATGGCCGCTTCGAAGGTACACTTGAATCCGACGGCTCACTGCTGGTGGGTGAAAAAGCAATCATCAAAGGCAATGTCGGTGCTGAAAGTGCTGTGATCAGCGGCAAAATACAGGGAGATGTAAAAGCCACTGGACGCATCCATCTGCGTGCTGAAGCGATGATCTACGGAGACATCCGCGCCTACTCAATCGTGATCGAAGAGGGTGCATCTGTGGACGGCAAAGTTGTGACTACACAAACCGAAAAAGCAGCACCAGACTTTTCGACCATTTTTACGCGCCTGACCAACAAGCCCAAGGGGAAATCTTCGTCTCACACATCATCCAGCACTTCAAACGACTAACTAACGGAAAAACGCCTTTTGCAAAGCCTCCCTTCCATCAATGGACGGGAGGCTTTTTGCTGCATAAATTCACATGAGGACATCTGCAAAAGATGACTATATCAAGCTACCAACACAGATTATGCATTAGAAAACACAAAAGGTGATTGAGCGGTGCTGACATTTTCTAAAACAGCGGCCTTCCAAAGGTGTTTTTTCTCAGGCAAAGCGATAAAAAATATAGCGAAACACATTTAATACGAGTTGATAATGTATTTTGTTGACAACCGCTTGCATTTCTTGTTTTGTAGGTGCAACTTTAAAAAGCGAACCGTCATGATTCTATCATTTTCAAGATTAATTGCCGCGAAAAACGCCGCAGCCAAAATGCGCATCTGCATTTTTATGCTTTCGTCATACTGCGCGTTTATCGTGCCACAGCACATCGCGCAAGCAGCAGATTTTGCTGCATCGAAAGGTTTTTTAAGTTTATCCGCCACTGACACGAAATCAAAAGAAAATCAGTCGCAACCATCAAAAATCGCAAAACCCGAAATTCACAAAACAGAGGTTTCAGCAGACGGAACGATGGATTTGCAAGACTGCTACCGCCTAGCACTACTGAAAAGCGAGACACTCGGCATCCGCGAATCAACTCTAAAAGCGGCAGAAGCCCGTTATTGGCAGGCCGTTGCAGGCGTTTTCCCCAAAATCCACGCTATCGGCGTTGGGGAAATGCAAAACTACAAGGCGTTTCAAGAAAATGTAACAACGACTGGCACAAAACGGACATCCGATGAGCGTGGCGAGTTTTCCATAAACATGCAGCAGCCGATTTTTACGGGGTTCCGCGATTTCAACGCCATACTCGGGCAAAAGGCTGGGCGCGAAGCTCTAGCCGAAGACCTAAGGCGAGCACGCCAAACGCTATACTTGGAAGTCGCCACCGTTTTTTATCAAACGCTGATCCATGAGTCCGACCTAGAAGCCTACCGCTCTTTAGGCAAAACTCTGGAAGAGAGAATTACCGACCTAGAAAGTCGTCTCACATTGGGCAAAAGCAGGAGAGCCGATGTTCTCCAGTCAAAAGCTGAGTGGGCAGAAGTGGCCGTGGCGATAGAGCAGACGAACGGCGCACTGGCGGCCTCGCGTGAACTCTGCGCTTTTTTCACAGGTCTCCCCGCAGAAAACATCTGCCTCAAAGAGAGTCTCACACTGCCCACCACAGTCGCGCTGTCCGATTTCGTGATGTTGTCCGAGTCCCGCCCCGATGTTTCAGCCGCCGCTCACCGCGAACGCGAGGCGCAAAAACAGGTCTCTGTCGCTCAAGGCGAACACCTCCCTACCGTCCTGCTAGAAAGCAATATTTACCCGAACAAGTTTCCTAACTCCGATAAAGAATGGAACTTGCTACTGAAGATAGACCTCCCACTTTTCGAAGGTGGAGCAACAATGGCAAAAATCCGCGAAAAACGGGAAGGCTTGCGCCAAAGCCGACTGAACCTCGACTACCTGCGTCGGAGTGCTAAAACAGATGCCCGCGTGGCATACTCCAACTTCACTGCGATGGCTGCTCAAGTCCTGCGCCTGCGCGACCTGCGCAGTGCCACGGAACTCGCCTATCAGAGCCAACTCGAAGACTACGAAAAAGGGATAGCCACGAGCCTAGAGGTGCTCGACGCCCTACGCAAAAGGACAGAAGCAGCACGCAAACTCCACACGGCAGAACACTCCGCCAAGCTGAACCTGATCCGCCTCCATGTCGCGGCGGGAAAGGAGTAGCATCATGACGCTCTCAGACCTTTCCATCAAGCGCCCCGTCATGGCGTGGATGCTTATGGCTGCCTTGATCGTCTTTGGCTCGATCGCCCTCGGCAGGCTCCCAGTCAGCTACATGCCAGACTATGATTTCCCCGTTCTAACCATCTCCGCAAAACGAGCCGGTGCCGCCCCTGAGGTGATGGAAGCCCAAGTGGTGGATCGCCTTGAGCAAGCACTCGTTTCAGTCGAGAAAGTTCGCGACATAACATCGTCTATTCGCCAAGGCCAGTGCTCCATCATGCTCGAATTCGAACTCGACCGCGATGTGGATGCCGCCCTGCAAGAGGTGCAGTCCAAGTTGAGCAGCGTCCGCCTGCCTACGGACATGGACGCCCCGACCATCACGAAAAACAACCCTGACGACCAGCCGATCATCTTCGTCGGCGTCTCTTCTGAAACCCGCTCAATGCGAGACCTGATCGTCTTCGCCGACCTGTATATCAAAGACCAGTTCCAGATATTGCCTGGTGTCGGAGAAATAACACTCAACGGGTTCGCCGACCGCAACCTGCGCATCCACATAGACAACGAAAAACTCAAGCCGCTAGAACTGACCGTCCTCGATGTTCTCAAAGCCATCGAGTTGCAACACACGGAGTCTGCCGCTGGCTACCTAGAAAACCAGAAAAACGAGATCAATGTCCGTGCGATGGGCGAGGGGATGACAGTCCAACAGATCGAAAACATCCTCATCACGCATCGGGGTGGCAAACCTATCTACCAGACGGAAATAAGGCTTCGCGATGTAGCCAAAGTCGAGGACGGGCTGGAAAATGTCCGCAGAATCACGCGCATCTGCCAGAAGCCTGGCCTCGGTCTCGGCATAAAAAAACAGCGTGACGCTAACTCCGTAGAAGTCGGACGCACAATAAAAAAGAAGGTAGAAGAACTCCAGAAAACGCTACCGAAAGATGTTGAAATCGGGATCAATTTCGATACCACGGTTTTCATAAAAGAGTCCATTGATGAAACCCTCTTCACGCTCGTCCTCTCCGCGCTCGTGACTGGGCTTGTCTGCTTCCTCTTCCTCGGCTCTTGGGAGTCCACTTTCAATGTCCTGCTCTCAATACCGACATCCATCATAGGCAGCTTCCTCATACTCTATTTCATGGGCTTTACCCTGAATATGTTTACCATCCTCGGCCTCGCGCTGGCCGTGGGCATAGTCGTGGACGATGCCATCATGGTGCTAGAAAATATCGTGCGCCACCTGCACATGCACAAAGGCCGCGTGGCGGCCTCACGCGACGGGGCACGGGAAATCACATTCGCCGCTGTCGCCGCTTCTGTCGCCGTGGTAGCCATTTTCCTCCCTGTCGCATTCATGGTCGGGATCATTGGCAAATTCTTTTTCCAGTTCGGCGTGACCATATCTGGAGCGGTCGCCCTTTCTCTTCTTGAAGCCATCACGCTCACGCCTATGCGCTGCTCGCAGTTTTTGAACGAGCGCGAACCCGACACGCGTATAGCCCGCGGCGCACGCTGGACGCTGGAGAAACTTTCCAGCTTATATGTAAGCGCATTGCACAGGACACTGGTGCATCGCTGGAAGATCGTGGCTGGAGCACTAGCTATATTCGCTCTATCGCTCTTGCTCGCCAAACAGTTGCGCGGCGAGCTGATACCGCCGCAGGATCAGAGCATGTTCATGCTGCGCTACCAATCGCCAGTCGGCACCTCGCTAGCACTCACCAGCGAAAAACTTAAAGCCATAGAGTCTTATGCAGCGCAACGCCCCGAGGTTCGCCGCTTCATGGCGGCGGTCGGCGGATTTGGCGGCGGCGAGGTCAACACAGGAATCATGTTCATTTCACTGCACCCAAAAGACAAAAGGGAAAAAGGCCAAGAACAGATCATGGACGAGTTCCGCAAAGATCTCCGCAAGCTGACCGACCTGCGCGTCAACATCCAAGACTTGAGCATGCGTGGCTTTACCGCCAAACGCGGCTTCCCCATAGAGTTCAATATCCGCGGCAGCGACTGGGCCATCCTTTATGCCAAAAGCAAAGAGATCACCGAACGCCTGAAAAACTCTGGCTACCTCACCGATATAGACACCGATTACAGGCTGGGACAGCCCGAAGCACGCGTGATCCCAGACCGCGAAAAAGCTGCTCAGAGCGGTGTAACCATGGATGATATTTCTCGCACGATCGAAACGGCCATAGGCGGCGTGAAACGGGGAGAGTTCACAGGTGAAGGTCGCCGCTACGATGTTCGTGTCGGACTAGAAGCCATGGAGCGGCTCACCCCAGATGACATCATGGCTCTGCAAATACGCACATCCTACGGAGAACTTATTCCCATTTCAGATGTTGTGCGAATAGAAAACATTTCGACGCTACAAACCATCACGCGACAGAACCGTCAACGTTCGATCTCGTTCTTTGCCAATGTCGCCCCTGGCAAATCGCAGACGCTCGCAGTTCAGGATGTTGAAAAAATTTGCAACGAAGTTCTCCCAGAAGGTTACCGCATGTTTTTGGGCGGTGGCGCAGCAACTTTTAAAGAATCCTTCCGCAGCCTCGGCTTCGCTCTTCTGCTCGGCGTGATTGTGGCCTACATGGTGCTGGCATCGCAGTTCAATAGCTTTGTCCACCCCTTCACGATTCTTTTCTCGCTCCCTTTCAGCATCACAGGGGCACTGGGGGCACTTTGGCTCTCTAACCAGTCAATCAACCTCTACAGTTTCATCGGCATCCTACTGCTGATGGGTATCGTGAAAAAGAACGCGATTTTGCTCGTGGAATTCGCAAACCACAAACGGGAAGAAGGGGCATCCGTCCGTGATGCCCTACTAGAAGCGGCTCGCACACGCCTGCGCCCCATACTGATGACCAGCACGGCCACTCTCGCGGCAGCCATACCGCCAGCACTCGCATTAGGGCCAGGAGCCGAGAGCCGCATCCCAATGGCCGTCACCGTCATTGGCGGCGTCCTTGTCTCAACCATCTTCACGCTGTTTGTCGTCCCGTGCGTTTACAGCCTTTTTTCAAAAGTGGAACGGCATTAACCGCTCGCTAGAAATTGGGGGTGTGATTAAAAGTGGGTGAGGTTCGCAGAAGAAATGCAGAAGTCAAATTGTAGAATGCAGAATGGAATAGCACTCACCACATAGGCGC
>JAIFLJ010000033.1 GCA_020049135.1 bacterium | reverse complement strand
TCTTTCATTCGGCTTTCTCGATGTGCCAGCATAGCTGACAACCTAACACCGTTTTACTTTTGTATCAAGTTGTTTTTGCTAGGAGCCTAAATCTGAAAATCTCTCGCGTTTTGCGCAGGATTTGATCGGCAAAAGATTAATGCAAAATTTGGGTTAAAAATTTTTGATAAAATTGTTGGGTGTAAAGATTCACTCGTTTTTTTAAAGGCTTTTTATTGCGATAAAGTGAGGGATGGTTTAAAAAACCAACTGAGTTATGGGAAGTATTTCAGTCATGCGTCTGCAAGAGGGGATGATCGTGTCGCAAGATATCAAGAACGCGCACGGTCAGATGCTTCTTCCTTCGGGCTGCATTTTAAACGATAAGATGCTCAGACTTTTGAAGTCATGGGGCATATCGGAAATTGAGGTCACGAACGCGGAAGAATTCGCCATGCGTGCCGACCCGGTGGCGATGCTTTCCAGCGACCAGTTTCTCCAGATACAGATTGAGTTGGCGGAACTTTTTGCGGACTGCGATTTGATCGCGGAACCGATTTTAAAAGACCTTAGCGACTGCTGCCTGCGACGCAAGGCATTAAAGTGTTTAGAATCTCAGAAACTACCATGAAATATAATCCTTCAAATCTGGTGATTGACATTCCCGCCCTAGCGTGTCTCCCCGAGATTTTGGGAGAGCTGAACTCTGCGCTTTCGAACCCCAGCAGCACCATGGCAGATTTCGGCGAGATCATCGAAAACGACTCGTCTTTAACTGCCCGAATTTTAAAGGTGGCCAACAGTTCTTTTTTTGGTTTTCCGTCTAAAATAGAAACCATTCCGCAGGCCATCACGCTGATAGGCACTCAGGAGGTGCGCGACTTGGTTTTCGCCACCAAGGTCATACGAACATTTCCTGGCGTGCCTGAGGACTTGGTGGACATGAAATCATTTTGGGAGCATAGCTTAGCCTGTGGGCTGGCAGCGAAAGTATTGGCTATCCAGAAGCGCATGCCGTATCCCGAGCAATTTTTTGTCGCCGGGCTCCTGCACGACATAGGCCGGCTGATCCTTTTTCTGAAAATACCCGAAGCATCTAGGGAGGTTTTAGCATTTTGTTGTGAGCACGAGATGCCTCTTTTGGATGGTGAGAGAAAATTGCTGGGTTTTGACCATGCAGATGTTGGCGGGGAACTGATGAAGCTGTGGCAGATACCCACCCCAATTTTTTACGGGGTGCGCTACCACCACCAGCCAATGAGTGCTGATATATACCCTGTTGAAGCCGCCATTATACATGTCGCGGATATTATTGTTCACGCCATGGAGATTGGCACCAGCGGCACGCGGCGCGTGCCGCCTCTGAAAAAACAGGCATGGACTCGCGTAGGGATACAGCCTTCGTCTCTGGAGCCTTGCATGGATCAGATTGACCGCGAGTTTGTTGATGTTGTGAAAATGTTTTTGCATGACTAATAGAATGCTGATCGCGCCGCTGGCAGCATGATTTTTGGGAACTGAAAAAATATGGCCGCAAATAAAACAGATATTTACGCCAAGTTTATGGAAAAGGGTGTGGAAAACCTCCGCAAGCCACATCTGGCATCCGGCGATGTGATGGGGCTTTTTTCTGCGCTGGAGAATTTTCAGCGCGGCCTGATGAATTGCTCAAATTGCCGGGATGCGATCTGCTACACACACTCGTTTTTGGAAGGGCTTAACCTTTTCAAAAGCGCGGCTTTTTACACTATCCATGCCAGCGACCCCACATTCGCTATGGAGTTCTGTTTCCCAGAGAAAAAAAAGGCGTTGCTGGAGAAAGTGGTTGATAAAGAAATTGAAACAGGCCGTTTTGCTTGGGCTGTGCAGCAGACTCGTGCGGTTCATTTTTCAGCCGATATGGATGGTGCCAGTCGCGATTTTATTTTTCACGCCATGTCAAGCCCGAGCCGCACCATCGGGATGTTCGTGGGGGAGTTCCACGACGAGAAGAAATCGGAACTGGACGCGGTTTTCAGCCTTTTTTCGATCATCTTGGTCAATGCGATCTACGCCTTGGATAACTTGATGTCCATAGATGAAATATCGACTCGCAAGACCTTGCTCGAATGGGAAATCGGCCAAGCCGACCAGCAGTTGCAGACCAAAATCGAAGAGCACCAGTTCGCTCAAAAAATCATCCAAGATTACCAGCAGCGGCTCGCTTTCCACATACAGCGCTCCCCATTGGCATTTGTAGAGGTGAACCGTAGCCTACAAATAATTGCATGGAACCCCGCCGCTGAAAAAATTTTTGGATACACCGATAAAGAAGTTGTCGGGCAGAACATAAACATCCTTATCCCCCAGTCTATGCGCCTGCACACGGACACCGTAGTATCGGCTCTCATGAAAGGGAGCGGCGGTGTCAGCAGCATCAATAAAAATATAACCAAAAACGGGCAGATCATCACATGCGAGTGGTTCAACACCCCGATCATGGACGCCGAAGGTGAGGTGATGGGGTTTGCATCCATCGGAGCAGATATCACTGCCCGTGAAAAAATAGAGGGTGCTCTGCGAGCCAGTGAAGAGAAATACCGCTCCATCATTCGTAGTTTGGACGAGGTGATTTTTCAGACGGATTTAAAAGGTGTCTGCCTTCTTCTGAACCCAGCTTGGGAAAAGCTGAGTGGCTTTTCGCAGGAGGAGAGCGTTGGGCGTCTGCTGTTCGCGTTTTTTCATCCGCAAGATGCCGCACAGATAGCCGAAGAGTTCTCGCGACTGATATCCAGAAAAAAGGGCAATATTGAGAGGGAAATCAGATTTTTGAACAAGACGGATGCTTTGCAGTGGGTTCATTTTTCGGCGAGCCCAGTTTACAATGGCGACGGCGATATAATGGGGGTGGCAGGCATCATCCGCGACATAACCCAAGAGCTTCTTGTAGAGCAAGAGCGGGAGCGTGCGTCCAAGCTGGAATCCATTTCGGTTTTGGCTGGCGGCATAGCACACGATTTCAACAATATACTCACGGCAATAAACGGAAATATACAGCTTGCCAAAATGCAGGCGGAAGAGGCGGAAGAAACGCTTTCTCTGCTGAATAACGCGGATGTGGCTACTGCACGCGCTGCCGATCTGGCTCGCCAGCTCCTCAGTTTCGCCAAAGGCGGGAAGCCTATCAAAAAGACCATCCAGATGGAGGCGCTCGTCCATGAGACAGTGGCGTTTTCTCTAAGGGGGTCGCAGTGTATTGCGGATGTGAAGATCACTGGGAAAATATGGCCTGTTGAGGCAGACCCTGGACAGATTTCGCAGGTTATTAACAACCTGCTCATCAACGCCGATCAGTCCATGCCATCGGGCGGGCGGGTGCATATCACCATCCAGAACGAGACGGTTGTGCAGGATGATGGTTCAATTTCGCTCCTTCCTTCCGGGCAGTATGTTCTACTGACAATACAGGACGAAGGCGGCGGCATTCCGCCTGAATACATTGGAAAAATTTTCGACCCTTATTTTACAACGAAAAAGAAAGGCACGGGGCTCGGCCTTTCTACCACCTACTCGATCATCAAAAACCACCACGGGCAAATAAGCGTCAAATCCGAGCAGGGGAAAGGAACGACATTTTTCATCCATATCCCTTCTTCGCAGGGCAAGGCGGGCGAGGATACGCCGAAGGGAGTCTCCAAGCCCAAGGGGAGTGGCCGTGTGATGGTCATGGATGACGAGGAGCCTATCAGGACGCTAATGAAGGCTATGATGGGGCGCATGGGATACGAGGTGAAAACTGCATCCAACGACAGGGAGGCTGTGCAGCTTTACAAGCAGTCGCTAGACAGCAAGGAGCATTTTGATTTTGTCATGCTAGATTTGACCATTCCTGGTGGGCGCAGCGGGCGCATCGTGCTCGCGCAGCTCAAAGAGATGAACCCGAAACTCAAATCCATCGTGGTGAGCGGCTATGCGGACGACCACACTATTCTGGATTTTAAAAATCATGGTTTTTCAGCGTCGCTGGCCAAACCTTTCACGATTGATTCCCTCAAGGCAGTGATCAGCGAAGTAGAGGTGCTGCCAGCGGATTAATTCTAACTTCAGACATCCTGACCTCAGTGGAAAAGAGGTGATCTATTCTGGCTGGAGCGAAATGTATCTGAAAATTGAACGGGTGGCGGGCTTTCAGCCCGCCTCTTTCGTAGAGGCGTCTCTCCGCAATCTGAAGATGCAGGGCATCCTCTACTCAAGAGCCACACATCTCAGGATCATGACGGGCTCGGCAGGCCAATAAATCGCAGATGCGCCCAGTTTCCAATTGACTGAATTTACGGCTGGCAATATTCGTGAAAATGAACCACTTTGTATAGATATGCGGTTGTTGGTCATAGATGACGATATACTTTTGAGGGAATTGCTTGTCTCCATCCTTCGTCTTGAATGGAAGGACTGGAGCTTTTTCCTTGCCGCTGACGGGATAGAGGCCATGCAGGTTTTGGAGTCGGATCGGCACATAGATTTTTGCATTTTGGATGTCCAGATGCCGAGGTGCAACGGCATCACGCTGGCGCACCGCATGAAAAACTCCGTGCTTCTAAAGACGATCCCGATTCTCATGGTGACCTCCGTGGCCGAACGAGAGGTGATTAAGGAGGCTGCGTCACTCGGCGTCAGCGGCTACATCCTCAAGCCTTACAACGCCAACCAGCTCATCGAAACCGTCAGGAGGATCACCGATAAAATCTTGCCTAGGGTAGAAGACCCGCATGTGGTGATGAAACGCCTCCAGCTCTCCCCCGAAGGCTATATGGAAAAGCTCGACCTACTTTGCAGGGATATGGGTGTTAATTACAGGGAACTCAAACAGTGCCTGCTTAACGGGCGCATCAGAGAGGCCCAACACTATCTCTCGCACATGGAGACGGGCTGCTCAATGCTTGGGTTCAACCACCTTGCCTACCTGATGCGTGAAGTCGGCAAATGCAAGACTCTTGAAGACATAATCCAAGAGTACGGCATTTTGGATACATATATAAACGAAATCAAAAACTACCGCGATGAAGCGGTCGAAAAACTCGCGCAAAACACAGCCTCCACTGCCTGAGTGCCCAGCTTCAGGCTGAGGTGGGAGCAGGTGGCAGCCCAGCCTGTGACGGTTTCGAAAACTTCAAAATCAGCATCCTTGCCATCGCGTTGAGCGTCTCGAATACGCCGTCTCCACGGATCGCGCTCGTCTCGAATGCTGGCACCCTCCGCGCCCCAGCATTGAATGCCATTTCAAGGTAGGAGAGCGGGGCGATGTGCGACTGGTCGCGCTTGTTGTACTGTAAAACCCATGGCACCGAGTCCAGCGACAGGTGGTTGGCCTCCAAGTTGGTTTTTAAATCCTCGAAAGCCGCGCTATTCTCCGGCATCCTGTCCCACACCGAATCCACTGTAAAAACTATCCCGTCCACCCCGCGCAAAATGAGCGACCTCGTGCTGATGTGCCTCGTGACGCCAGAAAGGGCATATATCTGAAACTGTGCTGTGAAAGGGACTAGCACAGCGTCCTTGACTGGAGCCAACTCAAACGAACAGAGCCTATCCTCGCCGCGTGATTGCCATGCGATTTCCGTGCGCAAAGATTTAGGCAGCATCTCGTGGATGTATTTAACCGTGGTAGCACGCCCGCAAAAAGGTGCTCCGTAAAAAACTATTTTAAGAGTAATTTCTCTCTGGGCGTAATTTATATAAGCCATAAATCAACCCTCCCCTGTTTCGCGTCTAGCCAACGCCCGCGCCACAAGCCTGAACTTCAGGCCGAGTTCCTGCGGTATTTGGAACGCGCTCCCGTGGATTGTGGCGACATAAAACGGCGGCTCGAAACAGACTTGCATCGTCCAGCGGCCAAGGTTTAAAACGGCTTGGTGGTCGAACTCCGAGCCAAGTTCAAATGCAAGTTCTAAGGCTTGTGTGTAGGCTTTTAAAACCAGTGGGCCGATAGCTGAAGAAGGCAAAGAATCTGGCAAGCGACATGCCAATAGAATACCGTCTCCATCAACGAGTGCCGCCCCCTCCACACCATCAATCACGGTCAATAAATCAGGTATTCTAGCGAGCGGGATGTCTTCGCTGTCAGGGACAGCCAGCAGCCGGCACAGCTCCAATGAAGCCGGAATCCCAGCACTGGTTACAGCACCCTCCATCACTTCGCCTTTTACTGTATCAATCCCAGGTTCATCCGTTTTTACGGCCTCCCGCACTTCTGTCAAAACAGGCACTGCAACCGCTGCCTGTTCAAGTTCCAAAACGCTAACAGCATCGCTCTTTGCGTTTTCATCTGAAAACAGAACGGAGGGCGGGCTTCCAGCCCGCCTCATAACGCCGCCCAAATCTGAAGATGCAGGCAAAGATGCCGGCACCGCATTTTCATCGCTTGTGGTTCTCGCGGAACTAGGTATCTCATCTATTGGTAGAGCAGGGCAAAGGAGTTCTGGCCCAGAAGTCGGGTTGGGAGAACTGCTCTCCGTTTCCGTGCTTTGTTGCTCTTCGTCAGAGCGCGATGCACCATCATAATTAGTGGTGCTGCTTTCCTCATGGATACCTGCTTGCGAAGATGTCTCAGCTTCATGTGCGCCGTTGCCTTCATCAACAATTAGACTGACATCAGCAGGGGCATCTTGGGCAGAAATTTCTTCTGACTTCTGTTTTTCTGTTGAAACTTCTTCGTGCGGCACGGCGTTTGCAGCAGGTTCTTCCTCTTTCACAAACGCGGCAGTCGTTTCTTCCTGCTCATGGACGCCGAAGCCAGAATTGTTTTCTTCAACCTGAGAAACATCTTCGCCTAGAGTCTCCTGCACAGCAGTCTCTGTTTTTGCAACTGGAGCTGAAACTTCTTTCGCAGATAAAGGCTTCGCGTCTGGCGGTGGTGTGGCAATGACAGGGAAAGCTATGCGCGGCGGCAAATTCGGGTTTTGGCGGGAGACATTTGATGGCGACAAAAATCCGGCTCCATCTTTTTCCGCATCGCCTTCGAGGGTCTTGGCAGCAAATGATGCCAGCGAAAAAAGCGCATCGTTAGCCGTGGTATGTTTTTTAAAAAATCCGCTTTCTTTGTCGGTTTGCAACACATCCTCTTGGCGCATGGCTTGAATCTTTTCAGAAGAAACATGCGCAGCATCTACGGCGGCTTTTTCCGTGTGGGAGGGCGCATTTTCTTCCACTGCCGCAGGAGCCTTTGGCACAGCAGATATGGAAATGAGCCCTGGAGGCGGTTTCGGCAAGTCCGCAGAAGCAGCAGTTCCCTCTACAGTTTTTTCGCCAGAAACTGGTATTGATGCAAGCGTGTCACTAGAAGATTCGGAGACGCTGACTGACACCGGGACAGCGGCAGTTTCAGGCACACTTTCCGAGAGAGAGACCAGTGCCGTTTTTTCTCTCGGCACGGGATCTTCAAACGGATCTTCCAGCTTCAAAAAGCTCAGGTCGGCAGGCATCTGCGCATCGCGTTCCTTGGCCAAAACAGACTGCGGAATGAGATCGAAAATATCGTCTATCGGCAAATCCAGCGAGCGATCCATAGACGGCAATGAGCGGCCAGCCGAAAGCAAGCAGGATGGCGGCAATTGCGGTTCCAACGCCCGAAAATCAAACTGAATGCGCCCGCTAGGAAGCTGCTCCAAAATTTCTCTGAGCGGAAGCAAAACGCTTCCAGACGAATCGCCCATTTTTGAAATTATTTCTCCAGCCCCTCGCAAAAGCAGGTCTTCTGGCAACGACTGTAGAACTATTTTAACAGGGACGGGCAACGCCTCGCCTCTCGGCAGCGTCCGCCTTTCTTCGGAAAGAGATGAGACAGGCTTGCCTGTGCCTACAGATTTTTTTTCTGCTGAAACTGGCTGCCCAGAATAGGACGAATAGGCTGGGGGGATGCCCGCCTTTTCCTTTTTCTTGTTAAACAAATTTACCAATGACATGGCAGTAAAATCCAGTATCAACAATTTCCCGTTTTAAAATATTCCGAACACACCTTGGCGTTAGTCCCTTGCCGCTCAAATCCTGCATATTATGCACAACATTTTTTTTGCGTCATCATAACAAATTATTAATAAGCTCGTTGCACCTCTGAATTTAAAATCGGACTTTAATAAATCTGGTATTTCACTCACCGTAGGCGAGATGCCCACGCCCCGTTATTGCGCTTTGCGTCTTACTTTTTCTCTTACACCTTTTCTCTTTTCTCTCCCCTTGTCGCTTGCCACTTCCTTCCTTGCCACCAGCCCCGCTGGCTTAGGAATATAGGGATGATCGGGCAGCTTTCAACCACGGATTTAAAATTTAAAATCGCGCAAGTCTTTCCATTTCTGAAAAGCTTTGCCAGAAGCAATAAGTTCCTCAGCCATTTGCGCAGCTTCACGCCACCCTCTGGCACGGCCTGCGACACGCAGACCCGCAGCAGCGTTCAGCACCACTAGAGCAAGCCTCGGCGACCTATCTTCGCCTTTCAGCAAATCCACCAGAACCCGTGCAGATGCCTCTGGCGAGTCCACGGCGAACATCCGCTCACTTTCTTCCCCAACTTTTAAGTCAGGGAACAGGTCTCCCAAACATTCCTCGGGTGACACCTCACAGCCTTCCAATCTTTCCCCGTCCCACTCGCATATCTCCGTTGTCCCAGACACCGACATCTCGTCCATCGGTTTTCCAGAAGCAGTCCTCCCGCAAACTGAGAGCGCACGGACATGGCCAAGGCGCATCATGATTTCGGCGTATTTTGCGGGCAAACCAAAATCGTAAACGCCCACCACTTGGCGCATCGGCCCGGCAGGGTTGAGCAATGGCCCGAGCAAATTAAAAACTGTCCTGCATCCGCGTTCTGCCGCCATTTTTCTCAAAGGCGCAAGATGCTTGAAAACTGGATGGTAGCGCGGCGCAAAAATAAAGGCCAGTCCGTGACGCCGCAAACACTCCGCAGACGCCCCCTGCCCCATATCAAACGGCACGCCCATGCTCTCCAATACATCCATGCCGCCGCATTTTGAAGTGACTCCACGGTTCCCGTGTTTCACAGTGGGCACGCCAGCCGCAGCTACGATAAAACTCGCACATGTGGAAACATTGAATGTGTGCCGCCCGTCTCCGCCTGTCCCGCAAACATCCAAGCACTCTGATCGGGAAACAGTTTCGGGTAGAGGGAAGGGAACGGCTCTTTTCCGCAGGCTGGCAACCCAGAAGGATATTTCCTCCGCAGTCTCCCCGCGCTTAGAAAGCTCCACAAGAAAATCTACTTTCTCGGCATCATCACCGGAACCAAGCAAAGCCTCCAGTGCGGAATCCACATGATCCGCCTCGAACCCGACCCTCGAACGAACTTGGGAGATTAGGTCGCCCAACATCATCAGTTTGGCGATTCCACCATCGCGGCGAAGCGCGTCTTGTCTATTGCTTTCATGTACGCCTCTTGCGCGGAGACTTTGCCTTCTTTAAGCACTTTCATGATAGCATCGTCCATGAGTTGCATCCCCTCGCCTTTGCCACCGACGATCACATCCTGCAACTTCTGCGTGGCACCCTCGCGAATGATCGCGCTCACGGCAGGAGTCGCCACAAGAATTTCGTTCACGGCCAAGCGCCCAGGCTTGTCGCTCCGTTTCATCAGGAGCTGCGCCACCACGCCGCGCAGAGAAGATGCCAGCATGGTGCGAACCTGCTGCTGCTGATCGGCGGGGAACACATCTATCAGGCGATCCACAGTCTTGCGTGCGTTGTTGGTGTGCAGCGTGCCGAACACCAGAAGACCCGTCTCTGCCGCAGTCAGAGCCAGAGATATTGTTTCCAAATCGCGCATCTCGCCCACCAGCACGATGTCGGCATCTTCGCGCATGGCCGCTTTCAACCCGCGCGAAAAACTCGGCGTGTCCTCTGGCACTTCGCGCTGCGTGATTATGCTCCCTTTATTCGGGTGGACAAACTCAATGGGCTCCTCAATGGTCACGATGTGGCGCGAGAGGTTAACATTGATATAGTCTATCAGTGCTGCCAGCGTGGTGGATTTGCCGCTGCCCGTGGGCCCTGTCACCAGCACGAGCCCACCGCGCAAATGACCAAATGTTTTAATGACCGCCGGAACGCCGAGATCCTCAATGGTCTTTATCTCAGTAGGAATGATGCGGAACACCGCTCCGTAACCATTCGCCTGCTTGAGGAAGTTGCAGCGGAAACGCGCGTTCTCCCCCATCTCGTAAGCAAAGTCTAGGTCGCCTGTCTCCTCGAATCGTTTCCAGCGATGTTCCCCGGCTATCTCGCTCAGTAATGCCCCCAACTCCTCCACGCTCAACGCCTGTTCGCGGATGGCGGAAATTTCGCCGTGGACGCGCACTTTCGGGGGTTGGGACTGGTTTAGGTGCAAATCCGAGCCACCATGTTCTATCAGAACTCCAAAAAGACTGTCTATCTGAGCCATATTTTCTCCTAGTTACTTTTTCAATAGCGGCAGGAAAACCTTTTTGTTTTCCGCCCGTTCATAGGCTTCTTGTGGCGTGATCAGCTTCTGTTCGACCAACTCCATGAGCGAGTCGTCCATTAGCTTCATTCCCTGTTTTTTGCCAGTCTGCATCACGCCAGGAAGCATGAATGTTTTGCCGTCGCGGATGAGCGCGGAAACGGCTGGCGTTGTCACCAGCACCTCCAGCGCCATCACGCGCCCGTGCCCATCGGCACGCGGCACTAGCTGCTGGCTCACGATGCCGCGCAGCGATTCGCTGACCATCACGCGTATCTGTCCCTGCTGATCCACGGGGAAGACATCCAACACCCTGTCCAGCGTGCGTGCCGCATTGGCGGTGTGCAGCGTGGAGAAAACGAGGTGGCCTGTTTCCGATGCCGTGATAGCTAGAGAAATCGTTTCGAGGTCGCGCATTTCGCCGACCATTATCACATCCGGGTCTTCGCGGAGCGATGCCCTGAGCGCAGAGGCGAACGAGCGGGTGTGCGTGAGCACCTCCCGCTGCGTGACTTGGCAGCCAGCGGAGGGGAAAGTATATTCGATCGGGTCTTCCAGCGTGATGATGTGGTCGTGTCGGGCGTGGTTCACCTCGTTAATCATTGCTGCCAGAGTGGTGGATTTACCGCAGCCCATCGGCCCCGTGATCAGCACCAGCCCGTTATGGAACTCCGTCAGCCTCTTGAACTGCGGCGGCAGCCCGAGTTCTTCCATGCTTTTAACGGTGCTTGATATGATGCGCATCACGATGTCGAAGCCGCGCCGCTGCTTGACCACGCTCGTGCGGAAACGACCGAATTCTGTGGAGTAACAAAAGTCCGCGTCGCCGCGCTCTTTGAGATTTTTTTTCTGCGTTTCATCAAGGAAATTTTCCACCAGCGACTCCGTATGTGCGGGGTCTAAGATCGGGACAGATTCGAACATCGGCTGCAAGTTGCCGTAGCGCCGCATCATGGGCGGCATTGCCACACCGAGATGAACATCCGACGCATCATACTGCTGCGCATGTTTCAGGAAATCGTCCACATGTGAAAAACCTTGCAAAATCTCAATCCGCTCCCGCCCGCCAGTGGCTGCGGCGTGTCCGTGCGGCTGCTGAGCCGCAGCGGCTTGTGCCGTCTGAGCCGCCACGATCTGTGTTTGGAACGCCTGAACATGGTCAGGGGAGAGAATCTGCTGCTCGGCCATGAGGTCGAGAGCCGATGTGCCGGGATTCGATTGAATCACCGACTCGACGGCTGCTTTTTGATCTGGAGTGATCCACCCCTGTTGCAGGGAGGTGTTAAGAACATAATCGTTGTATTCGGCTGGCATATTTTCTGGAGGGTTTAAGTAAGAATACTAACACTCTTTATTCATAACGCAAGGCTTCAATTGGACTTAATTGTGCGGCCTTCCAAGCCGGGTAAATACCGGCGACCAGCCCGACAAAAAGTGCGAACGCCACACTTGTAAACACCGCCGTCGGCTCCACTATCGGCGCGTTTTCAGCAGGGGAAACCATCACCAGAATGCGCATAAGCCCCGCCGAAGCCACCAGCCCGAAAAGTGCCCCGAACACGGCTATCACTGAACTCTCCATCACGATCTGCCAAAAAATATCCCTGCGCCTAGCACCCACGGCTCTTCGTATGCCTATTTCGCGGATGCGCTCCGAAATACTGGCCAGCATGATGTTTGTGATACCTATGCCGCCCACCAGAAGGCTGATGCCGGCGATGATGCCACCGCTGATTTTAGCGGCCTGCGAGGCACGCGTGGCACTTTCAAACCACGCCTCTCTAGTGTCGAATGCGTAATCCTGTATTTCTTTGTGCGAGTGGTTAATTACAGACTCCATCTGCGCCATCGCCGCATCGAAATAGCGGACATCGCTTATCTGGACATTGAGCCGATCAAGTTTCAGGTCAGGCCCCTCGTCCAGCCCCTTGTCAACGGATGTCGAACGGAACACTTTCTGGAATGTGGAGAGCGGGATGACGACGATGTTATTCTTCCACCGCAGAGGATCCCATTCGCGCCCCGCGCTCTTGCCCCCTGAGCCTCCCTTGCCCGGCGGTTTGGTGTCGTTCTCGCCCGGGCGAGCCTTATCCTTCTCGGCATCTTTCGTTTTTGGCGCAAACTCGCGCCGCCGCTTTTGCTGCTCAGTTTCGTAGCGCGGAAACACGCCCACCACTAAAAAACTCTGCTCGTTTATTCGAATATTACTCCCGATCAGCCTTTTTTTATTTTCTCTTTCCAGATTCCGTGCCACCTCCCAGCCCACTACGCAGACGCGTGCGAAGCGACGCCCGTCCAAGTCCGTGATGAACCGCCCTTTCTCTATCTCATGTTTCTCGGTGGCCAGATAGTCTGGTTCGGCTCCCACAACGCGGGCGCGGGCGCGGTTTTTGCCAAATACGAAATTACCCGTCATTTCGAGTTCGGGGGAAACTTTTTCCACGAGCGGCACAGCTTCGCGTATAGCCACGGCATCACGATAAGTCCTCCCACGGCTCATATCTTTTTGAAACTCTTGCCAGACTGGGACAGGCGCATCAATCACACTCACTTTTTCTAGTCCGCCTGCTTGGTTCAATGCGTCCCGGAACCCCGCCGCCATGCCTGCGGTCAAGCCGAACATGGCCATGAGCGATGCTACGCCCAGCACGATGCCAAGCATGGTGAGGAAGGATCGGAACTTGTGTGTCCAGACCTCCTTCAACCCTTCGCGAATGCCAAGCCAAAAGTTCACGCTGAGACATCTCCAGTAAGTTGGCCTAAAACGAAATGTAATATGCCGCCGTGCCTGTAATACTCCATCTCAATAGCGGTATCTATCCTCAGTTTCACAGGAACTGTTTCCACCGCACCAGACGCACGCACGATCTCCAGCGACAGCACTTGCATGGGCTTCATGCTGTTGTCGAGCCCAGTTAAACCGAAGGTTTCCGTCCCGTCCAAGCCGAGTGTCTGCGCCGAAGTCCCTTCCATAAACTGCAACGGTAGCACGCCCATGCCGACAAGGTTGGAGCGGTGTATGCGCTCGAAAGATTGCGCGACCACGGCGCGGACGCCTAGCAACGCGGTTCCCTTGGCCGCCCAGTCCCGCGAACTCCCTGTCCCGTACTCTTGACCAGCCAGCACGATGAGGGGAACTTTCTCCTCGCGGTACTTCATGGCCGCATCGTAGATCGGCATCACCTCTCCGCTCCCAGCGTGGCGCGTTACGCCGCCCTCCACACCCGGCACCATCAAGTTTTTGATCCGCACATTGGCGAATGTCCCGCGTGTCATCACGCGGTCGTTGCCGCGCCGCGCCCCGTAGCTATTGAAATCTCTGGGCACCACCCCGTGCTGCTGCAAATAAAGACCAGCAGGCGAGTTTTTCTTGATCGAGCCCGCTGGAGAAATGTGATCCGTAGTCACTGAGTCGCCAAAAATACCAAGTGCCCGCGCCCCCTTTATTTCGGTTGGAACAGCAGCGCAAGCCCCACCAAAAAATGGCGGCTCTTGGATGTATGTGGAATTTGCATCCCACGCATAAACTTCGCCAGACGATGACGGCACTTCGCTCCAGCGTGGGTTTTGCGTTTCAAAATTCGCGTAAAGTTTGCGGAAAGTTTCGGCGGAAACGGCCTCTTCCATGCACCCCTTTATCTCGTCCTGCGAAGGCCATATATCAGACAGGTAAACTGGGCTCCCGTCCGCCCCGACACCCAGCGGCTCGGAGTCCATATCTATATCCACTCGACCCGCCAAGGCAAAGGCGACTACCAGTGGCGGAGACATCAAAAAATTAGCCTTTATATTCTGGTGGACACGCGCCTCGAAATTGCGGTTGCCAGAGAGGACGGAGGCGGCTACCCAGTCGCGACTCACTACGGACTCTTCTATCTTTGCATCCAGCGGACCGCTGTTGCCTATACATGTGGCGCAGCCGTAGCCCACAGCATGGAATCCTAACTGATCTAAAAACGGTTGCAGCCCAGTCTTGGCTAAGTAGTCAGTCACGACACGCGAACCTGGTGCCAGCGAAGTTTTCACATGCGCTGGCACGCGCAAGCCGCACGCCACAGCTTTTTTGGCCAACAGCCCGGCTGCGAGCATCACGCCAGGGTTGGATGTGTTCGTGCAGCTCGTGATGGATGCGATAAGGACGCTGCCGTGCCCGACTGTGACGCCGGGTGCCGCCTCACATTCTGCGCCGATTTCCGACTCTGGCTTTCCGTAGCCACCTTCACTCACTGGCTTGGAAAAAAGCGTCACAAAAGTTTTTTTGATTTCGGGGAGTTCCATTCTGTCTTGCGGGCGCTTAGGCCCAGCCACGCACGGCTTTACGCTACCAAGGTCGAGGGAGACATTTGCAGAGTAGGCGATCTGCCCGTGGGCAGGCATACCGAACAACCCCTGCGCCTGGTAGTAATTCTCGTACAAGCGGCAGTGTTCCTCGCTGCGCCCCGTCTGCCTCAAAAAGCGAACGCACTCGCTGTCAATCGGGAAAAAGCCCATCGTGGCACCGTACTCTGGTGCCATGTTCGCCACTGTGGCGCGATCCACCACTGGCAAAGCTGCTGCGCCCTCTCCGTAAAACTCCACGAACTTGCCGACCACTTTTGTCTTCCTGAGCAACTGCGTAACGGTCAAAGCCAAGTCGGTAGCCGTCACGCCTTCGCGCAGTGCCCCGCTAAGGTGGACGCCGACAACATCGGGCGTGAGGAAAGAGACGGGCTGTCCTAGCATCCCGGCCTCCGCTTCGATACCGCCAACGCCCCAGCCCACTATGCCTATGCCGTTTATCATAGTCGTGTGAGAGTCCGTCCCAACGAGCGTGTCAGGATAGTAGATGCCGTTCTTTTCAAGCACGCCTTTGGCCAGATATTCGAGGTTCACTTGGTGTATGATACCGATGCCTGGGGGCACCACTTTAAAAGTTTTGAAAGCCTGCATCCCCCACTTTAAAAACTGGTAGCGCTCGCGGTTGCGGTGGAACTCCAGTTCGGAATTTTTGTCCATGGCATCCGGGCTGCCCGCAAAATCCACCTGCACGGAATGGTCAACCACCAAGTCAACAGGAACGAGTGGTTCTACGATGCTAGGGTTTTTGCCCGCACGCGCCACGGCAGAACGCATCGCCGCTAAGTCGGCCAGAAGCGGCACACCTGTGAAATCTTGAAGGACAATCCGGGCTACAATAAAAGGGATTTCGTCCGTCCGGTTGTCGTCCGGGCACCAGTTGGCCAGCCTCTCCACATCGCCCCACGAAATTCGTTTGCCATCACAGTTCCTGAGCACCGACTCCAGCACGAGCCTAATAGAGATTGGCAGACGCGAAATTTTGGCCACGCCATTTTCTTCCAGTGCTGGGAGGGAATAAAACGAGCCTTTCACGCCGCATCCCGTCTCAAAAGTTCTGATCATACCTGATAATTTATTTTCCGCATCGCCCATAAAAACTCTCCAATTTATGTTTTTGCAAATAGGCTAATGACTTCGCAGACAACTTTCAATAAGGAATGCCTCTCATGCACATTTCTTCCCGAATCATTAACGGCATCATGCTGGGACTGACACTGGTCTCGACACTGAGACCGCCAGCGTCCCGCTGGCATCTTCTGATTACTTGGAACTCTGACATCTTGTCGGCAAAATCAGAGGAAGAGCCGGCGTGACGCCAGCGGTCCCAGTTTTCACACTTTTTTATTTGCCACACTCTACTCGCTAATGATTCGAGAACAAGAGTGTAATGCGTTAGACTTTTTCAGGCTCTTCGGGAAAAAGCGTGGGATTGAGGTCAAAGGACAAAGTCTTTTGGCTGGAGTCTAAATCCCTGAAGGGGATTAATCATCCAGCCCAGTGTTGACGCGCTAGCGGCTACGCTGGGTTCCGCCCCTCAGGCGAATCAACTCTGAAGGAGTTGAATCCTCCTCTGGCTCTATTGTTTATTGATGGGAAAAAGAATATCCAACCCTTTCAGGGTTGAGGGTGTTAATTCGTGACCCAGGGTAGCCCGAGGACGGGCAACCCTGGGCTATCGTATAAAACCCCTTCAGGGTTTGGGAAGCCAGTTGCCTGAAGTCTGCTCCCAAGAATCCCACGCCATTTGACGAAGAACCCTTTTTCAGCGGAATCAAACTTAATGAGTGACCCCGTTTCAAAATTTTTCTTTTTTCAATGTTCCCCAGGATCCCTTAGGGGTCGAGAAGAGGCAAGCAGGGATGCTTGCACCACTTTCTTACGCTTCGCGTCTGACTTCTGAATGCTGAATTCTACCTTCTCCTGTGAAACTGGACACACGAATGGCTTCCCGTGCCACTACCGCTTTTGTGGGGTCTTTGCTGCCATTGAAAATGTGCCATTCTCGTTTCTTGTTCACAGGCACTGGGTCAAGAAATCTGTATTTAGGAACGGATCCTAAGCAGCAAATACGGGACTGTTTCGAGTGGGGTCGAACACCAGATGTTTGATTTTTTTTCTCTGGCTAAAAGGGGTGTTTGAATGTGCGATCAAATCCTCGAAGATGGCGGCAATCACTGGAACAGACACAGAATTCCCCAACTGGCGATAAGCCCAAGCGTCATTGGGATGCAGGATAAAATCATCTGGGAACCCTTGGAGTCTAGCGCACTCTCTTGGGGTGATGCGTCTGGGTTTTCCGTGCTGAACAACGCCCAAACGGTGCGCATCGCTCGTAACCACCGTGATAGAAATGCTGTTGGGGTCTAAAAACTTAAATACCTCGAAAGACATATTGCCGCATGTTGGATTATATTTTTCTGAAATCACACGCAGATATCCTTTTGAAACCAAAGAATCCAATAAGGGTTGAAGTCTAGGCTTGAGCCAAAAAGTTTCGATTTGTTCGACGGTCAATTCTTTGCCGTCTTGTTCGACCCCAAAATGTTTTTTCCTCCGATTCCCGATAATAGCATCCATGAGCGCCCGTTCTTCTTCCGAGCAATGCCCCTTAATTCCCAAATCCCAAGAATGAATCGAGTTTCCTCCTCGATGATCAATGAGCCGAACACCGTGAAGCTCATCGAAAGACTTGCCTTTCAGAACACGAGTCAACTGGCTCACAAAAGCGTTCGAACACCAGTAGCGGTCGGGGACTTTCGCTTCCAAAATATCTTTCACGCATTTGCGTGTGAGAGAATCTCTAAATAAGTCCGTTTGAAGCAAATCCCTTTTGAAACTGTGCGAATCTGATGCCCCCAAATCCGATTGTATGCTCAGAATAGGGATTCGTCCGAGCGTGCAAACAAGGTATATCCTGACCCTGTTTTGAGGGACATTGAAGTTGGAACTGTTCAGCAACAATGCCTCAACACTATATCCGAGTGTCTCCAACCGTTGAAGCACAGTCGCATAAGTCCTACCACCATCGTGAGTGGTAAAACCCCTCACATTTTCCAACAGCATCAGCTTTGGTTTGTTTTTTACCTTCGAAAGCAATCTCTCAATTTCAAAGAAAAGCGTTCCACGAGTGTCAGCAAACCCCTTTTGCTTTCCCGCGTAAGAAAACGCTTGGCAAGGAAAACCCGCGAGCAAAATATCGTGTTCGGGAAGAGTCTCCACCAATCGGATGTCCCCTTCAGGAATCTCTCCATAGTTCAGGGAATAAGTTCCCTGGGCTTTTTTGTCTATCTCGCTCGAAAACACGCATCGAGATTCAATCCCGTGCTTTTCCAGAGCGAGCATCAATCCTTTTCTGATCCCTCCCACCCCAGCAAATAAATCTACAAATCGAATCATGTCACTAAACCTTTCCGTTCGACATCTTTCAAATAGTTGGCCAAGTGCCTGATTTCTTCGACAGACATTGAAACTGTGCAATCGCTATGTCTGCAAAGCGTTTCAACTGCATTTTCGCGTATGTTTATGTTGCCAGCACCATCAGCCAGTGGATGCGAATAGCAACAGCATGGTCACATCTAACATTTTATCGGTGAAGTCTCCGCTCTCAAACAACTTTTTTGAATCCACCTGCAACGCCGAATTGGTGAGAGAACACTTTTCTTGGATCTCCTTGAACTGGTATTCCCATTGTTGATGCTCCCAATCAAACAATAAAATTCCGCCGGGACAATAATTTTTGAGTGGAGGAAGCTTGTTTAACGCCTCCCCGCCGATATCGGTCATCACCATCAAATGTTTGAGAAAAATCGGTCCTGTCAAAGCGTTCCCCTGCTCCATCACAGACTTCCAAGCCAAAGGATTTTTATCTGCAACCTTTAAAACGGAGATAAAAGAATCTTGCGTTTGCAGAAGCTTGGGTAGCACACTGATATCCCCCGCCTTTTGCAGAATCTCTTCCGGCCAATGCAACACCGCATTTTTTTTTAACTCTTCCAGCGTGCGTTTGTATTTTGACATATCTTACGGTCACTCGGTGACTAAAGAAACAACCGATGGACAGCTTTTACCATAGCTTCGTCACTGATCTATTTCAATTGCTGCATCGTTTCTTTCATCGCCTCAAGCGACTTTTCAACTTACGCAATGAAAGTGATCTTCTTCGTAAATTCCCACCGATAGCAAAAAAATCAAGTTTTCTTATTTGGGCACTCACTCAGCGTATTCAGCAAGCAAATGGCTTGGGCATCACGACCCCAAGCACCATCAGCTTTCTTTAAAATCCCTCACCATTGAATCATCTTGATAGAATTCACCCTGTAAGAAGGATTGAGATTCAAGCACCAAGATAGAGCGACGGCATTCCGCACTAACCCGCCACTTGTCTCAGCTTGATTTTTTTACGGAGAAAAGCGGGCTGATCTAAATCAACGCCATTGTGAAGAGTGCGCTCGGGAAATAGGGGTGTAGTCGTAAGCTCATTCTTCATTTTTGCCGAAGCCATTCTTGTTGATTATTATGCTTTCGCAAAATAACACGGCAAGGCCACCGCCTATTGCGTAGGCGATATGTTTAATGTTGTATGTAGCACTTTCATCGAGACCAATCGCACAAATAATAAGAAGAGCACCGAGAGTGTAAATTCCGCTAAATCCATACTTGATTTTTTTGCTTTCGCATGATAACACGGCAAGGCCACCCCCTATTGCACAGGCGATACAGGTGATAAGTTTAATGCTGCTTGGAGACCTAGACATTATATCGAAAACATAAAAACAGGGAAGTCCGAGAGCACCGATAGCGAAAAGCAGCCACTTAGCGACAAATCTGTGATTACTTGGTGCTGTTAAACTACCGCAAAGCACAAAGCCGAACACAGCGATAGCGGATGCGACAAAAAAGGACATGTTTCTTAGAGTTGGCCCTACCCATGGGTAGCTATTATTAATCACCAAATATAAAACCCCATAATAAGCCGCCACAGCCACATAATAAGCCGCCAGAGCCCAAATCGCACCAGCCACCGCAGAGATAGGAACTAAGAGCCATCGTATAACTTTCATGTCTTTTTCCGAATTGATCTAACTGCTTATCAGGTTTAAATGCACCAACTCGCCACCTGCGATTGTCGTTACTGTATTCCACATTTTCATCTAGCATGCCTCATCTTTGGGAAATCGCCAGAAATTTGATGGAAACAGTCACAAATGTCAGCCTGACCCCTATTTCCTGGGAACTCTGACATCTGGTCGGTAAAATCAGAGGAAGAGCCGGCGTGACGCCAGCGGCCCCAGTTTTCACCCTTTTTTATTTGCCACACTCTACTCGCTAATGATTCGGGAGGATTATATTCCTTTGAAAGCATCGAAACGGCCATGCGGCACGCCATCTCCAGTGCTGGTTGCGCCCACATCCCACTCATAAGAAAGCAGCAAAATATCTCCTGAACCCGTGGCCACGCGAAGCCCGCCATTCTCCTGCCCCAAAATTGTTCCTGGCTCTGCCCCAGATGAGACCCCGCTAGGACAAGCCGAAGCCCATACCTTTATTTTGTTTTGATGCCAAAATGTAAATGCGCCCCACCACGGCTTGACGAAAGCGCGGATACGGTTGCGTATTTTTTCACACGGCTGATACCAGTCAATGATCCCGTCGTCAGGTCTGATTTTGGGATAATAGCAGGCACGCGAGCCGTCCTGCGGTTGCAGTTGGCAGCAGCCTTTTTCAACGGCGTCCCAATGTGTTGCCAGCACATCCCTGCCTGCGTGGATCAGTTTCAGGTGGACAGTGCCAGCATCGTCATCGGGTTCGATAGGAAAACGGGACTCTCCAATGATTGGCCCGGTATCTATGCCCACATCAACTTTGTGCAGCGTCACACCAGTGAAAGGTTCTCCGTTGATAATAGCCCATTGCATCACATGCGGCCCACGGTATTCGGGGAGAAGCCCACCATGGATATTATAAACGCCCTGCGCCGGGATGGAGATAATCGCATCGGTGAGGATGAGTGAGTATGACCAAATCAAAATCAAATCTGGCTGCCACGCCGCCAACTCTGGGAGAAAAGATGCCAAGCGACCTGCACGCGGCTGCATCAAAATGGGAACCTCATATTTGGACGCAGCTTGTAGGGCGATATCCCATTCGCTAGGCGGTCTGTTTTCGGCCACGACAAGCCCGCACACGATGGCGTCCAACTGACGCATCGTCAGAAGAGCGATCTCACAAAAATCGCCGTAAGTAAAAAGGGCAATCTTGGGGCTGGCCACGCGACAGTGTTATCAAAATAACAGGCAGATTGCCAGAAGATTGCATGTTGATTCAGAACTTTTTTGCCATGACAAGAATCGGTGAAAAAATATGACAGGGTGCTTCGTTTATTTAGGATTTTTGATTTGCAAGAGACTTAAAAACATCAACACATAGGCATAATTTGCAATGCGCCATTGTTAAAAAAATCAAGTTGTTTTAAATTTATCACCACAATTAAGTGAGTGTATAAAAATTGCCA
>JAIFLJ010000123.1 GCA_020049135.1 bacterium | reverse complement strand
CCTCAGTTACAGACCCCTGCGGGTATGCTCCTTCGTCGCGCCTTGGCTGACGACAAAATGACTTCGCATCTTTGATCATGTTATTTATGAATGGCTTCTAAACGAGGCCGCGCAAGCGTCAGAGCCACTGGCCTTCTGTTTTTCTGGCGATAACTTCAATCTCTACCCGAGCCCCCAGAGGAAGAGCGGCCACTTGAACCGTGGAACGAGCCGGAAAATCTTTCTGAAAATATTCTGCGTAAACGCTGTTCATCTCTGAAAAATCACCCATGTCGGTGAGAAAAACAGTCGTTTTTACCACCTGCGAAAACGAGCTGCTTGATGCCTCTAAAACAGCACTGACATTTTCAAGGACGCGCCGCGTCTGCATTCGTATGTCGCCTTGCACCATCTGTCCCGTGCCTGGGTCAAGAGGTATTTGCCCAGAGAGGAAAAGCAGACTTTCGGAAAGCACTGCCTGAGAGTATGGACCAACGGCCTTCGGTGCATTGGTTGTGGATATTACAAGCTTTTGCATAGACATTTTTCTACCTAACATGTTAAATACTGTCAAATATAACAAAGCTTCTAAGAATAAAACGACGGAGGAATTTTTTATGGCTGTGGTTCAGGAAAGCAATTTATCGGCATCCCAGAAAGATAGCGTCAAACGCGCACACATGGCTGTGCAACGCAACAATTTTGACTACGCCATCACATTACTCCAGCAGGTTCTTAAGGAGTGCCCAGAATTTTTTGACGGGCGAAAAATGCTCCGCGACACATGCATAAAAAAGAACGCCAACGCCAAAGGATTTCTCACAAAATCCCTCTCTGCCGTGCAGCTCACGCCCAACCTCGTCAAAGCTCAGGCAGCAGCCAAAAGGAGCCCGCAGGAAGCCATGGTTCTGATTGAACATGTGCTGGCTATAGACCCTTTCCACTCGGGTGCCAACTCCCTGCTTTGCGATGTAGCCAAAGGATTGCAGATGATGGAAACAGCCTGTTTCGCCCTCGAAACAATCCGCCAAGGCAACCCCAAGGATGTTAAAAATCTACACCATCTCGGCGAACTCTACGCCAGCGTGAAAGACCCGCGTGCTAGGGATGCCTACCAAGCTGTACTAGACATCAACCCGCTCGATGGCGAAGCCCAGCACGGCATGAAAAGTGCCGAGGCACAGGCCACGCTCTCCAGAGGGTGGGAGACAGCAAGCAACTTCCGCGATGTTATCGCCAACAAAGATGAGGCAAATAAACTGGAGCAGGCATCCAAGCTCGTGAAATCCGATGAGGCCATTGACGGACTGATAGCTGAACTATACGCCAAACAGCAGGCCGAGCCGACCAATGTGTTGCATGTCAAACGCATCGCCGAACTCTACATGCAAAAGAAAGATTTGCCCAACGCGCTCTCATGGTATCAGTACGCATTCGAGGTGGCTGGGCGCATGGATCCTGGCATCGAGAAAATCATTTACGAGATACAGATGAAACAGATGGATGAATCCATCAAACAGTGGAGCGACTACCTCGAAAGCATCCCAGCCGATGCCCCAGACCGCGCCGAACACCAAGCCACGCTCGACGGGATATGCAAGCAGCGCCAAGACATGTTGCTTGATGAGGTTCGTAAACGCGTCCAAAAATATCCCAACGACCTACAGTACCGTTTCGACTTGGGCGAGGCTCTTTACCGCAACGGCGATGTGGAAGGTGCCATCCCCGAGCTGCAGCAGTCGCTTAGACAGCCCAATGTCCGCCAGCGTGCCATGATGCTCGTCGGCCTCTGCTTCAAAGCCAAAGGCCAACTGGACATAGCGTCCAAGCGCCTAGAAGAAGCGGTAAGCGAAGCCGTGGGCATGGACGAAATCAAAAAAGGGATGCTCTACGAATTGGCTCTCATTTACGAGCAGATGAGCCAGAAAGAAAAATATGTCGAAGCACTGAAAAAAATTTACGAGGTGGACTACGCATACAGGGATGTCGCCAAACGCGTCGAGACCTCGTACTGATCTCTCCCCAAACATTACGGTGCGCTGCGGTCTGTGTTAAAAAGGGTGAATTGATTCGCGTCCCTCTTTCATCCTAAGCTGGAGGATGAAGCGACAAGGGAAGAGAAAAAGAAAAATGCAAAGGATTTAAACTGCGAAACGCACGAAAAAAATACGCGGAAATTTTTAGTCTCCATGCTCTCAAAACTTCGAGTATTTAGAGCCTTTTGTAGTTAAAAGTCTTTTAAAAACTTCCGAAAGTAAGTCGCCTGTGAATATAGAAGAATGAACAGCGAAAAGCACGAAGCACACGAAAATATGTTGCGCATATTGCGAAGGATTTGATCGGCAAGGGACTAATGCAAAGTTTGGATTTTATCGCCCCCGTTTTCCTATTTGAAACAATTAAACGCTGGCAGATGATTGGCTGTTGGGGTATCATTGCTGCGGTGAACGAAAATTTTAATTTTTTTAATTTTGGCTTCGTAGGGAGAATCGTGGCATGAAGTGTGATTTGCAGGTTCACTCTCGCTTTTCGGATCAGCCTTCGGAATGGTTGCTGCGCAAGCTTGGCATACCAGAAAGCTACACCCAGCCCAAGGAGGTTCACGCAAAGGCCAAGGCCGCCGACATGGACTTGGTGACGATCACGGATCATGACACGCTCAACGGCGTTCTTGAGATAGCGGACAAGCCAGATGTTTTTTTGAGCGTGGAAACGACTGCGCAGTTCCACGACGGAGTAAAAGTCCACATCCTCATCTGGGGCTTGAGCGAAGCACAGTTCCAAGATATACAAGAATTGCGGCGCGATATTTACGAGCTGCGGCATTACCTGAAAGCCCAGTCCTTGGCTCACGGCGTGGCGCATCCTTTTTTCAGCGTTGACGGCAAGCTTACACCAGACCATATAGAGAAACTTATTTTGCTCTTCGATATTTTCGAGGGGATAAACGGCACGCGGAACCCGCTGGCCAACCGCACGGCACAGTTTTGCCTAGAATCCCTGACGCCAGAAAAAATGCTTCTGCTTGCGGAAAAGCACGGCGTTAGCCCAGAGAACATGGCTTCTGCCAACAAAGTATTAACTGGAGGCAGCGACGATCACGGTGGGCTTTTCATAGCCCGTGCTTTTACCGAAGCCAACGGAGCCGATCTCCCTAAAACGCCCGAAAATTTCCTCCGCCTTTTGCGTGATGGGCGTGTGCAGGCACGCGGAGAAGGCGGGAGCCCGCAGACGGTGGCGTCTGGCATCTACAATACTGCCCACCATTTCATGCGGGACTATCTCAAAGTCAAAACGCCGCTATCGGCTGACTTGATGAGCAAGATGTTTGAGCGGTTTTTGGCAGGGCAAAACCCAGTGGAATTTTCGTTCGGCGAAAAGGTCGGGCTCGTGGCTGAAGCCGTGAGGAGTGGGCAGATATTTTCCATCCTCAACCCAGGTGCATCTATACCGCGAGACCTCGCAGACTTTTTTGGACAGCCGAAACTCAAAAAGGAAATAGACCACATTTTAAAGAGCGAATCCACGGCGGAAAGGCGCTCGTTCCTGCTAGCCTCCGAGATTACCAACTACCTCGGATACCGTTTTTTCAAGCAGATGGTTGACCAGGTCGGGCACGGTGATTTCCTGGGCAGCCTCCAGTCGGCAAGCGCACTGGTGCCTGTCGCCAGCATCGTTCTGCCTTACATCATTTCGTTCCAGTCACTCTACTCAAGCAGAAAATTTTTGGAATCGGTTTCAAAACAGCTTACTGGCAGCCTGCCGCCTTTCCTGCAAAACAACAAACGAGCTTGGTTGACCGATACGCTCGAGGATGTCAACGGCGTGGCACGCACCATCAGAACCATGACACGACACGCCAGACTGCAGGGGCACGACCTTACGGTCATCACATCCCGCTCGACGCTGTCTGTCCAAGAAAATAGCGAAATACCGATTCAGAACTTTCGCCCCGTAGGCGAGTTCGAATTGCCGGAGTACGAGCTGCAAAAACTAAGTTTCCCGCCAGTGCTTGAGATGCTGGATTACATAGCCAGAGAAGGTTTTTCCGAACTCGTCATCAGCACGCCTGGCCCTGTCGGTATAGTGGGGCTCATCGCCAGCAAAATATTCGGCCTGCGCGTAAGCGGCATCTACCACACGGATTTCCCGCAGTATGTAAAAATACTCTGCAATGATGATGTGATGGAGACGCTCACATGGAACTACATGCACTGGTTCTACGCGCAACTCGATACCGTCTATTCCAACTCGCGCTACTACCGTGACATCTGGATACGCCGTGGGGTTCTACCTGAAAAGCTACAAATCTTGCCAAGGGGGCTGGACACAGACCTTTTCCATGTGCGACACAGGGACACGCAATTCTGGAAAAAGAAAGGTGCCAAAGAGCCAGTTCTCCTCTATGTCGGACGGATTTCCAAAGAAAAAGATTTGGATATGTTGCCGGATGTGGCAGCCGAACTGCAAAGGCGAAAAGTCAATGCGACATGGGCTTTTGTTGGAGACGGCCCGTTCCGAACGGAACTCCAAAAACTGATGCCGCACGCGCTGTTCACGGGGATTTTGGCTGGGCTGGAGCTTGGACGCGCTTACGCATCGGCAGATATTTTTGTTTTTCCAAGCACCACTGACACCTACGGTAATGTGGTTGTCGAAGCCTGTGCGGCTGGCCTGCCAGTAGTGGTGGCCGATGTGGGCGGACCACGGGAGCTAGTCAAACAAGGCATCCCCGGCGTGATATGCGAAAGGCGTTCGCCTTCCTCTTTCGCCGACGCTATAGAATCTCTGGTAAAAAAACCGATGAAAGTGGTGCCTCCCAACCTCTCGCTTTTGAGCGGATGGGACGAGGCAGCCAAGGCATTCTGGCATCGAGACTAAAACAACATGATTGAACGATCACTTTTAAAGGAACTCGCCCGTGGTGGTGAGCCCATGGATTTCCGTGCGCTGCACAGGCGTCTCAAACTTTTGCCAGAAAACTCGCAGGCTCTGCAAAAAGTCTTGGAACACTTAGAACGGGAAGGAAAAATAAAGCACTTTAAAAAAAGGGGTTACGCTCTCATCTCGCCGAGGGCGCAGGATGAGGTGACGGGGACGATCCAAGTGAGCCGAAAAGGTGAGGCTGTTTTTATCAACGAAAAAGGGAGCGATACGCCAGTGCCGCTTCAGCCATCGGCACTGCGCACGGCACTGCACGGCGACAAAGTTCTTTTGCGCGTGGAGCCGCCGCACCGAGGGCGTGGCAAAAGCGATAAAGCCATGCCTCGTGCGGAGGTGGTAAAGATTTTGCAACGGGCACGCATCCGCTTCGTTGGCACGCTGGTCAAAGGGCGCAAGGAAGACTATGTCGAGCCAGACGATTCTAGGATAAGATGCCGTTTCTGCGTCCCACCTGACTTGGCTGGTGCAGGTGAAAAAGTAGTGGTGGAAATGTTGCCTTGGGAAAACTGTGACGAGCTTCCTGGCGGACGCATCGTAGAGGTGTTGGGGGCACCAGACGCCAGTGGGGTGGACATGCTTTCCATAATGCACCAATACGGGCTTCCCACGGGGTTCCCAGAGAATGTGTTAAAAGAGGCCAGCGCACTTGACGCCGAGGCTCACAGAGAGCGCAAAAGCGGCAGTGCTGACATCCACGGAGACGGGCGCGAGGATTGCCGTAGCCACACTGTTTTCACCATAGACCCCGATGATGCGAAAGACTTCGATGACGCATTGGCCATTGAGCGCGAGAGCGAAAATAAGTGGCGGCTTTGGGTGCATATCGCAGATGTATCTCATTTCGTGCGGACCGGCTCCGCGCTCGACACGGAGGCGCGGAGGCGCGGCAACTCGACATATATGGTGGATCGCGTAGTGCCGATGCTGCCTGAGGTTTTGAGCAACGGTCTCTGTTCTCTAAAACCAGATGTGGATCGCCTGACACGGTGCGCCGAATTCCTCATCAGTGACGACGGAAAAGTATTAAAAACCCGTTTTTACGCTGCTACGATTCGTTCCTCACGCCGTTTCACTTATGGTGAGGCCATGGAGATACTGCGGCGCAAACCAGTTTCGCTCCTAGAAAATCGCCTGCACGATTTGAGCCGTCTCGCGCAGAATATCCGCCGCAAACGAATGGCGAATGGATCGTTGGATTTAGATTTTCCAGAAACCAAAATACGACTAGACGATCGGGGACGCGTGAGTGGTGTTGATGTTACGCAAAACGACGCTTCGCACCAGCTTGTCGAGGAGTGCATGTTGCTGGCCAACGAGGCTGTGGCACGCAATTTGCAAAACCGTTTGCAGCCATCACTGTTCCGCATCCACGAAGACCCAGACCAAGAAAAGCTGGATGATTACCGCGAAGAAGTCAGGGCTTGCCGCATCCAGTGCGGACACTTGGCGTCGAGGGTGGAAATGCAAAGGCTTCTGGCCGTCCTGAAAACTCACCCGATGGGCAAAGCACTGCGCATCCGTTTTCTCAGGACAATGAAGCGGGCGTATTACTCACCAAACCCGACCGGGCATTTCGGGCTGGCCAAAACATATTACACGCATTTCACCTCCCCGATCAGGCGTTACGCCGACTTGGTTGTTCACAGGGCACTGTTCGAAAAAAAGAAGGGTGGGGCATCGGGCGGCATGGAGGAACTAGGGAAACATCTTTCGTCCACAGAAAGAAACTCTGCTGAGGCCGAGCAAGACAGCAAACGAGCCAAGCTACTCACATATTTGGAAGAGCTGGGCAAGCAACCAAAAAAGACCGCCTTCGATGCGATGATTGTAGAATGTCGTCCCATGGGATGTTTTGTTGATGTGGAAGCAATGGGAATTAGCGGACTTGTCCCGGCATCCATCCTGCGCAGCGCAGGCTACCACTGCGTCTCTGGCCGATGGATGGCGCGGCGCGGCGGCCCGGTTTTGGAAACGGGGAGTCGTACACGGGTCTCACCCATTCGCGTGGATCGCGAAAAAAAACAGGTGGATTTCACGCTGGCGACAGAAGTCTGATATTCCCTTGCAGATTAAATTCTGCGCAAAACGCGCGAGATTTTTATTTAACCACAAAAGGCACAAAAAGACTTTCCTCTCACGGAGGCACAGGGAGCACGGAGGGAAGATTTTTTAGCCACAGATTAACGCAGATGAACATAGCTTGAGGATTGAAAAAATAAAATTGAAAAAGTTTCCTCATCCTTCGTGGTTCATTCTTGGTATTTTCGTGTCTTGGCGTGAGAAGAAAAGAGATTTAACCACGAAGGGCACGGAGAACACGAAGTTTAAGAGTTTAAGTTGATGTTTAAGGGTTGAAGAGTTTAAAAAAATCTTTCTCTGTGCTCTATGTGGTTAAATTTCTTTTTTACTCACGCCTTGCGTCTTGTTTTCGACATTCGATTTCGATTTCGTTATTCGATTTACTCCCCGCTCCGTGCTCTTTCTGTTAGCTTCTTCCATCTTCCTTACACCTTTTCTCTTCTTCTCTTGGCATTGGGTAGATGACTTGGCATTTGACAGCGCGTGACACGACCTGTTTAATAAGAGCCATGTTTCAAACTGTAAAACTCCTGCTGTGTGCAGGGATGGTATTGGCTTGGCACTGCGTTGCTATGGCAGACGCAGTGCGTCCCGACGCGCTGCATGGGGAAAGAGACCCATCTTTCAAAATACGCAAGGTTTACGATTACATAAACGACATCAGCATCCAGCGCATAGGCTCCGAGTCTGGCCTTTCGTTTGAGCAGAAATACTACAACTACGGTGCAGCAACCCAAGCTCAGCGCGCGAAACGGAAAGGGCATTTTTTCGTGGTCAACTGGACTGCGGAAAAGGCGGCTGAAAATATCACAGTTCTTTTTGAATACCGCCAAAAGCTGACTCAGGATCGCGTTTACCGTTTGGAGATGCCATACACCAGCGTGAAGGGAGACAAAAAAACTGAATTTGAAGTGGTGGGTGAAGCTTTCGAGAAACAAGGGCTGGTCAATTCTTGGCGAATTTCCATATTAAAAGGCGAAAAGGTGCTGGCACAAAAGAAATCGTTTGTCTGGTGAACCAGACGAAAGCAACCGTAATAAACAAGCACGACTAAAAAGAAGGCAAAGGCAATGTTTGAACTTATCCAAAAAGGCGGGCTTCTAATGTGGCCCCTCCTGCTGGCCAGCGTGCTCTCTATCACTTTTTTTGTGGAGCGCCTTATTTTTTTCAGGCGCGAGGATTTGAAAACGCCGCATTTTCTTTCTGGCATCATCAACCTGATACGGCGCAGGCAGTACGCTGAAGCACTAGACCGATGTGACGAGGCGCACGGCCCTGTGGCTCAAGTCGTGTACGCAGCGATCAAGCACAACCACCTCCAGAAACCAGAACTTAAAGAGTTCGTTCAAGAAGTCGCCCAGCTTCAGGTGCCGCGCCTCGAACAAAACCTTCCGATTCTCGCCACCATAGGATACCTCTCTCCGCTCTTGGGTCTGCTCGGGACAGTCACAGGCATGATACACGCGTTCATGCAGATGCAGGTGCGCATGGGCACTGCGACCGCCGGAGACTTGGCAGGCGGCATCTGGGAGTCGCTTATCACTACGGCTGCGGGCTTGGTCGTCGCCATACCGACCTATGCGGCCTACAACTATTTTGTTGCGCGCATGAACCAGATTGTTCGCGACATGGAAAGGGCTGGCATAGAAGTCGTGCAGGCCATCACAGAAAAGTCTTCGATCATTGATTTCCAAGAGTCATTTACGACAAAAAATGAAAACGGTGGCAGCGTGCCACAAACACAAAACAAGGGATGATGTCATGAAGCTGCGGACTTCGCTGCAACTTCTCAAAGGTCCGCTCGACATGGCACCGCTGGTGGATGTGGTTTTACTCCTCCTGCTTTTTTTCATGCTGAGTTCTACCCTAGTGCTACAACCTGGCGTGGAAGTGACGCTGCACGAGAGGATCATTGGCAGCGGCACGCAGGCCAACAAGCGGGTGCTCACCATCAGCAAAAGCCAAGAAATCTATTTCAACGATCAAAAAATAGATTTGGAAAAACTATCTGCCGAACTGAAATCTTTTTCCTCAAGAGGTGATGGAGCCTCGATCATCATCAAAGCAGATATTTCGACACCCAATGGCATGGTGATGTCCGTTATGAATATCGCGTTGACACATGGCATCCATGTCATGCTTGCCACCCGCAACAACCTGCCAGAGCAACATTGAACGGGGCGCATCAGTGAACCAATCACAAGAAGCCGCAGTTAAAGCAGGATCAGCCGATATACCACTTTATCTGGAACTCTGGATGCAGCCGGAACACAGGCTTTTCGGTTTGGTTTTTCTCTCCGTCCTGCTCGCTCACGGACTAGCCATTGGATGCATTGAGTTGAAAATGCCGCGTCCTATACACACTGCCCCACCCAAGGCTGGCGTTTTTTTTCTGCCGTGCGAAGGGCAATCATCTTTCGACCCGTATCTCTGCCACCTTTTCTTCCAGATAAACCACGAAGACCCGAGTGCTCTAGCCATACCCTCGACGGACTCGCTCAGCACCGACTTTTCTGCCCTTGACTTCCACGGTTCCGCATTCGCCCCGGGAGAAATACAGCCGCTGCTTCCGTCTCCCTCTGTAGCGGAGGAAAAAGCATCCGACATGCAATCGCTGGCCAAAAAAATGTTGCGAGAGAAAAACCGCCCCAGCGTAGAAAACCCCGTGGCACTCTCAGGCAACGAATCGCCCGCTGTCTCCTCCGAGTTTATAACAGTCTCTTCCACGCTCGTTTCACGGGCACCCAACCCACTGCCTGTGCCTCCTGTCTGTACCACCGAACGCCCGCTGCGCAGCCCTACCGCGCTTGAGATAGCCATAGATTCAACTGGGATGGTCGCCTATGTGATCCCTGAAACTTCATCAGGCAATACGCTGGCCGACACGCAAGCCGTTCAGATGGTTAAGCGGATGCGTTTTGCGTCCGATGAACGGGAAAGTTTAGTTTGGGGCACAATCTTTTTTAACTGGCAGCAGCAGGCACCAAACCTTGAAACAGCAACACCCAAGCCATGAGCCTGCAGGAAGTGTTCATTTGGTATCTCTCAATTTTTCTCGGCGCAGTAGCACTGCTGTGGCTCGACATGATACGGCGAGAGAGGCGGCGGGAGATAGATGAACGCCGTGACACCCCTTGCCCGATCTGCGGGCACACCGCCCACCCGGCTCAGGGCGTCTTCCGAGTTCGTTGCAAAAACTGCGGTTTTCTGTTTGAATCAAAAACCAACGGGCAATAAGATGCCGCAAAAAGGAGAACAAATATGGGAATGTGGATAGGAAAAAATAGAAAAGCTCGCGTCACCTACGGGTTCGATGACATAGCACTCGTGCCAGGCGACATAACAATCAACCCGAACGAAGTGGACACTTCTTTCGAAATACCAAAAAAAGACGGTGGGGCGATAAAACTCAAAATCCCCATCATAGCCAGTGCCATGGACGGCGTGACAGATGTCCGTTTTTGCGTGGAGATGGGTAAGCTCGGCGGCCTAGGTGTCATCAACCTCGAAGGCGTGCAGACGCGCTTCGAAAACCCCTCTGAAGTGTTGGGTCAGATTGTTGGTGCTGATCCCGAGACGGTCACGGCACTGATCCAAAAGATTTACACCGCCCCGATAAAAGAAGAACTGGTGGCGCAACGCGTCAGGGAACTGAAATCGGCAGGTGTTGTCGCCGCCGTAAGCTCGATCCCACAAAAAGCCGAACGCTTCGCGGCACTGGCAGCAGAGGCGGGGGCGGATGTTTTCGTCGTCCAGTCCACCGTCTCGACTGTTCGCCATGTTTCCACTGAATACAAGCAGCTCGATCTTGCTGCGTTCGTGCGCAACACGCACATGCCAGTCATCATCGGCAACGCTGTGACATACAATGTGACGCTGGAGTTGATGCAGACCGGCGTAGCTGGCATCCTGATCGGCGTTGGGCCAGGTGCCGCCTGCACATCGCGCGGCGTCCTAGGTCTCGGCGTGCCGCAGGTGACGGCCACCGTGGATTGTGCCGCTGCCCGCGATACATTTTTCAAAAAAACTGGACGCTATATCCCCATAATCACAGACGGCGGCATGTCCAAGGGCGGCGATGTCTGCAAGGCTCTCGCCTGCGGCTCTGACGCAGTCATGGTCGGTTCTGCCTTCGCGCGCTCGGAAGAAGCACCTGGCGGCGGCTACCACTGGGGCATGGCCACCCCACACGCCAACCTGCCACGCGGCACGCGGATCAAAGTCGGCGTCACTGGCACGCTCCGCCAAATCCTGTACGGGCCAGCCGTGGTGGATGACGGGTCGCAGAACTTAGTGGGAGCCATCATGACTTGCATGGGCAATGTCGGCGCGGCATCCATAAGGGATTTCCAAGAGACAGAGATCATCATCGCCCCGGCGATCAAGACGGAAGGGAAACTTTTCCAGACCGTCCAAGGCGTTGGCATGGGCAAAAAATAAATTTCCTACGGGAAAAAACGGGGGGGCAGGTCAAAAGCTGTCCCCCCTTTTCAATCCAAGTTATGCAATCGAAAAAGAAAAGAAATTCAGGAAGCACGAATTGAGAGATATTTGGGAAAATATTGCAAGGGCATCCTCACAACCTGAAAACCGAGAAAACTGTTGACCCAAAATTGCTTGAATAACACAATAATTACGCCACCTTGTCAGTATGATACCCGATATTCGCAGACATTTGCACAACACTCCTTTTGAGCCATTCACCATTGTAACCGGCGGTGGAGATAAGTACACGGTTGTGACCTCTGATCATGCTGGCATTAATCCCACGGGAACCAGAGTAGTAGTTTGGTTTGATGACGGCTCAAGTGTCACTATCTCAGATATACACATAGTAGCCATTGAAAAAAATCCAGTGACAGTAAATCATCCAGCCTAACCAGTGGCTGCAGCGCAAAATGTCCAAGATAATAATCCTCGATTTCGGTTCCCAGTACACACAGGTCATAGCCAGACGCGTGAGGGAATGTGGTGTCTATTCGGAAATACTACACCACAAAACGCCCCTTTCAAAAATAGACCTTAGAGAAACACGCGGCATCATCCTTTCAGGTGGGCCCGCCAGCGTTTATGCGAAAAAAGCACCGCTCCCTGACGCTCGGATTTTCAGTTTGGGCGTTCCCGTGCTGGGCATCTGTTACGGGCTACAACTCATGGCTCACCTGCTCGGCGGCAAAGTTGAAAAAGGCGACAGCCGCGAGTATGGCGAGGGCATCCTGAACTTGAAGGGTTCGTCAAAACTGTTTACTGGCCTGCCGAAATCGTTGAAAATCTGGAATAGCCACGGAGACCGACTCACCGCCTTGCCGCCTGGATTCAAAACGGTGGCCGTTTCCGACAACTCCCCGTTCGCTGCTGTAGAAGACGCGAAAAGGCGTTTCTACGGGCTCCAGTTTCACCCGGAAGTGGCACACACGCCCAAGGGCTTGCGCATAGTTTCTAATTTCGTGCTAGGCATATGCGGCTGCAAAAAGGAATGGACGATGGCGTCATTCATCTCGCGCACCTGCGACGCGATTCGCGGGCAGGTAGGCGATGGACGCGTCATTCTCGGTCTGAGCGGCGGCGTGGATTCCAGCGTGGCGGCAGCGCTTTTGAAAAAAGCTATCGGCGACCAGCTCGTCTGCATTTTCGTCAACAATGGGTTGATAAGGAAAAACGAGAACGAAGCCGTCCAGTCGCTTTTTGGGCGTCACATGAACATTAACCTAAAATGTGTGGACGCGAGTAAAGAGTTTTTAAAGCTACTCAAAGGCGTAACAGACCCAGAGAAGAAAAGGAAAGTCATAGGGACAGAATTCATCCGCGTTTTTGAGCGAGCCCGCAAGTCCGTGGGCAAAGCCCGTTTTCTAGCGCAAGGGACACTCTACCCCGATGTCATTGAGAGCGTGGCCATAGGCGGCAATCCGGCTGCACTAATTAAGAGCCACCACAATGTAGGCGGTCTCCCGAAAGATATGGATTTCGAGCTAGTTGAACCGCTGCGCCAGCTATTCAAAGACGAGGTGCGCAAAGTGGGTGAAGAACTTGGCCTGCCGAAAGAGATCGTTTGGCGTCAGCCATTCCCCGGGCCTGGTTTGGCCGTTCGCTGCCTCGGCGAAATCACCGCCGAAAAGCTGCGCATACTCCGCGATGCAGATTTCGTGGTGCTAGATGAAATGAAGCAGTCTGGCTGGTACTACCGAGTGTGGCAGTCTTTCGCCGTCCTGCTCCCATGCAAAAGCGTGGGCGTGATGGGCGACGAGCGCTCTTACGATTTCACCATAGCTGTGCGTGTCGTTGAGAGCCAAGACGGCATGACAGCCGACTGGGTGAAGCTGCCTTACGATCTGCTCGGGCGCATCTCCAACCGCATAATAAACGAGGTGCGCGGCGTCAACCGCGTGGTGTTCGACATCACATCAAAGCCGCCTGGCACCATAGAGTGGGAATAGATTTTTCGCCTGCACGGCAGCCTACCACATTTATTTTGTAGGCTTGTTTTTACTTTGCCTGATTAGTTCGGCATAGGTCTGTGAAGGGTTGTCTCCCAGACTGTCCACAGCCTCGCGCTCTAGGTTGTCGGAGTGGAAATTCACATGGAAAAGACCGAAGCGCGGTTCGAACGAGCCCCACTCGTAATTGTCTGTGAGCGACCAGTGAAAATACCCGATGAGAGGCATTCCTTCGTCTCTCATTTTTTCGACCATACCTACATGCCCCTTCAAATAATCGCTGCGAGCCATGCTGTCCCGGCGCCACGGGAGGTTATGTGAAAAAAGCTGTTTTACCGCCATGCCGTTTTCAGCGATCACGATGGGGATGTTGCCGAATGTTTCTTGGTAACACCTGCAAAAAAAACGGAGGCCTTCGGGCAAAACGCGCCAATCCCACCATTTGGATGTCACGCTTTGGATCAGCCATTCCCGTTTTGACCCTGACCACGGCATTTCCCAAAAACGGGGCAGACGGAATGCGTGGGCGATAAAAGGGTCGTAATAATCAACCGCGCAATAGTCGAGCATCAGCGTGGACGGCCCGCTATAAAGTAATGACAAAAGACGCTCGAAACGCGACGGAATCACCCACTGCTCTGCAACTCGGCGATGCCATTTTTTCACCAGCCTGCCAAGCCAGCCAAGCCCACCACCATCCATGGGTAAGCCCGCCTTGTCAAAACGACGGTCGAACTCGGAGCAGCGGCCTTGGAGCCAGCAAAATACATTTTCTTTCAATACGCCCTTGGATGGAGCAGCAAAAATATCCTGCATGAAACCGTCCATCCAATACAGGTCACTGGCGTAATTATTAAACGAAACCATCGGTTGCGTCTGCCATTCGGGATGTTCGTCGTACAGCCCGTGTATCGTGCGGTAAGCCAGAGCATGTGCCACAAGCAAATGATGCGTGGCGGTGAGTAGCGCATCTAAGCATTTCTTCCCCAAAGACGGGAAGCTGCCTGACTGGTATGTATTGAGGGCAAGCATGTTTGGCTCATTAACCGTGATGAACCATTTCAGCGGCGGATGCCCAGCTTTGATGAGCGATGTATTGAGTGCTTCGAGAGTAATTTTTACAAAATTAGCAAACAGGTCAGGCGTGCCCGGCTGGAGCCAAGGATCCAGTCCTAGCCATAGGGGGTGCGTGAAATGAAAAAATGTCACGAAAGGCTCCAGGCCGCGCTCTCTTGCAGAAACCAGAATGCGCCCGTAATGCTCTAGGGCATCCTGCGAAAAAGGCGGCTCATCTTGCGGATCGGGAGTCCAAGACGGCTGTATGCGGCTCCATTCTAAACTTAGGCGGAATGCGTTGAGCCCTATCTCGCTGGCCAAGCCCATATCAGTTTCATACCTGCCCCAGAAATCAGTAGCCCTACCTGCGGCGGGGACGCGGCGGGAACGCTCCCAAAAATACCAGTTGTTCAGCGGTTGCCCGTCTTGGTTGTAGCCTCCCTCGTGCTGGTAGCCAGAAGTGGAAACGCCCCAAAAAAAATTGTCTGTCGCAACTTTCATCTTTTTCTTGCTATGGCGGCCATCTCCTCCTGCGACTCCTCGTCAACATTCACTGGGAGGGTGCTGGGACGGCGCAAGAGTGTTTTCAGCACGGTGACTGCGGCATAAGGGCGTGCCATGCGGCGTGCGGACAAGCGCATCTGGCGCAGGCGGGCATGATCGCCGAGCAGGCTGTCCACTTTGAATGGGAGCGTGGTCAGCTCGTTGCAACGGATGCCCGCGCCTTTTTCTAAAAGGTGGTCGCTGTTCCTCTCCTCCTGACCAGGAATCGGTGCTACAACTACAAACGGCAACTCGCTGGCCAAGGCCTCAGCCATCGTAAGGCCACCCGGTTTGCCTATGAACAAGTCAGCAGCCGCCATCCAGTCGTGCATCTGGTCAGTGAACCCTATTACTTTGAAATCTAGGTGAAACGCCAACGAATCGGACACCTGTCTGAGCACATTCTGTTCCAGTGCCTCGCTGCGTCCGCAGACCACCACTATTTGCGACGGCGTTTTCAGTGCCTGCAACATGCGCACCATCTTCTCGGCTGGCCCTACTCCCAGTGCGCCAGCCGAAACGAGAATTACAGGTTTGTCGGGAGAAAGCCCTAGCTTAGCCCTAGCCTCTGGCATTTTTTTTCTCTCGGCAAAAGCCATGTCCACCGGGATGCCAGAAACCGTGATCCGCTCTGGTGGAAGCCCGAGCATTGTGAGGTGAACCCGCGTCTCTTCCAGCGCGACGAAATAGTGGTGAAAGACTTTCGACAGCCACATGGCGTGGAAATCAAAATCCGTGACCACCACCGAAAGCTGCGTCTGCACCACCTTTTTTTCCATCAGGTGCGATATTATTTCAGCAGGGAGAAAGTGCGTGCAAATAGTCTGCGTGGGTCTGAAATCCTTGATCAGCTTGACCAGCGGCCCCGTGTTCATGCGGTCGAGCATGAGCCGCATTTTGTCGGTCTTCCACGGCTCATCACTGGTCTCATACCACCACCCTAGAAAAGTGGGGGCGTCCTGCACCAGCTTTATGTAAAACTTGGAATAAAAGTCGCGGAACAGCTTGTTTGTGTAGCTTAGCGCGTCCACATTTAAAACGCTCTTGACCCTTGCATCTTTTTCAAAAACTTTTTGCAGGGCAGACGCAGCACGCAAATGTCCAGTGCCCGCGCTGGCGGAAAGGATGAGAACCTTTTCCCTCTGACTATGTGTTTTTTGAGTCACCATGAGGAAAAACCCAGAAGTGGTAGAGACTGAACTTAATGCCGGACAGCAACACCTGCGTCCCGAGGATATTGAACCACCAGACGCCGATTTTGAAATAGTGCGCAGCCCCCACTATCGCGTAGTTGCCGCACCACATCAAAGCCATCGTGCCGATGTATCTCCACATGGAGTGTTGTATGTGCGTGTTCGTCCTAAAGTTGAAATAATAGTTCCAGAAAAAGAATGTGACCGTCATAAGCGTGAGACTGCACCCGTAGGAGAGCGCATGGCTCCATCCCATGATGAAGTAGAAAAGCTTGTAGCTCCCAGCGTTCAGCACGAAAGTCAGCACCCCGCTGCAAACAAAAATTAAAAAACGCTCCAGCACCGTCTGATTGCGCTTTTTTCCGTCCAGACCCAATAACGAAATGGTTTTTGCAAACATGCTCAAATCTCTCCGCGCCCAGGCTGAGGTAGCAGCTTGTCTATTATTTTAGCCGAACAAAGCACACCCGGGAGACCTGCGCCCGGATGCGTCCCCGCCCCTACCAGATAAAGTCCGCGAACATCTTCCGAAATATTGTGCGGACGGAACCACGCGCTCTGGGTCAGTATGGGCTCGAACTGGAACGCCGAGCCCAGATGGCAATCAAGCGTCCGCTCGTAATCGCGCGGCGTAAAAACCCGCTTGCAAACTATGTGTTTCCTCAAATCGGGACATGCTGCTTTTTCCAAAAATTCCAAAATTTTTTCCGCGTAAGCCTCACTTTTTTCGGCCCAGTTTATCCCTGCTCCCAAGTGTGGCACCGGCGAAAGTGCGTAAAAACATTCGCACCCGTCCGGGGCGACACTGGCATCCGTTCTCGTGGGTGTATGGAGATAGAGCGAAAAATCGTCAGCCAACACTTTCCTTTCAAAAATGTCATCAAGCAACCCCTTGTATCGTGGCCCCATGAATATCGTGTGATGCGTCAGGCTAGGATAAGTTTTGTTGACCCCGAAATAGAGCATGAATACGCCCATGCTGTATTGCATGCCCATGAGATGCCTGTCTGTCCACTTGCTGCGCCATTTGGGTGCAACCCTTTTGCGGTAAACATTGGCAACATCGCCGTTGGAGATGACCGCTTCGGCAGGGTGGAAAGAGCCGTCCGAAGTTTTGACGCCGACAGCTCGCCCCTCTTCCACCACGACCTCTTCAACTTTCGTGTTCAACCTCAAACACCCGCCCATCTCCAGAAAAATCTTCACTAGGGCGTCCACCATCTTGCCTGTCCCGCCCATCACATAATGAACCCCCCATTTCTGTTCCAGATAATGGATCATCGCGTACACCGAAGACGCACGGAACGGATGACCGCCCACAAAAAGCGGGTGGAAACTGAACACCTGCCTCAGCATCGGGTCGCTGATATGCCGCTTGGCAAACTGATAAACCGACTCGTGCGAACGGACACGCAGGAGGTCGGGAGCCACTTTGACCATTTTCCAAAAAGAATCGAATGAATGGTCAGCCAGCCCAACGAACGCCCGCTCAAAAATTTCTTTAGACTGCGTTTGGAAGCACCTGTAACCCGCGACATCTTTGGGGTTAAACTTGGCAATTTCTTCAAGCATCCGCCCTTTATCGCCAGTGTAGGTGAATGTCTCTCCACCAGAAAAAACAATCCTGTAAAACGGGTCGCACGGGACGAGGCGGACATAATCCTCCATCTTTTTTCCTGCCAGCCAAAAAAGTTCCTCAAAAAGAAACGGGGCGGTCACTATCGTGGGGCCAGCATCGAAAGTGAAACCTTTTTCCCGGAACACAGCGGCGCGTCCGCCTGGCTGGTCGCCCATCTCCATGATCTCGCACCTGTAGCCCCTAGCTTGTAGCCGTATCGCGGCGGCCAATCCACCGAAACCGCTGCCTATCACGGCGACTCTGTGTGTTTTATTTTGCTGCATCAATCTCTCCCTTGGCACTAAAGACTGCCAGATTTAAGTGAATCGTAAAAGCGCGAAATTTTTCTTGCTTTTAGTTTCTGACCACTTATTTTTCATTCACTATGAAAAAGCTGACTGCTTTCCTGCTAACGATTTGTTTCACCGCAGCCGTGCAAGCTGCATCATTCAAAGTTTCCCCAGACGAAAAAGAACTGATCGTATTAGACAAGGCTGGGAAAGAAGTAGCCAAGCTGCCCAACCCGTCCATAGGGCAAATAGTCGAAGTTGACGGCGGCTATCTCAGTGTAAGTTTTGGCAATGATATAAATAATATCGCTAGTGTCATCATTTCGCCTGCACCACAAAATCCAATGCCCATCGCAGTTGAGGTCATAAGCATTACAGGTGCAAAAACAGCTATCTCTGGCAATGAGACGAGCACGGTGACGGTTGCCTTCAAGGGCGGATCGGTGGTAGCCGTTGAATCAGGTCTCGCTGGACAAGTCCAAGTGAATGGGCAGCCGCTCACCTCTGGCACAAATGTGGGAATCAATCCTTCCACTGGCGGCACAAGCAGCGTTCCAGCACAAGTGCTCACGCAGGCTTCGTCAAACGCACAGCAAAATGCGGCTGAAGCTCGTGGGGTTGGTGGTTCCTCGTCCCAATCGCAATCACAGGGTAATAGCCAATCTGAAAACTCGCAAGGTGGCCAAAACAATTCAGGAAACCTAACTCCGAAGTTTGATACACTCTTCAATCCTGGCAGCCCGACTGCGCCCCTCGGCCCTACAGCACCGATCAATACAGGAACCTCAATTCCGTTCACATCAGTTGATGAGAACCTGATTAATCCCACGCTCCAGACAGCACCACTGACGACCATCTGATTTTTAAAGAAATTTTCTCTCACGGAGGGAAGATTTTTAGCCGCAGATTGTGGAAGTTTAAGAGTTTATAAAAATCTTCCTCTGTGCCATTTGTGCTCTATGTGGTTAAATATCTTTTCCTTCCGCTTGCGTCTTCCTTTCGAAATTCGATTTCACAACTTCATCGCCAGAAATTGAACTGGCTATTTTTTGGCCAGGACTCACAACCAAAAAACGCTCCGTGTCCCAGCGACACGACAGTAGTTCACGCAAAAAATTCATGTCGGCGGCAACCACTTTTTTTTCCCAGCCCAAATCTCGTGCAGCGGTTTGGGTGTGGGCTAAATCGGCATCCTTGGACGATGCCCCCGTGTCAATGTAGATCGCCTCTCTGTAAACTTCGTATTGCGAGCGCATGGCGTCCATCAGTTCTTTAACTTCATCGGGCTCAAACGAAGCGTCATAATGAGCCCGCATTTTTTCAAAGTAATCTGGGCACGGCGTCTTCCCTCCCCGTATCCAGCCAGGCGAATACCAGTAGCAACGGCTGTGAGTTTTTTTTACTTCCTCATGTGGGCGGTTCCCGCCGAGCAAAATGCCGATGCAATCGTGGGCGCGTGGAACAACTATCGGAACACGGGCGGCGTGTAAGCCAATAATGGCGTTACCGCAAAGCCCGTAGGCAAGAGCTATGGCGTCCACATCTAGGTCAGTTTCAATCTCGTCTATGATGGCTTGCAGATTTTTGTTGAGTTCTGCTGGGCGGTCGTGTTGGGACATTTCCAGCCAGCGTATTTTGTAAACTGGAGGAAGTGCTGACAAAAGCATTTCTATTTCCGATCGGAAAACTTCGCAGGCGACGAATGCTATGTTCTGCGGTGTCAGATTGTTTTTCATACTTGTTCCAACGGGTTTTTAAAATGAGTTGCAAGTCCATTGGCATTAGAAAACTCCTCTTCGTCGAGGTGAGGCAAGGCAAGGGCGTCTATGAAATGGTCTTCGAACTCATCCGTCTCTGCCAAGTTTATAACTTCAGGCCAGCCGTGGAGTTCTTCTAGTTTTTTAATAAAACTAGAATGGAGCGCAATTCCGCACGCCCCCGCCAGTGAGCCGTTGCCGATCACTTCGTATTTTTCTAAAGGCAAATCTGGCAGAAGCCCGATCCCGATTGCGGAAGTTATGTCGAGATGCGCAGCAAAGCCACCGGCGAGAATCACGCGGTCGAGATGCCCCCATTTTTTGCCGCGCTTTTCCATCAAAGTTTTTGCGCCAGCATAGACCGCTGCTTTCGCTTTAATGATTTCTGCAACATCCGCCTCTGTGACCAAGATAAGCTCTCCGCTCCCCGAATCCTTTTCTTCGACAACGATCATCGCCAGTATTTTTGCGCCATGGGATTCAATGGAAGAAAGCCTGCCCAATGCGGCGAGGCGCACTGTGTCGAAGCGCCCGTTGGACAATATCCAGCCTCGTTTGACCCCCCAGAAAATCAAGTCCATCACTGCCGTGCCGCACAACCCTTTCGGCGGACACTCGCCGATCACGCTATAGTCTAGGTCGCCATCGCCTGAAATAGCCACCTTTTCGATGGCTCCGAGTGAGGCTCGCATCCCACATAAAATACCAGCTCCTTCGAAGGCTGGGCCAGCAGCCGTGGCGGTCGCCAGCATCTTCCCATTTTCAGCGAGAACCATTTCGCCGTTCGTGCCAATATCAATCAGGAGCGTCAGACCTTCCCTTTCGCGCAAGCCAGCCACTGCGATATCCGAGACAATGTCGCCTCCCACAAAACCCGATATGGCCGGTGCCGCTGCCACGCTGGCCGTTGGACAACTGTCTAGGCCGATCTCCCCCGCCAAACATTCTGGGAAAATGCGCAGAAGCGGTTCAAATGGAATAACGCCAATGCTCACGGGCGAAATGCCGAAAGCTAAGTGTGTCATGGTCGTGTTACCTGAAAGGGCGACCTGCATGATTTCTTCGGCTCTGCGCCCTGATCGCGACAACAAATCGGCAATGAGAGGCTGGATCGTTTCGCAGAGTATCAACTGTTGCTGGCGGACAATATTCGCCGGGTCTGCACATGCGGCTATGCGAGATGCGACATTATCTCCAAAAGCGATCTGGGCATTGTAGGCACTGGCGCGTGCCAGGACTTCTCCCGTTGAACGATCCAGTAAAAGCGTGGCAACAGTCGTGGTGCCAATATCAACGGCAACAGCCAAGCCCTTGCGCTTTTCGCTGGGCGGAAGAGCTGCCCACACGGCACTAGAAAAATTGTCTGCGATTTTACCGTGTTTTTCTATGAGCGATGTTTCTGGGACGGTGATGTGGCAGTCGCCGCTTTCTGGCGTGGTCAGGCAAGCGAGTGCGCGGCGGTGTTTCCCCGGTAGCACGGTCACACTCATTTTTCCAATGCGGTATGTGCCGGATTCGAGTCGTATCTGACAGGTAGAGCACGACCCTTTGCCACCGCATGATTGGTTGATAGGAAACCCAGATGCCT
>JAIFLJ010000172.1 GCA_020049135.1 bacterium | reverse complement strand
GACTTAAAGTGAGGAAAAAAACAAACTAACCAAAGAGAAATAAACCACCGGAGATTACTGCAATTTTAACAAGGTTTGGGACATCCCCCAACCAATCTTTTGTGATGAAGCCCAAAATATTGGTTGTAAGATTGCGGCGCACAGGCAGAGATTGTGATGGATTTTGGGCGACTGTGATGTAACTTATAAGAGTATTCTATTAGGAATGGTTTAAGAAAAATACGCTTATGAATGAGTGGGATAGACAAAGTCGTTTAGCTGTTTCGAAAGCGTGTGACGACTATGGACGGGGGCGTCTGTGCAGGCGCGACTTTTTGCAGCTCTGTGCGATGGCGGGTTTCGGGTTTTCAAGCCCGCATTTTTTGTTGGGGAAAAATAACGGGGCTATTTCAACAAAAACCAGCGGCTTGCCGTCTAACTGGGCGGATTCGCTTTCCAGTCCGGCGCAGCAGGCTTTCCTGAAGGATGTGGGCAAACATTTTCGCGGCACGCGCCTGCGTATTGTGACTGAGGATACGCCGCCTTCGCGAGCCACGAAAGCTATCATGGAAAAAGAGTTCATCCCGCTTACAGGGATAGAGGTCGAGTGGGATCAATTTTCACTGGACAAGGTGCTTTCCAAAGTGACGGCAGACACCTCACGCCAGATAGGGAGGCACGATATATTTTATTTGGATCAGGCGTGGATAGGCCGTTTTTGTGATGACATGGTGAGCCCGCTCGCACTAATGGACAAGCCAGACCTTGCGTATCCAGATTATCGGTTTGATGATTTTTTGGCACCGCTCGTGGAGAACGCTGCGACCTACCAAGGAAAGCTGGCGGCTATACCTTACGACATCGCCATATTCATAACAATGTACCGCAAGGATATTTTCAGGCAGCTAGGCTTGCAGGTGCCCAAGACTGTCCACGAGTATTTGCATGTTGTCAAAACGGTGAATAAGGCGATGTCACCGCGTGTGTATGGAACCACTGGCCAGTGGCGGGCTGGGCATTACGGCCTTGAGTGCCATATGACGATGTGGCTATGGGCTTTCGGCGGTTCTATATTCAACGCCGACGGTTCTTGCGCCATATCCGATAGTCGAGCCAAGGAAGCGATGGAGTTCATGATGGAACTGGGCAAATACATGCCGCCTGGTGTGACCGAGTGGGATTGGCACGGCGAAGCTGACAGCTTCAGAAGCGGTCGGTCTGCCATTTATTCGAGTTGGGGAGAGTTTTTCCCCAGCTTTGATGACCCCGCCACATCTAAAATCGTGGGGCTTGCCGAAGCGGCACCATGCCCGCACCCTATCGCGCTCAAAAAGAAATCTGATTGTGCTTTTGATGAGACTCCTGGTGTCAGCCACCAAGGGGGAAGCAGCCTCGGCATTTCAAAATATAGTCGCAACATCGAAGCGGCATGGATTTTTCTGCAATGGGCTACGAGCGCAGAGGTCACTTTGCGTGCTTGCCTGATGGGTGGCGGTGCCAGCCTGATAAGGCGCAGTTCGTACTCTCACCCGATGACGGCAGAAAAAGCGTGCGTTGCCACAGGCACAACACGGCATATGCCTGTAACCTTGGACGCCATTATGAACCATATGGGGACAGAGCCGCACCTGCCAGCTTGGCCGAGCCTTTCAACCCGCTTTGCCATTGAGCTAGGAAAAATGACATCCGGCCAGCAAAGCATTCCTGCCACACTCTCGAATATGACGCTGGAAGCCAATAAGGTTGTTCCTAAAAAACGGATTTCTAAGCGTTGAAATGTTAAATTCACAAAACAGCACCGATGGCGACCAGTTATCTAAGGCTGGGGTTATTGCTGTTGATGGGGAGCAGCCGAGCAGCGTCCAAAATCTAGAGCGGCGCAGTGGGTTGCGGTTTATGGGGTTGAGAACCAAGTTTTTGGCAACTTTTATTTTAATTTCGCTGGTGCCGCTATGTCTTTTAAGCTGTCTGCATTTGCAGGGGATGCGCGATTCACTGGCGCAGGCCGCATTCAGGTCTCTTGAGGCATCATCGCATCTGGCGGCCAACGAACTGGATAATTTTATTTTGGATAATCTGGATGCTATCCGCACGGAAGCCGAAACTGCTGTGCTGGTCTTCCAAAAATCCGAGGCTGGCGTGGTGACACCAAACAAGGCAGACCTAGAAAAACTTCTCGCCTCATTCGCTAAAAAAGACCCAGTTTTCATACAGTCATGCGCCCTGCTTAATCCTAAAGGCATTGTGCTGTTCGACACCATTTCCCCAGAACGATCCAAACGGCGCGATGACCTTTCTGATAGAGATTATTTCATAGAGGTTGTGGAGAGCAATCTGCCATACACGACAACCGTGCATTTCTCTGGGCTGGATGGCAGGCCATCCATTTATTTTAGCGCCCCTGTTTTAGGGCATGACGGCGAGCTATTGGGCGTTTTGCGCACCCGTTACAGCGCATCAATTTTACAACAGATTCTATCGCGTCATGCCAACCTTACTGGCGACATGGCATATCCTTTATTGATTGACAACAACCACATGCTTCTGGCCAACGGCAGCCTTTCACAAGCCGCTGCAGCCGAGCAACTGTTCAAATATGTTTTACCACCAAGTCCAGATGCTTATAAAAAATTTCAAGCAAAACGCTGGGCGTCGCTATCGGTTCCAATAGAGTCTGCGATTGTAACTATGCCCATGCTAGACCAAGAAGCAGAAATGTCGGGTGCTGATCCGAATAAGACCGTGAAATTTAGCGATTTGTTGCGTGATGAAAACAAAATGGCATGGGTCAGCGCCAAGCTGAAACATAACTCGTGGCGTATTATATTTGTGCAGCCGCAAGAAGTATTTTTAAGCCCTGTGAGGCAACAGATACAGGGTTCGGTCTATTTTGCAGGCGGCATAGGCTTAGTGGTGCTTGTGGTAGCCATAACTCTTGCGGAGGTGTTGGCTAGACCGCTTTCACGGCTCACGATGATGGCCGCTAAAATTGCTGGTGGCGACCTAGAGACAGTCCATGTGCCTGTCAGGGCGAGCGGGGAGATGGGTCTGCTTGCGCACACATTCCACAGCATGACGCAGAAGCTGCGCGAGCGCGATAAATCGCTTCAAGAAAGCAACATCAAGTTTCAGACACTTTTCGCGCAAGCACCAATCGGCTTTTCGCTGACGGACGCAAACGGCATTATTATTGAGCAAAACGAGCACTCTCGCGAACTGCTTGGCAAGATGGTAGGGAAGAAATTATCCGAACGCTTTTTACTGAACGGGTGGGAGGTGTGCCGTCCAGACGGACGCCCGATGCCGCCTGATGAATATCCGGAGATACAAGTTTTGAATGACAAGAAGGACAGGTTCAACTGGGAGATAAGGATTGAGCGCAGCATCTACGGCTCTGTATGGTTGAACATGTCGGCAACATCGCTGGAAAAAATCGGACTCGGCGTCCTTATTTCGTACATAGACATTTCGGAACGGAAGCTGGCCGAAGAGCGGATAATGGCCTCGCTGCGCGAGAAAGAGATACTTCTTAAGGAGATTCACCATAGGGTTAAAAACAACTTGCAGGTCGTCTCCAGCATGTTGCACCTCCAGACCAGCTATGTCCATGATGAGGCGGATCGCGAACTTTTCATAGAAAGCGAAAACCGCGTAAAATCCATGGCTCTCGTCCACGAAAAACTGTACCAGTCAGGCGACTTGGCCAAGATAAATTTTCTGCAATATGTGGACGATCTTGTCAACAGCCTGATATCAAGCTATTCGCTCAGTCCAGAGCGTGTGAAGATCAAAGTCGTGGTGCCAGATATTTCGATGTCTATAGACAAGGCTGTGCCCTGCGCACTGATACTCAACGAACTCATATCGAATGTTTTCAAACACGCTTTCGAGACTAGCTCGGAAGGTGAGGCACTTGTCAGTTTGACTGTCGCGCCAGACAAGCACATAACGCTCGTTGTTAGAGATAACGGGTCTGGGTTTCCAGAAGGGTTTTCGATAGAGAAAGCCACATCTTTGGGGCTGCAGTTGGTTCAAGCTCTGGCAGGGCAACTGAAAGCATCTATTCGAGTAACAAATCAAAATGGCGCATGTTTCGAGTTGCGGTGGAAAATTTAATAGCGGACGGGGCACTATGAAGAAAATATTTTCTGTTCTGGTTGTAGAAGACGAAGAAATCGTGGCTATGCACATAGAAAAACAGCTTAAGGCCATGGGTTGCTCCGAGGTCTGGCGGGCATCCTGCCACTCTGCGGCTATCAAAGCCGTTCAAGAAAACAGGCCGGACATCATCTTGATGGATGTGACCATTGACGGCGAAATTGACGGCATCAGCACTGCCGAACAGATAATTGCGAGGTGGCGTTTGCCAGTGGTTTTTCTTACGGCACATTCTGATGCACCGCTTGTGGAACGGATAAAAAAAACCAATCCCTTCGGCTATGTGATAAAACCTTTCCGCGAGCCAGAACTCAAAATGGCTATCGAAATAGCACTAGACCGCCACGACATGGAGTCGCGCTTGCGCGAGAGCCAAGAACGCTATGCCACCACGCTTCGCAGCATCTGCGATGCGGTCATTTCAGTGGACTGCGAAAATCGCATCACATTTATGAACCCGTCTGCCTCCGAGCTGACCGGCTGGGATATACGACAATCCATCGGTAAGCTGTTAGCCGAAGTGGTCGTGCTTGATGATGTAACTACCGCAATTCCGCCAACCGTTCATGCCCCGGCGAAAGAGGATGCATCGGAGCAAAGGAAAGAGAGTTTTCTAACAACCAAGTCAGGCCGCAGAGTTCTCGTCACGGTGGCCGTTTCCCAAATAGTTGATAAAATAGGGGTGCTTGCCGGGGAGGTGTTAGTGTTACGGGATATAAGCGAGGAACGCAGCCGCCAGCAGGTGGCAATAAAAGAGGATCGCCTTTACTCATTAGGTGTGTTGGCTGCGGGTGTAGCGCACGACTTCAACAATATCATGACCATTGTGTTGGGCAACATTGAGATGGCCGCGCTCCCAACATCTTCGCACGAGGATTCTATCGGCTTCATGCTGCATTCGCAGAAGGCTTGCTTACACGCCAAGGACATCTTGCAGCAGTTGCTAACATTCGCAACGGGAGGAGACCCTGTCCGCCAGAAAGTCTGCCTAGCTGACCTAGTCCGTGAAGAGGTGGATTTTGTCATCCGATCATCGAATTCCAAGGCCGATTACATGATAGAGCCCAGCCTGTGGGCCACAGAAGTTGATGTGCCACAATTCAGACGCGTCATACACAACCTAGTCTTGAACGCCGTTCAAGCAATGCCTGAAGGCGGAAAAATAGGCGTCGCTCTTTCAAATCAGACGGTGGACGAGAACAGCGTGCCGTCGCTTCCTGGCGGGCAATATGTTTCGGTATCCATTAGTGATTGCGGGCAGGGCATTTCTGCGAAACATATACAGCACATTTTCGACCCGTTTTTTTCGACCAAAGAACTAGGTAGAGGGCTCGGGCTTAGTTCCTCCTATTCGATTATCAAAAAACACGGCGGCCTGCTGTCGGTGAAATCAGAAGAAGGCAAAGGTGCGGAGTTCACTCTGTTTCTGCCAGCCCAACACTGGTGTCAAGACCGTGAATCTTCTGTCACCGTTGAGCCGCGCCCAGAGCCAGCACAGACAATGGCAAAAAAGAAAATTCTTTTTATGGACGATGAGCCAGAAATAGCTCTGCTCATTAAAACGATGCTCTCCAGTGCAGGGCTGGATGTGGTCACTGTCTCAAACGGGAACCAAGCGGTAGCGGCGCACCAAGAGGCACTCCGCACCCAAAATCCATTCGATCTTGCGATTTTGGATTTAACGATCCCTGGCGGTATGGGTGGGCTCACTACATTTGATGCCATGAAAAAAAATGAGCCGCATTTCAAGGCCATAATCTGTAGCGGCTACTGTAGCGAAAGCTCAATGGCCGAGTATAAACGGTTTGGGTTCGTTGATGTTATAGGAAAACCTTTTTCTATGAAAGAATTGCTGCAAAAAATACAATCTCATGTATAGTGATGATGTGAGGGGATGAAATTGTATGAACAAAAATACTGGGTATAAAGGCTCTATTTTGGTGGTTGAGGACGAGGCACTCGTGGCTATGGACATCCGTAGAAACTTGGAATCCATGGGCTATGAGGTTCCCGCAATCATCTCTGTTGGTGAGGAAGTGTCAGAAAAAGTTCGTCAGTTACAACCCAATTTGGTCATGCTTGACATCAAGCTGGAAGGCAGGATGACAGGTGTGGATGCTGCTTGCGAACTCAGGAAATTCACGGACATCCCCATCATATTTTTGACGGCTTACTGTGATGGCACCACGCTCCAGAGCGCACAGCTTGTCGAGCCAGCCAACTACCTCCTCAAGCCGTTCAGCCAACGGGAGCTTTTTATTGCTATTGAAATCGCCCTCTTTCGCTATTTCCTCAGCAAAAAACGGAAAGACGAAGAAGCACGCCTGCGCGAAGAGCTTTGTCCGATGTTCCTAGACTCGCTGCCAGCCCTTTATCTGGTGCTCAATCACGAGGGGCGCATCATCCGCTGCAACAGTGCCTGCGAAAAAACGCTTGGCCGTTCCATGCAGGAAATGGGCGGGCTCCACTTTTCTGACCTAGGGGCGTCAATGTCAGAAAAAAAGAAAATTGCAACTTTACTGGAAACATTTACCAGCGCCCCAAAAAGCGGATCATGGCTTACACTTCTCGCTGGAGAGCCCCATGTCACCACGCCACAAAAAGTGGCTTGGAGCGTCACGCCGATCGGGGAAGGCGATGCTTTCTTCCTGCTGT
>JAIFLJ010000119.1 GCA_020049135.1 bacterium | reverse complement strand
TGAGGAAGAATTGAAGATTTTAGATTGCGGAGTGCAGAATGAATGAAGAAGAGAAAAAGTGATAAGGGGCAAGGTGCAAGGGGAAGACGCAGAGCGTGAGAACAAATCGTGGGCATCTCGCTTTATTGCAACACTTCTTCTAGCCCCAAAGGGGCGCACGGTGATAGCCTAGGGCAACGCCCTAGGTATAGAAGGAAAAGGAACAATCCCTGTAGGGGCGGAAGAATTGAAAAATTGAGATTGCAAAGTGCAGAAAAGAGTAGAAGCGGCGTCTCGCCGCTTTCTTGAGTATCGAATGAGGAAATAACATGGGATTTCAAGAAGTGCTTCATACGCTGGAGGAGGGTGGCGGGCGCAAAATTCTTTTTGGTGTTGGGGCTGTGCTGGCCTTTTTCCTATTCCTGTTGCTTTACTCTGCCCTAGAGTTCAGGGGATTGGCTCACGATGAGGCCATGGATCAAGCGCAACTGGCACGCAATATAGCGCGGGGCGATGGCTACACTACTTCTGCCATACGCCCGCTGGCCGTCTGGCAGCTTTCCCAAAAAGGTGCCCGCGCATTGCCTGACAACGGAAAAACTGTCGGGATGCCGGAAACGCTCCACCCGCCGCTGTATCCGCTGGTGCTGGCGGCAGCGTTCAAAGCCACTGGTCAAAGTTTCGCTTTTGACCGCATAAAAAACATCCAAAACCTCCAGATTTACGCGCCAGAGAAAATCATGGCATGGATGGGTGTGATATTCTATTCGTGCGCCTTATTTTTTCTTTTCAAAACGGCGGAGTCTCTTTTTGACAGCAGGGTGGCATGGTTAGCCGTCCTGTTGGCTGGGACAGCCGACCTGTCGTGGCAGTTTTGCCTTTCGGGGTTATGCGCGCCACTTTTATCTTTGCTGCTAATATCTTCCGTGTGGGCGTGGCAGAATGCTTGCGCGGAACAGGAGGAGGGCGGGAGCGGGTTGCTTTGGGTCGCGCTGGCCGCGCTTTTGCAGGGAGCGTTACCACTGGTTAAATATAGTTGGTTTTGGGTGTTGCCCGCATCGCTGCTGTTTGTGTGGATGGCTTTCCCGCGCCGTGCCGCCGCGCTTGGCATAACGCTGATCTTTTTTCTTTTGCCATCGTCCCTGTGGTTTTGGAGGAACCATGTCGTGACAGGCAATTTACTCGGGCTCGCGTGGTTTGCTCCGCTCGCTGGTTGCGCTGGTTATCCGGGCGATTCCGTATGGGCAACGCTGCACCCCGATTTTTCGGAGGTCACGGTCAAAATGTTGGCGAAAAAATGGGTTTTAAACTTCCGCTTGCAGGTCGAGCATTTCATGTTTTTTTTGGGCAGCCTGTTTGCTGGTGTATTTTTCTGGGCATCGCTCATGCACCGTTTCAAGCGGGAACATGTGGAGCGGCTCAAATGGTGGGTTTTGCTGGCACTGGCTCTGCTGATGGCAGGCTATGCATGGGGTGATTTGGGAAAGAAAGAGGCTCTGGCGTCAGATAACGGGATATGGGTCATGCTGCCAGTTTTTTGCATGTTTGCTGGCGCCATGTTTTTCTTGTTGCTGGACAGGCTCGGTTTCGAGTTGCCGTTTTTCAATCACGCTGTGGCGGGGCTGTGCGTGGTGTTGAACGCTGCGCCGCTCGTGATGACTCTTTTGCCACCGCGCCCGTTTCCGGTTCATTACCCGCCGTATTATCCACCCATAATACATTTGGTATCTAACTGCCTCACTCGCGGGGAGGTGATGGCGTCTGACCTGCCCGTGTCAACCGCATGGTACGGAGATAGAATGTCACTGCTGGTTCCGAACCGTGTGCGCGATTTTTTTGAGATGAATGATTTTATTTTCAACCAGAGTATCAAAGGAGTCCTTTTTTCCCCCGTTTCTCTGGACGGTCGGCTGGTCTCCGACATCTACACGGGCAGATATCAAGAGTGGGCTGGAGTTTTGACGCAACGGGGGTTGCCGCCGCTTTTCCCATTGCAGGCCTCCACATACCTGCCGCCGATGAAAGGATATTTTTTTATTTGCGATTCACCACGATGGACAAATTTCCCAGTTCAATCTAAAAGCGAAATGGAGACACCATGAAAAACTATTCCAGTTTGAAGATTTTTACAGGCACGGCGAACCCAGAGTTGGCTAGGCGGATTACAGATTCCATCGGGATACCGCTCGGGGACATAACTGTTTCGTCATTTCCTGACGGGGAGACATTCGTCAAAATCAACGACAATGTGCGCGGGAACGATGTTTTCATCATACAGCCTACATGTCCGCCGACCAACCATAACTTGATGGAGTTGCTGATAATAATTGACGCCGCCCGGAGAGCCAGCGCGTCGAGGATCACGGCTGTGCTCCCTTTCTACGGCTACGCGAGGCAGGACCGCAAAGACCAGCCCCGGGTTCCTATCACCGCCAAGTTGGTGGCCAACCTCCTCGTCGCAGCTGGGGCGAACCGTGTGCTTACGATGGATTTGCACGCGCAACAGATACAGGGTTTTTTCGATATCCCAGTGGATCATCTATACGCTGCCCCAGTTTTTTACAACTATCTGAAAGACCATTCCACGGAAAACTTAGTGGTGGTCAGCCCCGATGTGGGCGGCCTTAAAATGGCTTCTGCTTATTCGCAGATGCTCGGCACCAGCCTAGCCATCGTGGCGAAACGCCGCAAGTCGCCCACAGAAGTGGATTCGTCGCATGTCATAGGAGATGTCAGCGGTAAAAATGTATTGATAGTGGATGACCTCACCGAAACGGCTGGCACCCTGACGCACGCAGCCAAAATCCTCAAGGAATATGGGGCGCAGCGCATCATAGCGGGTGTCTCGCACGCCGTCATGAACGCTCTCGCTTTCGAGCGGTTGAAACAGTCGTGCATAGACGAGGTGATCACCACGAACAGCACGCCGCAAAAAGAAACTTCCGATTTCAAGCTGACCGTGCTCTGCGTGGCGGAACTCCTAGGTAGTGCCATCAAGTGCATTCATGAGGGGGAATCTGTCACATCCCTTTTCAGGATAGGCAATGAGAAGGCCTGACCACGCCGCCGCAAGGGAAGAAAAACAGGAAAATACATGATACGCAGTTTTTTGGCTTTCATTTTTCTTCTTGTCTTGTTGGCCTGTGGTGTGGCGGCTCTGACGACCAACTGGGCATTCGAGCGTATATGGCTCCCGCGCATGGCCAAGTCGCTTGCACTTGATGTCAAAGCCTCGCGCATTTCGTGGATACCGCGGTCTGGGGTGGTGATAGACGGGCTGGATTTCCGTTCAGCAGACCCGCAAGAGGGCTGGGAGCAGGTGCAGGGACGGATCGAAAAAGTAGAGATAGGCTACGATTTGACAAAGCTCGCCAATGGCGTTTTTTATATAACGCTGCTTGAGGTCAGGGACGCAGATATAACATGGACTGCACCAGACAAAGAAAAAAATAAAGAACGCCAGCTTTCCAAAGCAAAACTGCATCGCTCAGAAATTTTCGGCATACCGCTGGAAACGGGGCCTGTGACCTTCCGCAATTTCAAATGGAAAGTGCGCTACCTTGAGAAAAATGGGCGGCCGCTCGAGTTTTGTCACCATTTAGCCACACTCAAAATGGATGGTTACGAGCCCAAAAAGGCGTCGCGGATCACATTCAGCTCGTCCTTTAACGGAAACATAACACCCGCACTGAAGCTGGATAAAGTGCTGATGACAGGCATCTACAACTTGGTTTTGGATGCTGACTTCCACTTTAGGCAAGGGACAGGAGAGTTGACCGCCGTCAAAATAGAAGGACAAAACGGCGAAATGCCCATTCGTGGTTACGAGGCCACACACACTTTTGAATTGGAACCATATCGGCTGAAACAGGCGTCTCTGATGCTCAAAAAAGATGGTGTGGAATGTCTTTCGCTGCGTGCATCTGGGCCTGTGGATTTTAACCTGAAAACAGCCGACATCCTCATCACGCTGAACGGGATGACCCCTGACTCCGTCAACCTGCTCACGGCTCCGTATGGCGCGATGATGCAGTCTGGCGAAATATCTGTGTCGGGACAGTTCCGGCTTTCGCAGGAATCACTCCGCGTGCAGAGCGAAGCACTTTTGTCACACGGCAAATTCAGGCGAGTCTCTAACACGGAAGCCATCCCTGAACTGGACGGCAAACTGGTTTTTGCGGCAGAACAGTTTTTGAAACGGCACGAGGTACAGGTGGATCGTGCCGAGATGAAGCTTTTCCAGAATAAGCAGCCATTCATTGAAATGTCCCTGAACAAAGCCGTCCATTTGGCGTGGGGCAGCATGAACCCGTCCGACGCCCGTGAAGCCGAGATGAACGCCATCATACACCCCACCGACATCACGCTTTTTAAAGAGGCATGGATGGGCTTGGACGGCGTTCGTTGCGAGGCTGGCCTTCTTTCAGGCGCGGGCAAACTGACTGTGGCCGAGGCTGGACAAGAGCTTTCGTGGAACGGGCAGGGGCAAATAGAGTCGCTGACAGGCCAGTTCAAGGGGCTGGAGTTGCGGCACGGCACGATAGAGTTTATCACGCAAGGAACACTTACAGACTTCAGCCGCCTCAACCTGGCGCAGATAAAGCTGGCCGCACGCGACCAATCTATATCTAGAGCCAACATACAAATCACTGGTAAAAAAGATGCCACCAGCGGGCAGTTTCACGCCAACATAGACGGGCATCTCAACTGGCTCGCCACGGTATTGCCAGGGATGCCTGACTGCGAATTCGAGCAGGGCGATTTTATCGGGAGTGTAAATGTCAACTGGCTCGACCCCAAAGCGCGACAGATAAGCTTCTCCTTTGGTGCTGATAATTTGCGCGGGAGCTTTTCCGTTTTTACACTAGAGCAAGCTTCGGCCAAGCTGGTCGGAGAGATACAGACAGCCGACAACGAAGCACGCCTTCGTGCGGCCAAGCTCTCGTTCAAGCCAGCGCCCAACTTGCCGACAGGCGAAATTTCGGCTGGAGGGGCGTGGAACCACGCAACGCAGGACTACATGCTGCAAGCATTTCTCACAGGGTGGAACGAGGGCAACCTGACACCGCTTTTCAACTCCTACGCCAAGGATCGTGTCGTTAAAATCGGGGGGGCAGAGGGAACCGTGACCGTAAAACAGGTCGGCGGCGTCCGCAGTCTCGAAGGGCAAGTCGAACTTAAGCAGGCACTCCTCGCTGATAAAATCCTAGTAGATATGCGCCAGCTTAAACCGTCCGATGTGGTGTTCGCAGTTAAAGCCAGCGGCCCGAAAACGCGCATGGAAATAATAAACGGATCCCTTGATCTCACACCTGTGGATGGGTTCGAAAACAAAATTTCTTTTTCAGGCTGGTATAAAACTGCACGCGAGTTCGATTTGAAGGCGTCAGGAACATCGGTTGATTTTTCGCCAGTTTCGGGACTGTTTAAAAAAAGCCCTGTAGAAATGCCGACACCAAAACAGATAGCAGCACAAGAGTCCGCCAAACAGAAGAAGCTAGCACCCCCGCAAAAAACACCGCCCGCAAAAACGGCGTCCCGAGCAAAAATGGCAATAACACGCCCCGATGTCGCTGTTGCACCGCAAAAGGATGGTGGGCTGGATGTTGAACTAATCAAAAAACACCACCGCAAATTGCAGGTGCAAATAGATCGCCTCCTCGCGCCACCTTACCCCATGATGAAGCTCCAGGTGCAAGGTTCACACGCCGACCGCAAACTTGTCCTGAAGCCCTTTTCCATCACATTGTCCGATGGTGCTTCGGGCAGCGCATCGTTCACATGGGATTTCCAGTCTGCCCCGCCGCCCTTTTCAGCATCCGTCCACACCGTGCGGTTCCCGGTTTCTTTAGCTCGCATCTTCTTGCCTTTGGAGTACTCCGTTTTGGATCAAGGTCTGCTCACGATGGATGCTAATGTTCAGGGCGAAGGTGCTAACTGGGAGGCACTCAAACCTAATCTGAAAGGTGATGCCCAGGTAGAGTTGCAACAGGCATCGCTAGAAAACATGCCCGCTGTGGCCTCGTTTTTAAAAGCGGCAGCCAAACATTTTCCGTCCGAAGTCGGGCAGGCCAGAGCCCACTCGCTGTCGGGGCGTTTCACCATAGGCGAAGGGCGCATCACGACCGAAGACACCCTCCTTTCGAGCGATTCCCTCAAACTTCTTTTGCGCGGCGATTTTAGCTGGGACCAGCGGCTGTCGGCACAGGTGCAGTTCACCGGAAAAACGGAGATGATAGAAAAAACGCAGTTCAAAATAGGTAGTGTCCAAGTTGGTGGCGCAAATCTTATAGCCATTGGAAAAACGGAAAGTGGTTGGACGACTTTGCCTGGATTTTTGCCGATTAAAGGAACCATCAATGAGGCTGAGCCAGACTGGCAAAGCTGGCTGATAGGCTCTGGTTTGGGTGCGGGCAAACAGGCCATCCAAGGCATGATCGAAAATCTGATAAAAGTAAAAGAAAAGAAAGCCCGCGAATAACTGACAACAACGGGTGTGATTAAAAGTGGGTGAGGTTGGGCAAACCAGAGTTGGGAAATAGCGTGCTCTTTGTCTGACAGTGTGGGGACATGGAATCAGGCTCATGCCGCCAGTTTTCTTTAAACCCCTTCAGGCATACGCGTCAAGTTAAGCTAAAGCCTCCAAAGCCTCCCATCGTTCGGCGTCGTTCTGGCGTTTTCGCTTGTCGCGTAACAGCCATAGCGCACGAGTGCTCTGAAGAACGATTGGGCTCCTCGAAGAGAGCCACTAAACCCTCGCTTTGCTGGGGATAGAAAAGGGCGTTACACTTCATTCAAAGTGAGTTGGGGAAATGCTCGCTGCTTTGCTTGGGAAGGTGTGCGATCTATGGCGGATGTCACCCTGTTTTATATCGCCCCT
>JAIFLJ010000145.1 GCA_020049135.1 bacterium | reverse complement strand
GCTCCCGTCAGAATAGCTCACCTCTTTTCCATGTAGGACATGATGTCTGACTCTACTAACCCGCATTTACCGCTCATAGGACGCCATGAGTTGTCCAAAATTGAGCATCTGTGACAAATGTTTTGCTCAAATATCTTCATGAATTGTTTTTTTGGCGGGCTTGCTCGGCGTGTAAGGTGTTGATTATTAACATTATGCGGCATTACATGATTTGTGGCACGATAATTGTATGTGTAAAAATGTAAACCTAGATAGGAAAAACAAAATGAGAAAAAAAGTAAATAAATTGGCGCTGGCTACTATTGTGGCAGCGATAACATGCGTATGGTTAGGTGGTCAGATGTTGGGGGCGCAGGAAGCGGCTCCGGCAGCGACGCCACCGCCTGAGGCAACAATCGAACAAAGAATAGCAGGTCTGGAAGCCTACATAAATAATGTGGATCCAGCAGGCAGCAAGGTGACGGCTGTGGCTGGCCCTGGACACAACGCTTGGGTAATGACTTGTTCGGCACTTGTGCTGTTCATGACATTGCCTGGTTTGGCGTTGTTCTACGGCGGTCTGGTTCGTTCAAAGAATGTGCTTTCCGTGCTGGCTCAATGTTTGGGCATAGCGGGGCTTGTCACAGTGCTTTGGTGGGCTGTCGGTTACAGCCTCGTGTTCGGAGCCAGCTTCAAATCGCCATTCCTTGGAGGGACAGAATTTTTCTTCCTGAATGGGGTTGATGCTTTGCCTAACACGAACTATGCCTACTGGATTTCGCAATCCACATTCTGCATGTTCCAGTTGATGTTTGCGATCATTACGCCGGCACTGATCATCGGTGCTATCGCCGAGCGCATGAAGTTTTCGGCTGTGTTGGTCTTTGTGACCCTGTGGATGTTTGCGGTATATTTCCCGCTTGCCCACATGGTTTGGGGCAGCACAGGTTTTATGAACGGCGTTTGGAATGCTGACGCTGCCATTCCTGCCATTGACTTCGCAGGCGGAACGGTTGTTCACATGTCCTCGGGTTGGTCTGCCTTGATTCTGTGCCTTATTCTTGGCAAAAGGATCGGTTTTGGTCGGGAATCTATGCAGCCTCATAGCATGGTGCTTTGTATGGTTGGCACAGGATTGCTCTGGGTCGGTTGGTACGGTTTCAATGCAGGAAGCGCACTCGGCGCAGACGGTGTTGCCGCCAACGCTTTCATGACAACGACGATTGCTGCCGCCGTGGCATCGTTCACATGGGCCATGTTGGAGTGGATGTCGAAGGGCAACCCTAGCGTCTTGGGCTTTTGCTCGGGTGCAGTGGCCGGGTTGGTTGTGATTACCCCCGCTTGCGGTTTTGTTAATTCAACAGGTGCCGTCATTATAGGCGTGCTGGCTGGTATATTCCCATTTTTGGCCTGTGTGAAGGTGAAGAAAATGTTCGGTTACGACGATGCTTTGGACACATTTGGCGTCCATGCCGTCGGCGGAACGCTCGGTGCATTGCTGACTGGACTCTTGGCCACCGATAGCGTCAACAGCAACTTGGTGTCTGAAGCCTACGCTGTAAAAAACGGTCTCGCCCCTCTGGTAAAGAATGGCGGCCTTTATGTGGTGCAGTTGAAGGCCATAGGCATTACCCTCGGTATGTCAGTGTTCGCCACTGTGGTGATTGCCTATGTCGTCAAGATGGTGATTGGTCTCCGTCCTACCGAAGAAGTCGAACGGGAAGGTTTGGATACAACAGAACACGGTGAACGGGGCTACGAGTTATAATAGCAACTAACACAACGAACCTAAATAAAAGGAAAAAATGAAAAAGATAGAAGCTATCATCAAACCCTTCAAACTTGAGGAAGTGAAGGAATCTTTGGCCTCGATCGGTATTCAGGGTCTGACCCTGACAGAAGTCAAAGGGTTTGGCCGCCAGAAGGGTCACACGGAAATCTACCGTGGAAGTGAGTACACGGTTGACTTTCTTCCCAAACTGAAATTGGAAGTCATTGTTGCCGATAACATGGTCAACTCGGCTGTCGAGGCTATCGTGAAGAGTGCCAAGACAGGCAAGATCGGTGACGGTAAAATCTTCATCCTGCCCGTAGAGGAGGCTGTTCGCATCCGCACGGGAGAACAGGGCGACAAAGCTGTGTAGGGTTAATGAGTTAGCCTTGCACTAAAGTGCCGGCTGGTAGGATTTCCCCCTTTCCACCAGTCGGCACCCTTTTTTTTATGGGGGGAGTTTACTTTGAAAATAGAAGTGAGTGGCTGCATCTTGCCACCGAAATCGGAAGAGGCGGACAGGAATGTCCACCCTACATTTTCATCCCTTGCGATGTTCGCAGAACGAGGTGGCTCATTGGAATTACAAAAATTGCAAGAGAGGATGGACTTTTTTGGTTTTATAAAGGAAACTTCGCCCAGTAAAGGAGTTGGAACATGGGTTGTTATGTAGCTGTTGATTTGGGTGCAGGTAGTGGGCGAGTGATGCTCGGGACGCTGGATGGCGGGCGGCTCGTCCTTAATGAAATACACCGTTTTTCGGGTTACCAAGTAGAGCGGGAAGGGACGCACAGGTGGGACACAGATGCGCTATGCCGTGAAATCATGGAGGGGCTGCGCTTGGTATCGGCTCGCGGACAAAAACCGATAAGCATGAGCTGCGACACATGGGGTGTGGATTACGGGCTTATAGGTGCAGACGGAAAGCTGCTGGATTTGCCGTTCATGTACCGCGACGCTAGGACGGACGGTATGATGGAAAGCGTTTTTTCCCTCGTCCCGCAAACGGAGGTTTTTGCTGCTACGGGCATCCAGTTCATGAAGTTTAACACGATTTACCAGCTCCGCGCAGAGTCTTTGAATGCAGCCAAGCCGTTGAAAAAAGCGGAGAAAATTTTGATGATGGCTGATCTGCTCCATTACATCATGGGAGCGGAGGCTGTGACGGAACATTCTCTTGCCAGCACGAGCCAGATTTTCGATCCGAGGACTGGAGATTGGGCATGGTCACTGGTGGACAAGCTCGGCATCCCGCGAAACCTTTTTCAAAAAATCGTCCTTCCTGGCACGCTCATAGGAAAGCTGAATGTGGCTTGGGCCGCAGGGACGGGCTTGGGCGAACTGCCTATCGTGGCTACATGCTCGCACGATACAGGGGCGGCGGTGGCTGGCGTCCCGGCATCTTGCGGTGACGGAGCGAGCTGGGCTTACCTGAGTTGCGGCACTTGGTCTTTGCTGGGGGCGGAGTTGGAACAACCGTTTATTGACAGCAAAGTCATGAATGCTGGATTTACGAACGAGACGGGATGTGGAGCTCGGGTCAGGTTTTTGAAAAACATCGCTGGCCTGTGGCTTTTGCAGGAGTGCAAGCGCGAGTGGGCGGAGAAAGGGCGACAATTTTCGTACGACGATTTCAACCGCCTTTCTGCAGCCGCAAGCCCGTTCCAAGGCAGGATAAACCCGAACCACGCATTATTTTCCGAACCTGGAGAAATGTCTGTGCGGATACAAGAATACCTAAAACAGACTGGGCAGCCCGCACCTTCGGACGAAGGTTCCATCATCAGGATTGCCACGGAAAGTTTGGCTTTGAAATATAGGGAAGTTTTGGAGATCATGGAAGGGCTGATAGGGCGGCGCGTGGATCGTCTCCACATGGTTGGTGGCGGTATCTGCAACGAGCAGCTTTGCCAGTTTGCAGCCAATGCCATAGGGCGTCCCGTGCTGGCTGGCCCTGTGGAGGCTACGGCGGCTGGGAATATCCTCATACAGGCTATTACATCGGGAGAATTGGAGTCTTTGGAGGCTCTCCGCGAAGTGGTGGCTCACTCGTTCCCGATCAAGACATACATGCCTGAAGATGCCGAGCTGTGGGAAAAAGCATACTGCGGCTTTTCAGACCTACCGTAGCATGGGCGAGCTTTTAGGGGTTAGACAAAGATGATGTTCGATACTCACGCACATTTGGATTATAGCGATTTCGACGCCGACCGCGATGCGGTCTTGGAGCGGGCGCGTGAGGCAGGGGTGACGCGCATCCTGACCATAGGCACTAGCATGGCAAGCTCCCGTTGCGCAATTCGCTTGGCCGAGCAGTTCGATCAGATTTATGCGGTGGTGGGCATCCACCCCACGGAATCTCACACGGCAGAAGACGGTTGGCTGGACGAATTGAGGCAGATGGCCGCTCACCCGCGTGTGGTGGCCATAGGGGAGACTGGATTGGATTACCACAGACTGCCAGAAGATGAGGTGGAGTCCGCCCTTTGCCGCAAACAGCAGGCAGAAGTGTTCCGTGCCCAACTGGATTTGGCGGCAGAAACAGGTTTGAATCTTGTCTTTCACCAGCGCGATTCATGGGACGACATGCTTGGGATGCTTGAAAATTGGGACGGGCGTGTTCGTGGTGTTTTCCACTGTTTCGGCGGAACGCCAGAGCAGGCGCAAGAGATTATAGGACGCGGGCACATGGTTTCTTTCACTGGTATAGTCACATTCAAAAACGCTGCGCTTGTTCGCGAGACGGCTGCGGCTGTGCCGCCTGGCTCTTTCATGGTGGAGACCGATTGTCCCTACTTGGCACCTGTGCCGCACAGGGGAGGGCGCTGCGAGCCTGCGCACACGCGGCTGGTCGCGGAGAAGATAGCTGGGCTGCGCGGCATTTCATTGGATGAGGTGTCCGCCATAACAAGTGCCGCAGCCGAGTCGTTTTTCAAGTTCAACCGATGAGCGCAGCATGAAACAGACACCAGATTCCGCTAGAGCATTTTACGAGGGGCGCGTGCATGGCGTAGGGTTCAGGTATAGCGTTGTGCAGTTGGCACGGGGCTACGATGTGAGGGGGTTTGTGCGCAACTTGCCAGACGGGCGGGTGGAACTGCAAGTGACCGGGGCGCGGGATGAACTGGAAGACTTTTTGAAAGGGGTTAAGGAGAGCCACTTGGGCGGGCATATCAAGCAGGTAGTAGTGGATTGGGGGGCGGCAGAAAAAAATGCAGCCTCCTGCAAAGGGGTGGAAATATGGCCGTGAACGGGGAACACCCAATCGAAATCCGTGATCTGAGCAAGCACTACCCATTTATTTGGAAAAAAGGTGGCGTGACGGCTTTGGATAATTTGGATTTGACCGTTAGTGCCGGAGAGGTTTTCGGATTGCTCGGGCCGAACGGTTCGGGAAAAAGCACCACGCTCAAGCTGCTTTTGGGGTTGATAAGACCCAGTGCCGGGGAGGCGAGATTGTTCGGGGAATCGGTTTTGGATGTAGCGTCGCGCCGCAGGATCGGTTTTCTGCCGGAGAATCCGTATTTTCACAAATTTCTTACTGGCGAAGAGACGCTGCATTTTTACGGGCGCCTGTGCGGTGTGTACGGCAGCGAGCTGGAACGGCGCACGGACGAACTGCTTGCGCTGGTCGGTTTAGAGCAAGGGCGGGATCGTCCCCTCGGCACTTATTCCAAAGGGATGCTTCAGAGGATAGGTTTGGCTCAATCCATGATTCACGACCCTGAGTTGCTTTTGCTCGATGAGCCTACCGCAGGAGTGGATCCGATAGGCTCACGCGAAATCAGGGATTTGATATTGCGGCTCAAAGGCATGGGCAAGACAATCGTCCTCTGTTCGCATTTGCTGGAGCAGGTCGAGGAGGTGTGCGACAGGGTGGCAATTTTGCATCTCGGAAAAAAAATTTTAGAAGGTGGCATCAGCGAACTCCTTTCCGTGCAGGACTTGACAACCGTGACAGTGCGTGGTTGGACACCAGCCAGCGAAGTTGATGCAAGACGCGAACTGGGGCGTATCGGGCTTGGAGTTGTCGCGGTCGAGACGCCGCGCGTTACTTTGGAAAAACTTTTTTTGAGCAAGGTAGAGGCGGAGGCCAAACGATGAGCATGTTGATCCGTATCGGTGTTATAGCGCACAACACACTCTTGGAGGCACTGCGCCAGAGGGTGCTGAATGTGCTGCTCCTTTTCGGGCTCGTGGTGATCGGTGGAGCCAATTTTTTCAGCGAGTTCACTTTCGATGAACAGTTCAAGTTCATCAAAGATTTTTCTCTCGGAGCCATGACCCTCATAGGTGTGATTATCTCCGTGGTGGCGGTGGCGCAGCTCCTGCCGTCCGAGGTGGAGAACCGCACGCTTTTCACCATTCTTTCCAAGCCTGTGCGCAGGTGGGAGTTTTTGGTAGGAAAATATCTGGGCGTAGCCGTTTTGCTTTTTTTGGTCGTGGCACTCATGGGGACAGTTTTTGGCGGCGTGCTTTTTGTCAAAGAGAAGGCGCTGGTTGCGCAAGTGCAGGCTGAGGCAGGCAATTCTGTTTTGTCTGGTGGCACTGATCCTGCCCAAGTGGATGCGGTGCTGAAAAAAATAAGAGTGGAGGCTTATGACACGCGCCTAGTCCAAGCCGTGATTTTGATTTACATAAAGCTGCTTTTGGTTTCTGCCATGGCGCTTTTCCTTTCCACAATCGCTACCTCCATGATTTTTACAGTCATTATAACATCGCTACTTTACATAGCAGGGCATTTGGTAGAGGTGGCCAGAAATGCTATGGCTGGCGGAGAAATGCAGATGAAAGGCGTGGCCGCGCTGCTGCTTAAAGTTGCAGTATTCTTCCTGCCCGACATGGGAGCATTCAGCTTGGTGGACGACATCGTGCTGGGGCACAGCATATCGTGGGGGCAGACTGGGCCAGTCATGGTTTACGGGCTGCTTTACACAGCGGTTTTACTTGTAGCTGCATGCGGTGTTTTTTCATCTAAAGAGCTATAGGAGCCGCAGGCTCTTTGGAGTGCGAAGGCATGACTTCGCTTTTGACGGTGAGGCACGACTCGCTGCCTCTGGTCGTCTATTGTCACAAAATATTTCATTCTCCTTTTCATATGGGTGTGATTAAAAGTGGGTGAGGTTGGGCAAACCAGAGTTGGGAAATAGCGTGCTTTTT
>JAIFLJ010000015.1 GCA_020049135.1 bacterium | reverse complement strand
CCGAAAGCAAGTCGCCTGTGAATATAGAAGAATGAACCACGGAAAAAATGTCATACATAATGCGCAGGATTTGAGCGGTAAGGGACTAAAACGGAGGGCGGGCTTCCGGCCCGTCTCTTCCGTAACAGCTTCTCGCCGCAGAAATATGAAGAAGCAGGCAAGGATGCCCGCACCACACTCTCCATCCCCTTTCCTTATCCCCTTCAGGATGTCAGAGGCTATAACCAATCTTTTGTGATGAACCAAATATCCGGGCACAAAAAAAGCGGCGTTTAAAAACGCCGCTTTCTCGTATGATCTTTATTCGATCAAGGCGCGCTGCGGCGTGGTGCCTGCGCTTTCGCGCCGCTCACCACGAGCCTGCGACTCATCACTTCATGTTCATGGAAGCGAACCTGTGCTTCTTTAGCTGACTCAAGGCTTTCCATCTCCACGAAGCCGAAGCCTTTGGAGCGGTTGCTTTCGCGATCCATGGCGATCTCCACATTGCGCACAGGGCCAACCTGCGCGAAGAGGTCGAAAAGATCGCTTTCGGACATATCGTAGCTGAGGTTGCCGACATAGAGACGCGGCGTGGCCACTTCCAGCAGAGGCTGCTGGCGGCGCGGCGTGCTTTCACTATTTTCTGATCGTCTGTTTTCTTTGTCTTGGCGTGGTTCATCGCGGTGTTTGCTGCCTTCTCCACCTTGCGCTGATGCCTTCTTCCCTCCGAATAGGTTGCTGAAGAACGATTGGATTGATTTCCAGAACGACTGTTTTTTCTTGTAGTTCTGTGATTCGCCGTGGCGTGGGTAACGCCCCCTGCGGTTGCGGTTGTTGCGCCCGTGCTGTTTGCCGGGACGATATTCTGCATTCATGTTGTTGTCATGGTAGGACTGGCTGATGATGACTCTGTTCTGGTAATTGCAAACCCTCGTCCAATACTGTCGGCTGAGATTCACCGCACACCCTCGAATCTGGCAAAACGCCAGCGGTGCGACGGTTTTTTCCGACGAAACGGATGCGTGTCTGCGCAACGGCACTTGGCCGCCACAGAACGCATCTTTTTGATCGTGAAGATTGGGCTTTTGCAGGGACACTCATCCCTGGCTTTGTTCCAGAAAAAAAACGCCCTTTAAGCTGCATGATAAACGAGAACGGCTCACACGCGCCGTATGGCGCAAGGGAACCGCATGGGAATAGCGAAACATACTCGGAATGCCCAAAAAATTTGGGGGCGTCTCCGGTGCTCACATCCGCGCTGAGAAACAATATCATGGCTTTCAGGCAAATTTCAGGCATCTGAAAATCAAACCTGTCCTTATCCTTTCCTTCCTTGCCCTATAACAGAAAAGAGGCTAAAGGCAAGAGAGTTCGAATAAGTTTATGAATACAAGCAAACAGGTTGAATCCGATAAGCAGGTCTCCGCCTTCGTGGCAGACCATGTCAGGGACATCCCCCGTTCCGGCATCCGCGATTTCTTTGAAATCGTCCAGACAATGAAAAATGTGATTTCACTCGGGATTGGGGAACCCGATTTCGTCACGCCGTGGCACATCCGCGAAGCGGCCATCTACGCACTTGAAAAAGGGAGGACTGGCTACACATCCAACCTCGGCCTGCCGCGCCTGCGCCGCTCCATAGCTGCTTATGTGGCAAAAAATTACGCCGTAGAATACGAGGCTCTCACGGAGGTGCTAGTGACAGTCGGCGTGTCAGAGGCTCTGGACATAGCTATCCGCGCCACAGTCAATCCCGGCGATGAGGTGCTCTACCATGAGCCGTGCTATGTCTCGTATTTTCCCGGGATCGCGTTGGCTCACGGGCGTGCTGTGCCTATCCACACGCGCAAGGAAGACTGTTTCAAGCTAAGGGCTGAAGACCTAGCCGCAGCCGTCACGCCGCGTAGCAAGGTGCTGCTTCTGAGTTTCCCCACCAACCCCACTGGCGGCACGCTTAACCGCGCCGAGCTTGAGCAGATCGCACGCGTCTGCGTGGATAAAAACCTACTGGTGATAACGGACGAGATTTATTCCGAACTTGTTTATAGCGGTGGCCATGTCTCCATCGCATCGCTGCCAGGGATGCGAGAGAGAACAATCTTCCTGCACGGCTTCTCGAAGGCGTTTGCGATGACAGGATTCCGCATTGGCTATGCCTGCGCCCCCGCGCCGCTGACTGAGGCGATGATGAAGATACACCAGTACTCCATGCTCTGCGCATCTATAATAGCGCAGGAGGCGGCGATTGAGGCGCTGGAGCACGGAGAGCCAGACATGATCGCTATGCGCGAACAATACTTTTTGAGGCGCAACCTGATAGTGAGTCGCCTGCGCCAGATGGGGCTTGAGTGCTTCGAGCCGCAGGGTTCGTTCTATGTTTTCCCGAGCATCGCCCCGCTCGGTATGACATCCAAGGATTTCGCACTGACGCTGCTGGAAAAAGAGAAAGTGGCCATGGTTCCTGGCAACGCTTTTGGGAAAAGCGGCGAGGGGCATGTGCGGTGCAGCTACGCCACGGCACTGGATCAGATACAGATCGCCATGGACAGGATGGAGCGGTTCGTCCAATCCCTTAGATGAGCCCCATATATTTCACGGAAAACATCACATGCCAAATTTTTCGGTTGATGAAATAAGAGCCATTTATCGGCTGCCGCTTTTCGAGCTGTTGCAGAAAGGGCGAGAAACATTCCTCCGCAACTGGCCTGAGCACGATGAGGTGCAACTCTGCAAGCTGATGAGCATTAAAACGGGCGGATGCAGCGAGGACTGCGGCTACTGCGCCCAGAGCGCGCATTTCAAAACGGGCACGGAACCTGGCAAACTGCTAGGCGTGAAAGATGTTTTGCCAGTAGCCGAAGATGCCAAGCAGCAGGGTGCTACACGCTTTTGCATGGGGGCGGCGTGGAAAGGTATTCGGGAGGACGACCCCCGTTTCGGCACTGTTGTTGAGATAGTCCGTGCTGTAGCAGGCCTTGGCCTAGAGGTTTGTGTAACACTCGGCCAAATAGGCGAGGAGGCCGCGCAAAAACTCAAAGATGCTGGGCTTACATCCTACAACCACAATCTTGATACCGGGTCGAGCTACTATTCTAGTGTAGTCACAACGCACAAGTTCGAGGATCGCGTGAGGACGCTGCGAGCCGTGCAGAGTGTCGGACTCGCACTCTGCTGCGGCGGCATCATAGGAATGGGCGAAGGCGAGGATGACCGTCTCGGCCTGCTTGCATCTTTGACCGAACTCTATCCGCACCCCGAAAGCGTGCCGATAAACTGCCTAGTGCCGATACCTGGGACACCCATGGAAAACAGCTCGCCTGTAGATGTTTTTGATCTCGTCCGCATGGTCGCCACAGCACGGGTGGTTTTGCCTCTCTCTAAAATCCGCCTCGCCGCTGGGCGTTCGCGGCTTTCCAAGGAGGCGCAGGCACTCTGCTTTTTTGCCGGAGCCAACTCCGTTTTTTACGGCGACAAACTGCTGACAACGCCGAACTCCGCCGAAAACGAAGATCGCGCACTGCTGGCCGCGCTGGGGCTAAAACCGCAGATACCCCATGGATAGCATCGTCCTATGGCTCACGCAACTGCTCCGCGCCATTTGCGCGTGCTTGCCGCTCCCTGTTTGCGTGGAGGCTGGGCGGATGTTTGGCCGTGTGGCCACTGCCGTGGCGTGGGGCTACAACCGCGTAATGGATGACAACTGGCGCATAGCGCACCACGGCGCGTCGCTCACCACTAAAAAACGGACGGAAATTTGGGAGCACTTTATGAGCAACCTAGTTGCCTCTGTAAAAGTCGGCACCATGACGCTCAAGCAAAAAAGGGAAGTAGTCCACTTCATCCACCCAGAAAACATGGAGTGCGCCTACGCCGAAGGTAACGGCGTGGTCTTGGTGACTGGCCACTTGAGCTGCTGGGAACTTTTAGCCCAAATCCCCGAAATGCTGCCGTCACTCAAATTCAATACTATTTATCAGCCTCTTAAAAACAAGCGGATGGACGAGTGGATGAGACGCGAGCGTTCCCGCTGCGGCGTGGGGCTTATCAACAGGCGCGGGGCTTGGAAAGATGCCTGCCAGAAATTGCGCGACGGTGAATCCGTGGTGGTCATTTTAGACCAGCACGCTGGCGACCAAGGGTTGTGGGTGCCGCTTTTCGATAAACTGGCATCTACCACTCCTCTGCCCGCACTCCTAGCCAAACGCACTGGCGCACCGATTGTTCCTGTGGCTGTCCGAACACGCCCGCACGGCGGCTGGGATGTGGAGTTTTATCCGCCGATACGGATCGGGGAAGCGTTTGTCGAAGAGACAACATGGAAGCTCAACCTATGGCTCCAGAAAGCCATATCACAACGCCCCGCTGACTGGCTCTGGGGGCATAGACGCTGGAAAGTGCCAGACCCATGCTGCCTGCTCAAGAGGATGGCCAGAGGTATTTATATCCCAGAAAGCGTGGAGTTGCAGCCCTTCAGGGTAATGGTGCGCGGGATGAACTGGCTCGGGGATGCGGTCATGCACCTAACCGCCCTGCTCAACCTGAAACTGAGCCGTCCAGACATACACCTGACCGTGTTGACGCCACCCAAACTCGCTGATCTTTACACGCAGTGCAAATTCATAGATTCGGTGATCAAAACTGTCCCTGGCAAATCCGTTTGGAAAACGGCGGAGATAATTAAAAAACACCGTTTTGAGGCGGCCATACTCATGCCCAACTCGTGGCGCGTAGTGCTGGAGGCGTGGCTCGGCGGCATAAGCCGCCGCTGCGGGTTTCGCGTTCGTGGGCGCGGCCAGTGGGTCATAGATCACCCGGTTACACTCACCCTACGGGCGCGTGGAGACGAACACCAGTCTTTGACATGGCTGCGCGGTATGCACTGGCTCGGTGCCGACTTCGACACTAACCCAGTCCGTCTCCAAATAGTCCCAGGCTCGGGAGAGAAAATCCGCAAATACCCATTTGGCGTGATTGCGCCAGGAGCAGAGTACGGCTCGTCCAAGAGATGGTTCCCCGACCGATTTGCTGAGACAGCCAGAAAGCTCGCGCCAGAAGGAATCAAACAGTGGGTTGTCGTAGGTTCGCCTGGGGATGCGTTCGCGTGCCGAGAGGTGGCAGACAGGCTCACAGCAGCAGAAAACCTTTGCGCTCAGACTTCGTTGTCCGACCTTATGATGTTGCTTTCGCAGACGGCCATCGTGCTTTGCAACGACAGCGGCGTGATGCACCTAGCTGGGCTGTGCGGCGCCAAAACAGTTGCTATTTTCGGCTCCACGGATCCAGTGGCCACGCGCTCGCGGAACTCCGGTGTAGCAGTCGTCCGCCACCACCTCCCTTGCTCGCCGTGTTTCAGGCGCAACTGCCCATTTGGTGCTAATGCGAAGTGCCTCGATAGTGTCCACACAGAGGATGTGGTAGCAGCAGCATCCGCACTGTTGCGCAATGGAAACGCTGGGCCGTTTGACGGACTTGCCTTTGTTAGGGACATCCCGAAAACCTGATCTTTTTCGGAAAAACATGCGCTCTCAGACCCACTGGCTTTTGACATAGATCAATTTTCCTAAGTATTTTTTCCCAAGTATTTTAATAACGCTTGTGCGGGCACTGTGCATGTGGCAACATTTCCTTGAATGAGCAAAGTCTTCAACTTCGTTGCCGACATAGTTCAACGGGTTCTCCCTCCAAAGGAATGGATGGCTCCCGTGATGGTGCTGGGCGGACTTCTTGCTGCATTGTTCCTGATTATTTTCAGAATTTCCAACGCGGCATCTTATCTCTCCGACGATCCTAGAGCCTGCATCAACTGCCATATCATGACGCCCGAATATGTGACATGGGAGAGGGGAAGCCACGGGCGCGTGGCTGTCTGCAACGACTGCCATGTGCCGCACGACAACATTTTCAGAAAATACTTTTTCAAAGCGCAAGACGGGTCAAGACATGCCTTCATGTTCACTTTCCGCATGGAGCCGCAAGTCATAAAAGCGCACAAGCCTAGCATCGGCGTGATACAGGAGAACTGCCTCCGTTGCCATGCCAACTTGGTCGGGCAAGTGCGCTACGCGAACTCGACGGCTGAAGCGGCGGCGCACGGTGATGGCCGCCTCTGCTGGGAGTGTCACCGAGAAACGCCGCACGGCAGAGTTCACAGTTTGGCGTCGGTTCCTCACGCGAGGAGGCCGCAACAAGAGCCTGTAATACCCGATTGGCTAAACCCTTTCAGCACGCAACCTAAAAAATGATTTGTAGAGAATAAAAAACGATTGGAGAAAAAGAGATGAAAATAGCAGATATAATTGAGAAAAAACCGTGGATTGCATGGATTCTGTTTGGCGGAACGCTAGGCGCAGTGCTCATAGTTGGATTACTGGGAGCGTCCATCATGGAACGGCGTCAAGAGACGCAAGTGATGATGAAAGTGAAGGAGGGCGTTTCCGAGTGGGATTCAAGGAATCATGTGTGGGGGGCGCAATACCCACGCGAGTACGAGACATTCCTTGAAACATCCAAGACGGATTTCACGAGCAAGTATCAAGGCTCAGCGACACGCGATCTGTTGCAGGAGCAGCCGAAGCTTGCTGTGATGTGGGCTGGCTACCCGTTTTCTCGGGATTACAAGCAGGCACGCGGCCATTTCTATGCTGTGAAAGATATTCGTGAAACGCTCCGCACCACAGCACCGCTCCCTGGCACTTGCTGGGCTTGTAAAAGCCCCGATGTTCCAAGGGTCATGCACGAAATGGGAACAGCAGAAATGTATAAGACTAAGTGGCCCGAGTTGGGTTCGCAGATAGTAAACTCGATAGGGTGCTTGGATTGCCACGACCCAAACACGATGAACCTGCGCATTTCTCGCCCGGCATTGGCCGAGGCTTGGCAGCGGCAAGGCAAAGACATCAGCAAAGCGTCCCTACGCGAAATGCGCTCGCTGGTCTGCGCACAGTGCCATGTGGAGTATTTTTTCAAGGGTAAGGAAGAAAAATATCTCACATTCCCATGGGATAAAGGTTACTCGGTTGAGGCGATGGAAGCCTACTACGATGAGATGAAGTTTTACGATTGGGTTCACCCTATGAGCCGTGCGCCCATGCTGAAAGCGCAGCATCCCGATTACGAAGTGTTCATGACAGGCATCCATGCCGAGCGCGGCGTTTCGTGCGCGGACTGCCACATGCCATACCGTGGAGAGGGCGGCGTGAAATTCACCGACCACCACATACAAAGCCCGCTCAACAACATTTCAAACTCTTGCGCCATCTGCCACCGCGAAACGGAGGAGACGCTGAGGAAAAATGTTTACGACCGCCAAAACAAAGTAGCCGAGCTGCTCCGCCTCTCCGAGGATGCAGTCACGGCAGCGCACATCGAAGCCAAGGCCGCATGGGATGCTGGTGCCACGGAATCCGATATGGCGACCATACTGGTGCTTATCCGCCACGCGCAGTGGAGGTGGGACTGGGTAGCGGCGTCCAATGGTGTTGGATTCCACTCGCCTGCCGAATCGCTGAGAGTTTTGGGGACTTCGATACAGAAGGCGCAAGAAGCTAGAAGGCTACTGCTGGGCGTACTGCATGCGCACGGTGCAAAACCGCCTGTTATGCCCGACCTTTCCACGAAAGAAAAGGCGCAGGCTTATGTTGGCCTTGATATTGCAAAACTCAAACAGCAGAAGAAAGAATTCTTGGAAAACACAGTGCCTAAGTGGGACAAAGCCGCCGCCGAGCGCGAAGCCAAAATGAAATGATGTGGCTGCGTTCTGAATGGGAGCAGACTTTCCAGTCTGCTTCTTTTCATTCGCAACAGTACCGAGACCTCTGCGGAACAGATATGCAAGGATGCTCAATCTCTGTTCTATTTTATGATCTCAATTTTTCAACTGGCAGTGATGTAAAATGAATCAGACAAAACCGTTCTGGCTGGCTCCTTTGGGCTGTCGCCAAGCATTTATCACCGCTGCTGGACTGATTGGAGTTGGGTGGTTGCTTGAGATGTTTTCTGGTTCTTCTGGAATAGTGGCCTTGGTCTGGCCGTGGAACGCTTGCGTCATGGGGTTGTTCTCGCTCTGGCTGCTGGGACTTGCATTTATCTGGAAAGATCACGCGCTAATAGTCTGGCTGGCTGGCGTGCCGATGGCTTTGGCTTCAGTGCTTGCGCTCTGTTTATTGAGCATGGTGGCTGGAATCTTTCCGCAGGATGGCGAAGCCGCCGCCGGGTGGCTGCGGACATTTGGTTTCGGCCATGTTTTCAATAGCTGGGCGTTCGTCTTAATCTATTTGCTGTTACTGACAAATTTGGGATTGGCTGTTATTCGTAAAATTATCTTTTGGAAACGAGACAAAAACGCGTTCAGGTTTACACTCAAACACGGCGGACTTTGGATATGTTTGGCTGGAGCATTCTTCGGCTCAGGCGATGTGTTGCGCTGGAAAATGATACTCAAAGAAGGAGATGAGTCATCGCGTGCCGTAGAGCCTGCCAGCGGACAGATTTACGAAATGCCTTTTTCGCTCTGCCTGAAAAATTTCAAAATGGAAGAATATGTCCCGTCTGGTTTTTTTAAGGAGAGCGCGGCGGGCGTCTCCGCGATGCGGCGTGGTGAGCAGATGTTGGAAATACGCGAGGGCGCAAAGGGGCACTGGCGCGACTGGATAGTCAGAGTGGAGTATTTTTATCCGCACGCCGAATATTTACCTATGGGTTTCCAAAATGATGCTGCACCAGATTCCGCACGCCCTCCTGCGGCGTTTGTAGTAGTGGAAAAAAAAGGTGCTTTGCAATCTTTCAGCGGATGGGTGAGTTGCGGCGGGGGGACATTGCCGCCGCACACATTACCGCTATCTGACGGGCTGGAATGGGTCATGGCATCACCTAGACCAAAACGATTCCTCTCCGAGGTTCAAGTCGTGCAAACAAAGGGTGGGCAGACATTTTCGGCAGGTATTGAGGTCAATAAACCCCTCTCGGTTGCAGGGTGGAAACTTTATCAGTTGAGCTATGACGAACAGCAGGGTGCTGCTTCGGAATATTCGGTCATCGAGGCTGTGCGTGACCCGTGGCTGCCTGTTGTTTATGGCGGGTTATTTATGCTGCTTGCAGGAACATTTCTTTTTTTGAGCGATGGCATCCGATCCATGCGGACGCATGATCAGCAGAATGGAGGAACGACATGAGTGGCTGGGATAATTTTGCAGCAGTGGTCGGCACTGTTTTGGCTGCGTGGGTCGTTGGGGGCGGACTCCTTTTTTTCAAGCGTCCAAAACTGGCTTTTAGCATGGCGTTGGTTGGTGCTGCTATCTTGTCGGTTTTCATAGGTGGACTTTGGGTTTATTTGGAGAGGCCACCTCTGAGGACTCTGGGCGAAACCCGTCTCTGGTACGCCTTTTGGCTTTCGTGCGTAGGCCTTGGCCTGTTGCGGAAATGGCATCTGCAATGGCCGTTCTATTACACACACGGCATGGCCGCATTTTTTCTGTTAATCACACTTATTCATCCAGAGTCGCACGACAAAACACTGATGCCAGCCCTGCAAAGCCCTTGGTTTGCCCCGCATGTGGTCGTTTATCTGATAGCCTACGCATTTTTGACGGCGGCTTCGCTGGCGGGGATGCGCGGGCTTTTCAAGCAGTTTAAAAATGAGGATGAGACTCAGATAATTGGCATGGCAGACGACATGGTTTTGCTCGGGTTTTCTTTTTTGACAATGGGTCTTCTGTTTGGAGCATTTTGGGCTAAAGAAGCGTGGGGACATTATTGGACTTGGGATCCCAAGGAAACATGGGCATTTCTAACATGGGCAGCATATCTTTATTTTATACATTTTCGCGTATTAAAACGCGATTCAACTCGTATGGCATTTGTGTTTTTGAGTCTGGCTTGGATTGTGTTATTGCTCTGCTGGTTTGGTGTAAACTACATGCCATCAGCAAATTACAGCGTCCATACATACACCAAATAAAGTCTTTACAAGTTCTGGTTATTTCTATTTGCTTTCAGGCTTAATTTTAAGGAAAATAAACATGAATCTTAACGCAAAAATAGCTATTCTGGTGGGAGTGCCTTTTTTGGGGTATGCCATTTCTTCTTTTTTCATAATAGGCAAAAGTAAATCGGATAGCAATGAAGCTGTCGTGATGGCCAAGAATATCCATTTCATGAAAGCCAATTCTGACCTGATAAAAGAATTGCAGAAGGAACGGGGACGCACGGCGATATATCTCGGGGGCGGTCTCTCACTTTCCGAAATAAGCACCCAGCGCTCATCCAGTGATTCAAAAATCCCAGCGGCCAAATCGGCTGTTCCCAGTGCGACCATTCTTGCGTCGTCTGGATTGGAAACAGTAGCTACAGAACTTTCAGCACTCCGTTCGGATGCTGATGGGGGCAAGTTGGTCGCGCAAGAATCTTTTACCCGTTATACGAAGATAATTGGCCAATTGCTCAAAGGGAACAAAGGTGCTGCGGATGCCAAAACTACGCGCGGCGTTGGCAAACGGGTCATCAGCTCGGTCATGCTCGATTTTGCCCAAGAGAATGCAGGGCAACTCCGCGCTTTAATTTCTGGAACGCTCGCGTCAAACAAGCCAGTTGATAAAACGCGTCTGACTCTCATCCAAAGCCGCTACGGCAATATGGTCGGATCACTGGAGTCTCCGGCACTCGCCATTTCAGAGGGCGGCAAAGCGTCCGTCAAATCTTTGCTGGCATCGCAAGAATGGACTGCTGTTTTGGAGGCATTACAGACAGTCATTGATAAGCGGGACGCAGGTGAGTACGGCGTTGATGCGAAACAGTTCTTCGCCAATATTACAAAAGTGGTAGATACGATCAGCGACATAAATTCGACTGAGACTGAAAGCATAGAAAAAATGGTCGCTAAAATTAAAAACGATGCCGATTCCGACTACTTTTTAATGTTGTGGACAGGGGTCGTTACGACGCTGGCCATCCTCATAATAAGCACCGTTTTTGTGCTCAAACTCACAGGGCGCATAAGCCAAGTCATCGCCGATCTTACTATGGCATCTGACAACACACACTCTGCCGCTGGCGAACTTGCTTCTGCAAGCCGCCATCTTTCTGAAGGTGCCAGCTCTCAGGCGGCTGCGCTGGAAGAATCCAGCGCGTCTCTGGAGGAGCTTTCCAGCATGACCAAGAGCAATGCAACGAGCGCAGAACGGGCGCACGAAAGAGCTGTCCACGCAAGGCAGTCCACAGAACAGAGCGCCAAAACTGTGGAGCACCTCACAACCGCAATGAACGAAATGGCCAAAATCATCAAGAACATTGATGAGATTGCTTTCCAGACAAACATCCTTGCACTCAATGCAGCGGTCGAAGCCGCACGCGCAGGTGAGGCGGGCGCGGGTTTTGCCGTTGTGGCCGACGAGGTGCGCAACTTGGCTCGCAGGAGCGCGGACGCCGCACAGGAAACCGATGAAAAAATAGCGCGCGGCGTCAAGATCGGTGAGGAAGTCGGGCGCAGCCTCAAGGAGATGGTAGAGCAGGTTCGTGCTGTGGACGAAGTGGTAGAAGAAATCACCAACGCATCCAAAGAACAGTCCGTTGGCATCTCGCAAATAAGCACCGCCGTATCTGAAATGGATAAGGTTACACAAAATAATGTTTCAGACAGCGAGCGCACAGCATCGGCATCGGAGGAACTCAGCAGCCAAGCGGCATCTTTGCAAGATTCTGTCGCCATACTCCGCGAAATCGTAACGGGTAAACGCTAACATCCGACAGGCCACTAGTCTTTCGGACACTATGCCAAAGCGTGCAGCAAAGGTGGCCGATGCCCAAAAAACGCCTCGTTCCATCCTTCGCGATTTGCAGGAGATGGGTGACCCCGATAAAGCGGTTATCCTGCGCAGGTTTTTTAAAACCGGCAAAGGCGAGTATGGTGAAGGCGATTGTTTTATCGGGATAACGGTTCCTGTTTTGCGCAAATACTCTAAGTGCTGCGGGCTGCTTTCACTTGATGATTGCACGGAGCTTCTTTCATCTCCCATACACGAGGCAAGGTTTCTTGCGGTCATACTGCTTGCAGACCGTTACAGGCGCGGCGACGCGACCGAAAAAGAGAAAATTTTCGGGCTCTATTTAAAAAACACCAAACGAATTAATCAGTGGGATTTGGTTGATGTTTCTGCGCCGCACATCGTGGGCGCACACCTTTTTTCTGGAGATCGCCAAACCCTTTACCACCTTGCCAAATCCGACTCCATCTGGGAGCGGCGCATAGCCATAGTTTCCACATTCCACATGATCCGCAAAAATGATTTGAGCGACACTTTGGCCATAGCCGAAATTCTCTCTGGTGACAGCGAAGACCTCATACACAAGGCGACAGGATGGATGCTGCGGGAAGCTGGCAAACGCGACCGTAACGCTCTGGTCTCTTTTCTGAATAAATATAGCGGACGCCTCCCGAGAACCATGCTGCGCTACGCCATCGAAAAATTCCCTCAAAAGGAGCGTGCCTGCTGGATGAAGAAAACTCCTAAGCCAGTGAAGCAAGTGTAAAAAAAGTTTAAGTTGGAGTTTAAGGGTTGAAGAGTTTATAAAAATACTCTCCGTGAGATATTCTTTCTTCCGTGGCGGTCGTTGCTGCGTGGCGTGAGAAAAAAAGAGGATTCTGCGATGCAGTTTTTTTGTGACTTTTGTGCTCTTTGTGGTTAAATAAAAATCTTGTGCGTTTTGCGTGGAATTTGAGCTGTAAGGGTCTAACGGCGTGGTCACAAAACTGTCAGCGTGCCGCTCGTGACGCCTAGCTGGCTCACCGCTTTCAGCCGAGACGACAGGCCGTTAGCGTCCAACTGCCCTTCTAACAGCTCACGGTAAGATTGAATCACCGAGCGTGTTTGCATCCCGTCTTCATCTAAAAACTCTAGCCGAAAATGCCGCGCCCCGGCCTTCATGAAGCCCTGTAAAAATGCTGCACCAGTTTGAGCTTTCGCGTGAAAAACGGTGTTGCGACAACCCACATCGGCATGTGTCGGATGCTCAACCCCTTTCCTGTCGCGCAGCTTGAGCTTGTGCCGATCGCATGGGCGTCCGCAGTCCCTGAAATCGTGGCCGCCTGAGATAAACGCTGCAAAAAGGCAATGCTCCATGTGAAACATGGGCATGTGCTGGTGCAGCGTGATTTCCACCCATTCAGGTGGAGTGCTCTGGAGCAAGTCGAGAACCTGTTTGGCGTTCAAATCGTAGGCCGCCGTGACTCGTTCTAGCCCTGCGTTTATGAACCATGCCGCGCTGATAGGGTTGGCCACATTAAGAGTAAAATCACCGATTTTTGAAAAACCCTCCCCTGCCGCGTTAAAAAATTCTAACGCGCTCCAGTTGCGTATGAGGACACCGTCCGGTTTGCAGTCGGAGATAAGTTTCAAAACGCCTTCCTCGCCCTTTTTAATGACTCGCGGTGTGGCAATGAGCACTTGGCAGGTGATGCCAGATGCTCGCACGCACGCAACTGCGTCACGGAAACGGCGAGCGTCTTCGAAATCCAGATATATCCGTTCAACACCAGCTTCTATGGCGGCATCCGTCTGTTCCAATGTTCTGCACAGAGCGGAAATCATGGAGAAAGGCGGTTTGGAGAGAGCTGGGGCAACGGCGTCTCTGCGCGGCATCAGCTCAGCGAATGATTCAACAGGTTTTTTACAAGGCGATTTTATGGGCGCTTTTTGCAGCAGTCGGTCAACCGCCTCGCGCCTGAGCCGGTTCATCTCGCTCATGGGCAGCATCACGGGCTCTTTCAGGTCTAGGATGACGCTTTCCAGAAAAAAAGGCGTGCCGCCCAGCCTTTCCCAGTGCGCCCTAAAAACTTTTTCTGTAAGCGGGCGGTGTATGGCCTGCTGTAGCGGGAGCGCAGAAGAAACTTCTACCGATGCGAACGGGGTGGTGACTGTGACGCGGAGTGACTCTCCGGGACGCCCTGTCACAAAAAAAGAGGCTGGCTGTTTCGTGGCGGGGATTTCGCCAGAAAAACTTTTTCGCCATTGTTTGTCCAAGGCCGGGTCATCCGTTTTCCAGACGCGATCCCCAAGCTTGATTTTTGAAAACTGTATCCGTCCACGCATGAAAAAAAGACGGTTCCCTTGTCTGTCGAAAAGGCGTCCGCCCTGCTCTTTTTCAGTGTCTCCGCCAGTGTCGAACACCAAGCCATCGCCGGGTTTCAGTGCGCACTCCACTTCTACTTCAACGAAATGCTGTGTCACCTTCTGCACGAAGCCTACGAACGCGCCCCGTTTTTTTCCGAATCGGGCGTGAACGAGCTTCTGGTGGTTGGTTCCTTCCAGCCAGCCTGTGTCTAGGCCGCGCGAGAAAGCCATTTCAAGCGTGTAGCGATCATCACTCGAGACCACGCATTTTTCTGTTTTGCGCGGGGCTTGTTGCTGCGGGTTTTCTTTCCCGATACGCTCCCATTCGATGTCTATTGTTTTGCGGTAAACCGCCGTGACGGCTGCCACATATTCTGGCGATTTCAGTCTGCCTTCGATTTTAAATGCAGAGACGCCGAGTCGAATCAGTGATGGCACGAGCGGCAGGGCGGCCAAGTCTTGCGGCGAGAGAAGGTGACGGCGTCCGCCTAGGTCAAGCGTTTTACCGTCAACAACCAGATCGTAAGGAAGGCGGCAGGCTTGAGCACATTCGCCACGGTTAGCACTCCTCTGACCCAGGCTTTCGCTGGTGAGACACTGCCCAGAATACGCTACACAAAGTGCTCCATGGACGAACACTTCTAATGGGATACAAGTTTTTCCGTCCCATGCCCGCAAATCATCCAGAGAAAGTTCCCGCGCCACCACGGCTCTGCACAAGCCTAGCCGCGCAGCCCAAGCCAGCCCCTCTGGAGAGGTGATTGTCATCTGCGTCGAGGCGTGCAGGGCAAGCTGCGGAGCCACAGTCGCGGCAAGCCTAGCGAGGCCGACATCCTGCACTATCACGGCATCAACGCCCGCTTCCGCAAGAGATAAAAGGCACGCCTCCGCGTCCCGCAGTTCATCCGTGAACACAAGCGTGTTGAGCGTGGCGTAGCCTTTGACCCCGCGCTCGTGCAAAAACTCCATTATGCCGCTGAGGTCTTCAGTTGAGAAGTTACCAGCCCGCATTCGTGCGTTGAACTGTTGCAGGCCAAAATAAACGGCATCAGCACCGTTGGCTATGGCGGCGCGGAGGCACTCCATGTTGCCAGCCGGAGAGAGGAGTTCTGGTTTCAAAAGTAGTCTGGGAAGTTCCCTTGTTTCCATTTTAGTTTGCGCTTTGGAATGCTGGGAACGCCATGCGTCTCGCTGGCATCTTGAATATTGACTCACACCTTGGCATCGGCTTCGCCAGATTAGGAGAGAGATTATATTTCATCATACACTTCGTCTTTATCCAAAAAGCCATACTCTTCGATCATCGGTAAAATCTTGTTTGCAAGACACTCGTTTGCTTCGCTTAGTTCTTTGATTTCATCAGAGCCCAAGTTATGCTCTCCCAAGCAACGCCTGACCTGATACCATCCGGCGTCCCAAGTGGCAATCTTCCACTTATTTGTCACCATTTGATGGAGGTTTGCGAAAAATAGCTGATAGACTTTTCGGCCTTTTTCCAACACTTGCTTGGCCTCATCGGAAAACTGCTTTTTAGAAATCCATTCAGCCACAAAACGATTTTCATCGTTGGCGATTTGTAGGCGAAAATCCGCATCTTTGATCTCCCACCGTTTGAGTTCTTGTATTTTGAAAGGGAAAAAATTATTTTTGATCCGGTAGATTTTCCCCAAATAAGAAACATTTTTTAGAGCCGTTGTTTGATTTGAATTTGAGAACAAACTCCAGATGATGCAATCGTTCAAAAACTCTTGGCTCGGCTCCGTGTGTGGTATCAAAAATTGATTCCGGTCATTGAGCCATGTGGGCTTCGGAATTTTTCTGACGGCATGAAGCGTAAGAGCTTTTTCAAAATTATCTTTGATTACGGTAAAGGCTCCCGCACTGACACTTGGCGATGAAAGAATCACTACATATTTAGCATGTTGGAAATCGTTTCCATTACTACAAATGGAAGCTAAAAAATCGTGCCGCGCTCGATGTCTTCTGTCTGTGTTATCCTCCTTAACGGTTATTCCGTTACTCAAAGGCGGAAGGATGCAATCGGCTGAGTTCTGAGGTCTTGGAAACCACTTATTTAATACATCCTGTTTTGTAACGAGTCGTAAATGTTTTGCGCCAACCGTTAATGTGTCTTCGTCAGCAATGTCTATTTCAATAGTTTGTGCCGTATTCTTTTTGGATAATTTCCAGATCAAAAATGCAATAGGATATTTGCCGCTTACACCGTGAAAAACAGTTGATTTGAATAAGAATCCTTTTTGGTATTTGAAATTTAAATAGGCGTCACGGTAATCCGTGCTGTCAGGCGCGTTCAAATACAATTTAGAAAACATTCCCAAATAAGTGTTTTGGGGAAGTTCATGGACAATGCGAAACATAAACTGAATTAAGAGTTCCCGCTTGGCGTGCCCGACTCCTACAGCATCCATATATTTTTCCACTCTGGTCTTGCCGACACCCGTTTTAGATTTCTTCTGCTTCGCATCCTGTGCGGTGGCAAAAGGTGGATTGATATAAACGACCCAAGTGATTTCGGGGTCTGCTAATTCATCCCTGAGTTTTTTTGGGAGTTTCCATTTTGGTTCAAAAGGCAGGTCTCCCTTGTTGAAAACATAATCCACATCATCGTTAAGATAGTCGTATTGGAAGCATGTGGCATCACGAAAAACTTTTTTCAGATGTTCGGCCTCGCCCACATGAAGGGTAGAAAGATAGAGGTATTTGTAAGACTCTGCGGGCAGGTGGTATTCCAAGTTGCCTGTGCCAGCCGCCATGTCCCATATCCTGTATTTGCCTGATTTATGCCAATTTTTACCGAGAGTTTCTGTCAGGTATTGGATGGCTTTTTTGGCGAAACGGAGCGGCGTATAGAATTCGCCTTCAAAGCGTCTTTGGCTTTCGTCCGTAAGGCGGTCGAGCTTGGCGTGGATGCCGTTGATCGTCTCCGAGTCTGAAACATAATCGTAAATACCCCAAAAATAATCGTAGTCCTTCATCAGGACTTTTTGGGTTTTGGAGTTCTTGTCCTCAAAGGTGAAAACAACGCGGCTGTTGTCTCTGTCAATGATGACTTTTTCCCGCTGGATGTTGGAAAGAAAGTAAAAAGAAGGCTTGTATCCGTTGATGATATGTTGGCCTATGACGCTTTTCCAATGTTCGAAAACAGCCTCGAAATTTTCTTCGTTGATGACTTTCTTATCACCGAAGTCAATGATCATTTGCGGGTTCAGAGCATTTTCAAGATTTTTCTTAAATGCGTCGTGATCCTGCTTTTTCGTGATGTTGTATATGTGGATTTTTCCAGTCTCAGGCTCTTTGACCAGATGGTCTATCAGCATGGGGTCGGGCTTGCTCGCTGGCCGCTCCCAATCATACGCATTGCTTGAAAAATAATTCGACCACTTGCTAGTTTCCGCCAATACGGCTTCATTCTTGTCGGCCAGGCAAAGAAAGAAAGGTATAGGTTTGCCGACATCGGAAAATTTCAATCTTCTGATGTAGTAAAGAGCCTGCGCTAAAACAGATGCGAGGCCTTTTAGATTTTGGAAGTTTTTATCGGTTTTGAACTCGAAAAATACCTGCGGTGTATATAGGTCGTGATGATGAGAGGTATCGTATTTGATTTTGAAATAGGTTGCATAGGTCGCTTTGACAACCTCCTCCGTGGAAGATTCTGCCAACTGGTTTTTAAATTCGTCAAAAGTCATATTTGCTAGTTTGTTTTAAAGCCATCTGTTGGATATGTTGCCGTGCAGCTTTATGCCAGCAGGCTAAAGCACGCCGTCAAAATTGAAAATATAAATTGAGGCATATTCCAATGAGGAAATACGGCATCATGCTGAACACGGAGTGCTGTGAACGCTGACATCTTGTCGCTAAAATCAGAGGAAGCCGGCGTGACGCCAGCGTTCACAGTAACAGAGGGCGGGAAGTTTGACAAAGAACCACATAATTCGGCTTTGCATTTATTGGAGGGGGCTCTAAATTTTCCGCATGGAGCCGTTCGTTCATTTGCATGTCCATTCCGATTACAGCATTCTTGATGGGGCGTGCCGCATAGCATTGCCTGACGAGTTGAAGAAGCAGGACGACCCTCTGCCCACGCTGCCAAAGCTCGCGGCGAAAATGGGTTTTCCAGCCATAGCACTCACTGACCACGGGGCACTTTTCGGGGCACTAGAGTTCCAGATGGCCTGCGACAAGGTGAATGATGAAGCCAAGAAAGACGGCAAGACACCTATAAAGCCAATAATCGGATGCGAGATTTACATGACCGCAGGCAACCGCCTAGACCCCAAAACATGGAGGACTGGAGGGAACGGATTCCATTTTATCCTGTTGGCCAAAAACAATGCTGGTTACGGCAATCTGGTAAAGATGGTCAGTGCTTCACACCTCGACATGAAAGGCGATAAGCCGCTCGTTGACTGGGAACTTTTTTCAAAATATTCCAGTGGGCTACTCGGCACCACGGCCTGCGTGCGCGGCGAAATCGGCCACTTGTTTTTGAGTGGTGATGAGAAGGGGGCACTCAAGCGTATCGGGGAATTTAAAGAGCTGTTCGGGTCTGGAGATTTTTATTTGGAGTTGAACGACCACGGGCTTGACGAGGAAAAACGGCTGAACCGTTTTCTGCTGGAGGCCAGTAAAAAGCTCGGCGTGCCTCTAGTGGCAGCCAACGATGTGCATTATCTCCGCAAGCAAGACGCGGAGACGCACGACATCCTGACATGCCTGCAAGCCAAGACCATGCAGGCCGACGAAAACCGCACTAGAATGCCGCACGAGTTCTACCTGAAAACACACTCGGAAATGCTTGAGCTTTTTTTAGAGTGTCCGCAGGCGGTCTCGGCAACGCTGGAAGTGGCCGAAAAATGTGAGGCGCGAATTGAGACGGGAAAAAATAAATTTCCGGCATACCCGCTGCCTGAGGGAGAAAAACAGGAAAAATACCTCCATGACCTGTGCAGGAAAGGGATGGAAGAACGCTATCCTGAGTTGTTCGTAAAAACACCAACCGATGAGGGGGAAACCAAAAGGAAAAAGCTATTGGAGGATCGCCTGAATTTCGAGTTGGGCGTGATAGATAAGACTGGTTTTTCCAGCTATTTTTTGATTGTCTGGGATTTCATCCATTACGCAAAACAGCACGGCATTCCTGTTGGCCCAGGTCGTGGCAGTGCCGCCGGAAGCCTGATCGCCTACGCGCTCAAAATAACTGAAGTTGATCCGATTCGGTTCGGCCTTCTTTTCGAGCGGTTCTTGAATCCCGAACGCGTTTCTCCGCCTGATATTGATGTGGATTTCATAGACGACAGGCGTGAGGAGGTTATCCACTATGTGCGCCAGAAATACGGTCAAGATTGCGTCACACAGATCGGCACATACGGCACAATGGGAGCAAAAAACGCATTACGGGATGTGGCACGCGTGCTCGGGTTCAGTTATAGCGAAGGCGATCGCCTTTCCAAAATGGTGCCGACCAAGGCAGGCACAACAATTCACATGGCACTGGAACAAGTGCCGGAATTTAAGGCCATCTACGAGGATGAAGATAACGCCCGCAAAATCATAGACCTCGCCAAAACCATGGAGGGGATGGTGCGCTCGTTGGGCATGCACGCGGCAGGCGTAGTGATCTGCGATCGTCCAGTGGACACTTTTGTACCTCTTGCACGCGCACAAAACGGGATGACCATCACACAGTTCGACATGAAGAGTGTAGGCGAAGTCGGTTTGCTGAAAATGGATTTTTTGGGATTGAAAACGCTGAAGGTCATAAACGACGCCATCCAGATGATAAAGCGCGACCACGGCGTGGATATTAATCCGATGGATATTCCAATGGATGATCCGGCGACATTGCAGTTACTGAACCGTGGGCAGAACGCCGGTGTTTTCCAGCTTGAATCTGATGGGATGTGCAAGCTTTGCAGAGATTTTGACATCCAAGGAATTGACGACCTGATCGCGCTCATAGCACTTTATCGCCCAGGTCCCATGGACTTGATACCAGACTATATCAAGAGGAAAAAAGGCGAGACGCAGATAGAGTATGCGCACCCGTTGATAGAGAAATGTTCCGGGGACACATACGGCATCATGGTTTACCAAGAACAGGTCATGCAGGCCGCCAACCTCCTTGCAGGATACAGCTTGGGCCAGTCCGACCTGCTGCGCCGTGCGATGGGCAAAAAGAGCCTTGATGCGATGCAAAAGGAGAGGGAAAACTTTGTCTCTGGTGCCGCAAAAACCAACGGCATCCCAGCAGAAAAGGCTAATGAGATTTTCACTTTGCTGGAAAAGTTTGCGAGCTACGGCTTCAATAAATCGCACAGCGCGGCTTACGGCGTGATCTCTTTCCAGACCGCGTGGCTCAAGGCCAACTACCCAAAAGAATACATGGCATCTTTGATGACCAATGATATTGGAAACACGGAAAAAATCGCCGTCTTTGTGGAGGAGTGCCGCAGCATGGGCTTAGATGTCCTGCCGCCGTCAATCAACAGTAGCCAGGCCGTTTTCGATATTGAAAACGGATGTGTCAGATACGGTTTGGCCGCCATAAAAAATGTCAGTGAAACAGCCGTCAAACATCTCGTGGAGGAAAGAAAACAGAAAGGTCTGTTCAAAAGCATTCTCGATCTTTGTTCAAGGTGCGACAGCTCAACGCTAGGCAAGAAAACTCTGGAGAGCCTGATCAAAGCCGGAGCACTGGACGAGTTCGACGGAAACAGAGCGCGGCTTTTCCACCAAGTTGACCAAGCGATTGCCAGCGCGTCAGATTCACACAAAGACGCCAAGCGCGGACAGGCATCCCTTTTTGATGCACTGGTACAGGAAGATGCTCAGAGTGCCGCCGCACCAATCTCAAACCCGCAGACGACCAACATCCAAGACTGGCCAATACGCGAGCGGCTCGAAAACGAGAAGGAGCTTCTCGGCTTCTATTTGAGCGGGCATCCACTTGATGCGTTCAAGGATAAATTCGCCCGGTTTGCTTTGACGGAAAGCTCCGCTTTTTCCTCTCTGCCGAACAGGACAGGCGTGCGAGTCGGCGGCATGATTACCGAGTTAGATGTCCGCTACAACAAGGATAAAAAGCCGTTTTTAAGAGGACGATTTGACGACTTTACCGGGCGCACAGAGATTTTTGTGCCACCCAAAGACTATGTAAAACTGAAGGATCGCCTCAAGATTGGCGAAGTGGTGATACTGCATGGTGTAGTTGAAAGCTGGAAAGGTGACGGCAAACTGAACCTCAGCGTCTCCGATGTGATTCAGATAGAGGTAGCAGAAATAGAATATTCAGACACCGTCTATCTTAAAATACCTAGTTCCGCCGATGTGCGGCTCTTGGATAAACTTTATAATTTTATTGATGCCAATCGCGGACAGTGCAGAGTGCGGCTCCTGTTCGAAGCCAGCGAAGCCGGAGGCTGGGCATTGGAATTAAATGATTATTTTTCCATAAAACCGTCGCTGGTATTCCAGAACGAGGCCGAACGGCTGCTTTCACAAGGCTCAGTGATTTGGGCTGGCAGAAAAATGCCAGATATTCCAAAGCCCAAACCTGTTTACTGGCAAAATTCTAAAGCGTCTGACACCAAAAAAAACGGGGGTGACCAACCCCGCAGACGCGGCTAATCTGGCGAAGCCAGTGCCAAGGGAGGAAGGGACAAGTGGCAAGCGACAAGGGAAGAGAAAAGAGAAGAATGAACTACGAAACGCACG
>JAIFLJ010000151.1 GCA_020049135.1 bacterium | reverse complement strand
CTTGTAGATTCGTTTTCATCCTCAATCCATGCCATTCTACACCCTTTTCCTCAACCCTTTTTTACTGCAAACTTGAAAGAGAGCCGTTTTTCGAGAGAATCAATGTCTCTAATCACATGCGCCCCATAAACTCGGTATCGGTCATCATCCTTAATATCAATGAACGCCCTCCCTCCCAAAATAATTGGGAGTTGCGAGTAGCTATTCCTTACGCTTTTCAAGTCCAACTCAAGCAAAGGCAAATGAAAATTATGAGTGAGCGAAAGACCCAGCATGTCTGGGCAATGCTTGTCCAAAAGCAATAGTATGCCCTCTATGGAAACAGGTGTAGGCACAAAGACAGCATCCCATCCGTGCAGTTCGAATATGTCCGTCACCATTTTAGCCCCTATCCTGTGGGTTCCCTCTGCTGCACAAGCCACAAGAGCTTTTTTACCGCACCTCTGGCCACGAAAAATGTGCGGGTGCAATACTGTTAATAGCAACTCAGTCAACGCAGTCACCATGTGCTCATGTGCCACTGGGATTTCGTTTTTTTCCCAGAGTTCACCCACCTCATAAAGAGACCTCTGAAATAATTTCGTGTATATGTCTCTGAAATCCACTTGGCTCGCCACCAGTTCCTTCACTATCTTTATGCAGTCAGAATAATCACCGCCCAAAAGATGCCTCATATAAGAAGCGTAAACGGATGAAATAACCATTTCGCCATCGGGATTTATTTTAGGTGCTGATTCGCATTTCATATTGCTCACGGATAAATTATATAATGAAATGATGTTTATGCAAGTGCATTGCTCTTGCATAAACATCTAATGTCCACCGCTCAAGACACAGGCAAGGATGCCTATGCAACACTTTATTTTTTTCTGATAATATCTTGTTTATTCGGTGCAATGGATGGGTTGGACATGCCCACGATCTCTATTAGTTCCTGCACATTCTCAAACGCCTGCTTGTATTTTTCGGCTGTCTCAGAGAGCTTTTTATCTGCTATCACCCTTAGCGTAATATCGTGGAAATTGACAGCAAAACGCCCTTTTTGCGTTGAAAATACAGAGACCTCAAAGTACTTCCCTACATCTTTGGAGAAATGCTCTACATGCTCTGGAACGCCTGTAAGTGCAACACGGACCAATGCATCCATCCACAACGGCTCCAGATCCAGAAACACCTCGCTTGCCTTGCGTCCGACCACATCTTCGGACTTTAACCCAGTAAGTTTTTCAAATGCGCTGTTGATCATGAGAAACCGATAATCACACGGGTGACCATCATCATCATAGATCAACTCATTGAGACCAAAACCGCTCACAGTATTTTCAAACAGTGCCTTGTAATCGGAAAGCGAGTCGTGGTAACGACGCAGATTTTTTATGCGCATATCAAGCTCCACGGACTCCCTATGACCACCCAGAAAATCGCCCGGCTGAATATAATAAAAATTATCGAAAAAATTAGTGCCTATCACAGCAATAGGATGTGTCTCCAAAACGGCCAGCAAGACATCTGGCTCAAAACGACGCTTGTCATACTGGCAAAGCCCCAGTGCCATGTTGAACGGGAAAAAATTATTAAGCTTCGCCTCATATTCCATAAGGCGTTCTGCCCCCTCGTTACCTTTCAATGCCCAGCTCATCTCCCCCGTCACCCTGAGCGCAGAAAAACCATCATCTTGCGCCCTATCCGTTTCTTGGCTCAAAAGTGCCAGCATCTTATCAGGATCAAAACACCCGTCTCTCAAATACGAATCATTGGCTGATAGAATTACGAGTTGCCCGCTTTTAAGAGCATTTTCAGTCCGAAAACCGTCCTGCTCCAGATAGCCCAAAATTTGCTCTGGCGTGCGTGCGTCCACTATGTAAACGACCCGTTCATTTTTCTCCAGACCTTGTCTCAGAAACGGTGTGAGCAGCAGCCTGTGTTCCTCGTCATCCGTATAGATGCAGCAGAGGTGATCCCCTGGACGCAACGATTCTACAGAATGTATAGCTTGTCCACAGCAACAGTTGACGCTGAGACAATCAGCAGGTTTTATTTGTTCGTTTGTCATCTTTGTTCCTTTGCCGTTTCGCGATTACTGATGAATCGAGAAAAGCCTTTCACCCGCCCATCGTGATCCCTGAGACAGCTCAGTATAATGGACGCTGAAAAACGGGTGCCATCCTTACGCACGAAAATATCCTCCGTTTCAAACGACCCCTCCTGCACAGCCCGCGCCATATTATCCTTGGCCACGAAACGGTCATCGCCAGTGGCACGCAGTATATGGAACGGCTGATTGACCACATCGTCCATGCTCCTATCAAACATCCTCTTTGCAGCAGCTCCCCATGTGAGTATGGCATCATCTTTGTTGCTCACCACAAGGCAACTGTTTTCTGGGCTCTCCATCATCCTGCGCAAGTTATTCTCCGTGCGCTGCAGCGATTCCTCGGCTGATTTGAACGATGTGATGTCCAGCAGCGTCAGGATACATCCCTTGTTGGAATCCCCAGGGACAATGTAAGGAACCATACGCATCAAAAACCAGTTCCCCACAGTGGTCTGTATTTCGGTCTGGAGAGTCTCGCTCTTGACCATGACGCGCATGGCTCGCTCGCCGAGTTCGTGCTGGCCGAGATTCCGTGCGACCACTTCAATGGGCACGCCCACATCTTTCTGCGTGAGGTTCGTCATATGGCAAGCGGCCTCCGATATGCGCCGCACGCGCCCGTCCATGTCTATGACCAATATCCCGATATTTGCACATTCTAGGAGGTTATTTATATCGTTGTTAAGTTCGTTGAGTTCGACGATGCGCGACTGGTTTTCGGCATTTACGGTATGCAACTCCTCGTTGACAGACTGCAATTCCTCATTAGTGGCCTGTAGTTCCTCATTGCTGGCCAGCAACTCTTCGTTTGTGGCCTGGAGTTCTTCGTTGGTGGTTTCCAGCTCTTCGATAGTGGCCTGCAGACTTTCCTTGGTGTAAGTCAACTCCTGCTCTAGCTCGTCTATCCTGTGCTTGGCCGCCTTGTGCACTCGGAAGCTTTCGGTAGCTTCACGGATTTTTACCTGTTTTTTCTCGTCAATGTAAACCACGCGTATTATGCGCCCCGTCTTGATTGCGGGCTTAATCTCTTTCACCCGTATTTGCAATAGCACGGCTCCGCGCCCGTCCGGGGAGTCAATTTTCACATTGTCGTAAGTGAAATTCTGCTCCTTGGAAGCCCTGTGCATGGCTGTGGCGATGGCGGCTGACAGGTTGTGCGATGTCAGCTTGAGTATATTGTTCGTGAACGAGCCTTCAGGCGGGCGCAGGTACTCGCCAGCCTTTCCAAATAGATGGAGAACCTCGTTGTTCTTGTCCACGACTATGCAGGCCGAAATGCAGTCTGCTATGATCTCTTTAAAAACTTCCTCCAACGACACGCGCATGGTGGCCATAGGCAAAAGCCTTTCGATGGAACGCAATGCTGGAAGCCTAGACGGACGCACAGAAAACTGGCCGATGTCCCTTTCGATATGCTCGTTAATCTGGAAAATCTTGTGAGTAAGGTTCAGGGTCTTGAAGTTTGTGGAAAATTCACCGAGTGCCTCGCTGCTCCCAAGGAAGAGATATCCACTTGGCTTGAGAGCGAACTGGAAGAGCGAAAAAATTTTGCTTTGTAACACTGGCTGAAAATAAATCAGCACATTGCGGCAGGAGATGATATCCATTTTTGTGAATGGCGGGTCTTTCATCAGGTCGTGCCGCGCAAACACCACCATCTGCCTGAGCGCATTGGAAACTTGGAAGTTGCCAGAGGCGGGGACGAAATATTTCTCCATAATATTTGATGGCAATCCCGTGACCGAGCTTTCGCTGTAAACCCCCTGCGTTGCCACATCCAGCGCGGCCCGTGCGATATCCGTGGCGAACACCTTTATAGACCAGAGTTTTTTCTGCCTTTCCATCTCCTCGGAGAGCATGATGGCTATCGAGTAGGCTTCCTCGCCCGTGGCGCACCCTGGCACCCACACGCGCACCTGCTTTTCTTCATTCGGCTTGGCGACTATTTTCGGAATCACATTCACACCAATAAATTTGAACGCATCAGCATCGCGAAAGAACCTAGTCACTGAAATCAGCAGGTCGTTGAAAAGAAGCTGCGCCTCGCGCGGTGACTCTTCCAAGTACTGGTAATAGTCATCCAGCGAATGTAGCTGGTTTATACTCATACGCCGCTCCATGCGGCGGTCTATCGTGGAAGGTTTGTAGTTAGAAAAATCAACCCCGCATCGTTCGTTGATAAGGGCGAAGATTTTTTCCATCACGATCTCCGTCTTGCTCTGATGCCTCTGTATAATCCCAGATGGGCTGTCTAGCGGGTGTTGCGCGAACGCTATGAGCTGCTGTGCCATCTGTTTCGGCGGCAAAATAAAATCGACCATCCCAGTCCCTATCGCGCTGCGCGGCATACCATCAAACTGGGCTGACTCTTGGCTTTGCACCATGACCATGCCGCCCGCTTCTTTGATCGCCCGTATGCCTAGCGTCCCATCGCTTCCTGTTCCCGAGAGGACTACGCCTACAGCCGACAGTCCTATGCTATCAGCAAGCGACCTAAAAAAAATGTCTATCGGCAAATTCAAACCCCGAGTCAACATGGGATCCACTAAGATCAGTCGTTCTTTGAAAATCTTCAGGTTTTTCTTGGGCGGGATAAGATATATGTTGTTCGGCTCCAGTTTTTTTCCGTCTTCGGCAAGCTGCACGGCTAGGTGCGTCCGTTTGGAGAGGAGTTCCACCATGAAACTTTTGTAATCCGGCGAAAGATGCTGTATGACCACAAACGCCATGCCGCTATCTGTCGGCATCCCTTCAAAAAACTCGCCTATCGCCTCCAACCCACCCGCCGATGCACCTATGCCAACAACGAAAAACGATGATTTCTCAGAGCTGCCAGAAAAAGGCTCCAGATTACATTCCGTCACAGGCAACTCTTCTGCCTTTATATTGCTGCGGAGCGCACTTGTTGGTTTGGCACTTTTACTAATGGCGGGCGTTTTTCTTTTAGATTCTGTCTTATTTTTCGTTTTCATGGTGCGCCTCTATTGCAATATTTTTTAATCTATTAAACCTAAAACTTCTTGAATCATTCTCTTCTCGATCGGCTTGGCCACATATTGATCAAAGCCCTCTTCCAGAAACCGTTTGCGATCCCCGTCCATAGCGTGACCAGTGAGGGCAACGAAAACGGCCTGTGATGCTATCACTTTCCTTATTTCCAACATGCACTTTGTCCCGTCCATTTCGGGCATGGAGATATCCATAAAAATATGCGTGAACTGCTCTTTGCGAGCCTTCTCAATAGCTTCAAGCGGGTTTCCGATAGCCGTCACATGAGGCGTTATCTGTTTGGATATGATCTCCATGAGCCGCAGGTTGGATAAATTATCGTCCACTATCAAAATTTTTATTTCTGGATGCGGCGCAGCAGCACTAGGCGCTGGTTTTTGATGCTGCTTTGCTGTTTTAGCCGTGACCGCTCTGACTATGAATACGAATGTCGCCGTGGTGCCTTGCCCGTAAACACTCTCCAGTTTTACCGAACCGCTCAATTTTTGAGCCAGCTTTTTCGAAATGCTCAAGCCCAGACCTGTTCCATCGTAAGAGCGTGTTACTGATTGATCCAACTGAGTAAACGGAACGAAAAGCCTGCTCAAATCTTCCTGTTTTATGCCAACGCCTGTGTCTTTGACGACGATTTGCACTTGAATCTTGCCGTGCGGCATCTCCAATGATGACGCATTTACAGTGACACTGCCTGTTTTGGTGAACTTGACAGCGTTAGAAAGCAGGTTCAGCACCACCTGCCTCACGCGGGCTGCATCCGTCTTAAAATGCAACATAGGGGCGTGGCACGAGAGCCGAATTCCCTTCTGTTTGGCTGTCTGTTGAACTTGGCTGGCTGCACTTTCTAGAAGATTGTGAAGCTCGCACCCCTCTTCTTTCAGTGTAATTTTGTCGGCCTCAATTTTGGCTATGTCCAAGACATCGTTCACAAGCCTCAGCATGTTTTTGCCGCACTGTAAAACCGTTTCGATATATTCCTTTTCGGGTTCAGCTATCGCATTGCCAGATATGATAAGCTCAGAAAAACCAATTATACCGTTGAGCGGCGTCCTAAACTCATGACTCATCGTGGCCAGAAACTCGCTTTTTGCCTTATTGGCCGACTCGCTCATTTCCAGCGCAGTGCGGAGCTTTGCCTCCACTAGCTTGAGGTTGGTGATATCAAAGCAGGCAGACAAAGCCCCAGCTAACTTATCTCCCAGCACGCCAGGAAGAGGGCGGCTCACCATCCTGACTATCCGCTCGTCCCCAGACTTTGTAATGATTCTTATCTCTACTGTATCTTCTTGCTGCGAACTCAGCACCTTCTGCAAATGCTGAAAAAAAACCTCACGACTCCCCTCTTTCAAATACATGAAAAACGGACGGATGCTTATTTCTTTACGGTCAATATCCAGCATGTCCGATGCACAAAAATTCATCTCTAGCGATCGCCCCTGACCATCAAAAACAAAATACGGAACAGGTGCTTTATCAAACAGGGAAAAATAGCGAGCTCTAGCAATTTCCAGATGTTCCTGTGCATCACGAAGCTCTTGATTCTGTATCTCCAGTTCCACTTGGTGAATATGCAACTCCTGCACCAATGCATCATTGTTTGGCACGGGTTTCTGGCCGACACCGTCAGAAATTTTTTTCAAATGCTGCGCAGCTTTATTTCTAAGCTCTTTCAACATTTTCTCCTTGCTAACATCTTCCTCTTTCATGGCATATATTTTTTACAACTACATATTTAAAAAAACAATGTTTTTATGGTGCGTATAAAAGCAGGGCGTTTGGTTGGATGTTTCATAAGAGAGGGGAGGCATGAAGGATGAGGCGTAGGGCTTGATTGGGGTGGCGGTGATAACGCTCGA
>JAIFLJ010000107.1 GCA_020049135.1 bacterium | reverse complement strand
CATGAGCCTGATTCCATCTCCCCACACTGTCAGACAAAGAGAGCGCTATTTCCCAACTCTGGTTTGCCCAACCTCACCCACTTTTAATCACGCCCGTGATGCAGTTCTTGGTTGAATTCGGGCGGCATTCGCCTAATGACTTTGTGAGGATGAAAAACATCGTCTATTTCGATCTGGAGACGCAAAAAAGTTTTCAGCAGATAGGAGGCAAACGCCGCCCAGCCGATTTAAAAATGTCGCTCGGCGTCACCTACAGCACCAAGGATGACCAGTACGAAATATATCTGGAAGATGAGGCCGATGCCCTTGTCGCGCAGTTATCGCGAGCCGATTTGATTGTTGGCTACAACCTGATTGATTTTGATTACCGGGTTCTGAGTGCGTACACGCTGATTGATTTAACGCAGTTTCCGACTCTCGACATTATGGTTGAAGTGGAAAAAAAACTCGGTTTCAGGATTAAGTTGGACTCCCTCTCTGAAGCCACTATCGGCGTAGGCAAAACTGCCGACGGCTTGGACGCCATCAGATGGTTCGATAGTGGGGAGTGGGAGAAAATAGCCGAGTATTGCTGCTACGATGTTAAAGTGACAAAGCTGGTTCACGAGTTTGCCATCCAGCACAAGAAACTTTTTTATTTTGAAAAAAACACAAAAGAATTGCGCGAACTTTCGATAGATATTTGACGCATCCTCAGAGCATTTTCATGGTGCAAGCGGCGGTGTCTGGCAGTTTGTGCCGCTCCGCCACTCAGCCGCCAGCGCGTAAGCTGCGGCAGGGGCATCGTTGCAGAGCCATGATTTATCCCATTCAACGAGTTGTCCACCATCGGTATAAAGCCTCGCTTTAAAACGGATTTTCCCGTCGCTGTGTAGGGCTAGTGTTCCGAGCGGCATCTGGCATCCGCCGCCTAGCCCCGCCAGAAACTGGCGTTCTGTCTCCACGCACAGCCTCGTGGCGAAATGGTTCATGGGAGTAACTATCTCCCGTGTGCGCCCGTCATCGGCTCTGCACTGTATGGCCAAAGCACCTTGGCCAGGAGCTGGCAGTATCGTTTCTGTTGGTATGGGCGTGATGACTAGTCCGTCAACTGGAGGGCGGAGGCGCTCAAGCCCGGCAACCGCCAATATGAGTCCACTCCACTCCAGTGTTTCCTCGAAACGCCTTATGCGTGTGTCTATGTTGCCACGCATAGCAACCCATTTGAAATCTGGGTGCAACCGTGCTATTTCGTGGCGGCGCCGCGGACTGTTGGTCACTAGGGTCGAGCTGGAGCCGAAATGTTCCACTGCCGTTTCCTTGCGAGAAATGAGGGCGTCCCTGTAATCGGCGCGTTTCGGTATGGCTCCCAGCAGCAGCCCAGATGTCTCTTCGACTGGCATATCTTTCAGGCTGTGAACGGCCAGATCAATTTTTCCAAGAAGCATGGCACTTTCGATTTCTTTTGTGAAAAGACCCTTGGGCAACGGCCCAGCAACCCGTGTTTTTTGCAGTTTGTCACCGGTAGTTTTGATTATTTTGGTTTCAAACCGCAGGCGCGGGTGGCATTTTTCGAGTTGTTCCTTGACCCATGTTGTCTGCGCGATGGCCAAGCCGCTGCCACGGGTGCCGATCACGATTGTCGTCGGTGATTTCATCTGTTTTTTTCTTTGTTCCAGTTAGAGCTGTTGGCTTGCCAAGAGACAAAATCTTTGACCGCCGCGTCCAGTATGGCTTCGGCGGCAAGCATGGCTTGTCTGCGGTCTTTCTTGTTTTGTTCCGTGATGGTTTGGAGGTCGTCCATGTTGTAAAGGTAAACATCGGGCTCTGCCCCGAGAGCCGGATCCAAATCCCTTGGCACGGCGAGGTCTATCATGAAAATCGGGCGTGGCCCGCGCTGCGCCAAAAATGGGCGCGCTTCGTGTAGCGGGAGAATTGTCTCTTGCGCGGAAGTAGCACTTACCACTATGTCGGCTTGTAGCAGCTCTGCAAACCACCCTTCAAACAGCACGGTGCGGCCTTTCCATTCCGATGCCAGAGCCGCCGCTTTTTCGTGCGTGCGATTAGTCACGGTGATGGCACTCACACCCCGTAGCAGCAGGGCGCGTGCGGTTTTTTCGCCTGTGTCGCTGGCTCCCACCAGAAGCACATGACAGCGAGAGAGGTTGCCGAAAATATGCTCTGCCAGTTCCGCCGCCGTGGCTCCCACCGATGTGCCACCACGGGTTATTTCCGTTTCGCTGCGGACTTTTTTCCCAACTCTGAATGCTGTCTGAAAAAAGCGGTGTAGGAGTTTCCCCGCCCGTCCGCATCCGTTGGCCAAGGCGTAAGCCTTTTTGACTTGCCCAAAAATTTCCGTTTCGCCGACAACCATGGACTCAAGACCAGAAGCTACTTTGAAAAGATGCCGGACTGCAGCACCATCCTCGAAACGGAGAAACTCTGCATCTTTCATGTTCCCAGCTCGACCCGTGAGATCGAAGAGGCTGTTTATCCATGCACCGACTTCTTGCTGCGTGGGCCCAGCCGCATAGATTTCGATCCTGTTGCAGGTGGACAAAAGCACCAGCTCGCCTTCGCCACCCGATATTTGGCCAAAAATATCGTGCGCCTCGCGCATGGCCTGTTCTGAAAAGGAAAACTTCTCCCTGATTTCAACTGGTGAATTGTGGTGGCTCAAACTCAGGCAAACCAGGCTCATGTGATGAAAAATCAGAGTGACGAATGGCTTGGGGCGAAAGAGTTTATCAGCCAGAATGTTGAGATCATGGCCACGAAAATGATAACGCAATGTGCGGCTGTGCGGTGCGAGCTGATGCGCCGCGCCCACGCAGCGGCGGTCACGGCTGAGAGATAGAACCAGAAAATAACTAGCCAGAGGAGTTTGGGCCATTCGCTTTGCTCGGCTATGGGCAGGCTGGCGACCAAGCCTCCCGTAAGAAATAAAATGCTGACCGCCATCAGGTGGCGGTTGACTTGGGCAAGGTCATGCAATGACGGGATGGTGGCCAGCCACGCTATCTGGTATTTTCTTTTCAGGCAGTGGTCTTGCATGAGATAGAATAGCCCCGCCGTAGCCGATACCGCCATGCAGCCGTATGCCAACAAACTCAAGGCCACATGCAACTCGAATGCTGGGCCGCTAGGAAACTGGTGCGGATTCGGGCTGTCTATCGGTAGCAACATGGAAACTGCAAGCCCGGCGGCAAGCATGGGCGCTGTGAGAAAACCGAGCAGCGTCATCCTATAAATCGGCCCCACTACCAAATAAATCAGCGCAACGCTCCATCCGATGAACGCGGCGACTTCGAACAAGTTTGTCATCGGGCAGTGGTGTATTTCTGCCGCACGGAGAAACAGGAAAACGGTATGACATACGAACGCCGACAGAAAGCCCAAGAAGGCTTCTGGCGGCGGGCGTAAAGAGTGATGGCGGAGCGTGCGCAGGCTTGCGGCAAAGACGCCGCCGTAAAGGCAAACAGCAGCCAACAGCCACCCCCGTTCTCCGTCTATCATGCTCAATGCCCCAGTACTTCGCCGAGTGATTTTCCAGGAGTCAGATAATGTTTCACATAATCGGCAACGGATTCTTCGAGGGATGTTACTGCGGTTGCATAGCCAGTGGAGCGGAGAGCAGAGATGTCCGCCTGCGTAAAATATTGGTATTTCCCGCGCAACACTTCCGGCATATCCACAAACTCAATAGCGGGGGCACGCCCCATGGCTGCAAACAGGGCATGTGCCAAATCCAACCATGTCCTCGCTCCCCCAGAACCGAGATTGAAAAGACCGTTCGCGGATTCTGTTTCAGAAAGGTGTATGGTCATGTCCACCGCATCTTTCACATATAAAAAATCCCGCTTCTGTTCGCCGTCTTTGAAGTCAGGGCGGTGACTTTTGAAGAGTGATATTTTACCCGTTTCTGAAATCTGTTTGTAAGCCTTGCAGACTAGACTGCGCATCTCGCCTTTGTGGTTTTCGTTAGGACCGAAAACATTGAAATATTTCAGACCGCATATCTGATGGATCAGCCCCGTGCGCATCGCATAGAGGTCGAACATCTGCTTGGAATAACCGTATGCGTTCAGGGGGCGTAGGGACGGTAGGCACTCCACGGAGTCTTGCATCCCCTGCGAGCCGTCGCCGTAGGTAGCCGCTGACGAGGCATAGACGAAACGGGCGTTCTGGTGCGCAGCCCAGTGCGCAAGCGTCTTGGTGTACTCGTAGTTGTTTCGGACAAGGTAGGAGGCGTCCATTTCAGTGGTGGCGGAACACGCCCCAAGGTGGAATATTCGCGTAAACTGGCCAAACGCGTCCTCGCCATGTTTGAGCCTAGCAAGGAAATCGTCGGCCTCCAAGTAATCCGCATAGCAGAGAGGGACGAGGTTTTTCCACTTTTCGCTAGTGCCTAGATAGTCCGTAATGACGATGTTTTCCTGCCCCCGATTGTTCAGTGCCCAGACCAACGCGCTCCCGATAAAACCCGCGCCGCCAGTCACCAGTATTTTTTCTTTTGTTTTGATTTTCATGCTGTGTGCTCGGTATGCCGTTTTTGCGTCAGCCACTCTACAAATTTCGGTATCCCTTGTTCTACGGTCGTGGTTGGGGCGTATCCCAGAAGGCGTCTGGCTTTCGAAATATCAGCGTAGGTCAAAGGCACATCGCCCGGTTGTTCCGGCAACAAGCGAACTTGGGCTTTTTTCTGGAGTGCTTTTTCCAAGATGGAAACGAGGGACAAAAGGGATGTGGTTTCGCTTTCTCCGAGGTTAATTATTTCAAAAGGCGAGTCGTCATATTGCGCAGCCTTCGATATGCCGTCTAAAATGTCGGAGATATAGGTGTAGTCGCGTCGCGTGGAGCCGTCCCCGTATTGGTCTATGGGGTGGCCATCAAGGATGGCTCTCGCAAACTTGTGTATGGCCAAGTCGGGGCGTTGGCGCGGGCCATAAACGGTGAAAAAGCGGAGGCAGACAGCTCGTATGCCGTGCAGCTTGGCGTAATTCGAGCAGAGCTGTTCACCGCACAACTTCGTGCTTGCGTACGGCGAGAGCGTAGAATAGACGGGGTCATCCTCGCTGAAAGGCACCTTACCGTTCACTCCGTATATGGATGAACTGGAGGCGAAAACAAATTTTTTGACGCCGTGTTCGCGGCACGCTTCTAGGAGATTGAGAGTGCCTGTGACATTTGTCGAAATGTAAAGGTGCGGGTTTTGTATCGAAGGGCGCACGCCCGCCCTAGCTCCGATGTGCGCAACGGCATCGAAGGCGTAGGTTTTGAATAGTGTAGAAACAGTCGCAGCATCGCGGAAATCTCCCTCGATAACCACGGCATCATTTTTGAATGTTGCAATGTTTGCCCGTTTTATTTCTGGTCTATAAAAATCGTTGAAATCGTCCAACACCACCGGCTGGTGGCCATCGGACAGCAACCGCTCGCAAAAGTGCGAGCCGATAAACCCCGCTCCGCCTGTGACTAAAAAACGCATGATGTGAAAGACTATCCTTTGTGTATGCGAGCGTGCAAGCGATAAGCGGCAGGTCTCCTATTTTTGCGCTGACTTCTCTTGCTGCTGTTTGGCCAACACTTCCAGCACATTGCGCAATGCCTGCCTTGCTGCGGAACGCATTTTTTCTGGTGTGGAAGGGTTTTCGGAGAATTTTTTCAGGACTGACAGAGTTGATTTGTCAGGGATTTTGCCTAGCTCATCGAGGACTAGGCACTGGAGTGCCTCGTCTTTTTCGTTGAGCATGGCGTGCATGATTGGAAGACTGTTCACATCTTTGATTTTTACCAAAAAATCCATACATTTCCTGCGTAGGCGGAGGTCGGATTTTTTTTGTAGTTCGGCTCTAAGCAAAGGAGCACCAGAAGCATCGCCCAATTTCGCCAGCGACATGGCCGCTACAACCTGCGTAGGAATATTGGAGCTTTGCAGCTCTTTTTGGAGGAGTTGCCTCTGTTTTTCAGTAGCCAACTCCACGACCGAGCTGCCAGCGGCAAAGCGGACATATTCATCGCCGTCCTGCAATGAGGCCATAAGGGCGGGTATGGCTGATTCATCGCCGATCAGCCCTAGAGCACTAGCCGCCTCTCCACGCACGAACCACGAAGGGTCTTTGAGCGCTTGGGTGAGGACTGGGAGCGAACGCAGGTTTTTGATTTGACCCAAGGCGTTTACCGCGCTACGCCGCACTTGCTCATCAGGGTCAGACGCTGCTTTTTCCAAGGATTTTCTCGTTTGTGGATCCTTTGCTATTGAAAGTGCTTTAGCCGCTGTGGTGCGAATTTCGCGATCCGCATGCTCCAGTGCCTGCACCAACACAGGGTCGTCTTTGGCTCCTTTGCTGACAAAATCCCGGTATGCCGCGTAAGCAAGGTCGGCCTGTTCGCTTTTTAGCAGCAGGATTATTCTCTGACGCAGAAAGGTTTTGTTTGTCGGATTTGTCCGCAGTTCCTTTTTAACTATTTCCATCGCCTTGGCGTACTCGCGATGTTTCATCAGCACTTCCAGCTCTAAAACCAACTCTTTTTCACGCGGGTCTCCGCATCCGGCCAGCACGGCTGACAAGCAAACCAGAAAAATTATTTTTTCAAACCCCGTTCTATTTCTCATGTGCCTAGTTTAGCTGGATACTTCGGGCTTATTGCAAGTTTAAAAAGGGCTCGGCAACAGAATACATGCTGGGACCGCCGGCGTCTTCGCTAGGAGCCTGTCGGACTTTAACCTCCATTAACAAACCCGGCTCTCTATTTTGCCAACAAGATGCCGGCGAGATACTGGCGTTACTAGCGAAGATGCCGGCGAGACGCCAGCGGTCACAGTTTGGGACTGATCCAACCCTTTCAGGCATACGCGTCAAGTTAAGCTAAAGCCTCCAAAGCATCCCATTGTTCGGAGTCGTTCTGGCGTTTTCGCTTGTCGCGTAACAGCCATAGCGCACGAGTGCTCTGAAGAACGATTGGGTTCCTCGAAGAGAGCCA
>JAIFLJ010000200.1 GCA_020049135.1 bacterium | reverse complement strand
AGGTATGCGGTTATTGAGACACGGACGGGGAAACCCAGACACAGAATAGACCGAAACCTAAATCCTGATGACCTGTCTCTCTACTCTACTGGTTACAAACTCTTGGAACTTGCTTCGCCTGCAATAAACTGACTCTCTCCGTTCATTAAAAAATCGCTTGTGCAAAAATATTTTTACCCAAAACGCCGTCTCATTACCCGATAGTAAAGGAACAAAACTAACAGGCAGCATCATGGGAATATTAGCTTATGAGACTTGGTCGTGAAACAAACTCTAATGGCAGATACCGGCATACACAGCGGTCATTTGAAAAATTTGGCATAATAGGCATTTTGTGTTGATAGAATCATGAGTTTTTGAGGAGATCGGATGCATCAAGGTTTTTATCTGGTTGCCCTTGAGTCCTATGCCTCCAATACTGAACTTGTGAGAGGGCTGATGCGGAAAACTGTCGGGCGATGGTTCGGAGTGGCTGCCCAGCGCGGAGGGCTGAGATAATCAGGAGCCGCTTCTGTTGAACTTACTTTTCTATTCCCCTCATCGCTTGCCATTTCCTCTCTTGGCGGCTTTACAGCAACCCAGATTGCTTGCCTTTTTCCTTTTGCTGGAAACGGGGTTTCTCGGGTCTGCTATCATCAGGGCGTGGCTTGTCAGTTTTAGAAACTTCCCCATCTCCACCCCTCTGTTGCGTGTCGCCGAAAATTTGCATCAGCGATTCCCGCGCCTCTTGTTCCAACGCCTTGCGCCTCGGCTCCATCTCTTGGCGCAGAGTCTCTTCCATTTTTTGGCGTCCCTTCCAATAAGCACCTACAAACTCTTGCTCGCGCTCTGGCGTGATGTTGAAGCCATCCTGCTTGGCCTGATCCAGTGCTTCCCGTTTCCGTTCGTTTCTGAAACCGATGATTTTCTTTTTCATCTGTTCTCGCCCAGCATCGTCCATCTCTTGGAACTTCGGCCATTTATCCAACACCTCGTCGAGCTTGTCGTCAGGCACTTGCATCAGAGCCAACATTTTGTTCCGCATTTCGACCATGTTGCCCATACCGCCTTGCCCCAGTTTTTTTTCGCCATGCCGAAAACTCGGGCGCTCACTGCTTTCACCGTCCCGTTTGCTAGGCTCGAACCCTGGCTCTTGCCCCTCCCCGCGAAACCTGTTTTTGCGCTCCTCAGACATCTTCTCCAAAAACGGGTTTTTCCGTTTCTCGGAACCTTCTTTTTTGTTTGTGTTCTCTTGTATCTCTTCAGCGCACAAAGCGAATCCCATGCAGCACAATGCAACTGCTCCAGTTATAAATCTGCTAGCCATAACCCCTCCTTTTCATGTTCCTCAAAAGCATCCAACGCATTCAAAACGGCATCCTCGTCCCACGCAGCCTTTGCTGGTTTTACCTCAGCCACTTCATCCATATCGGCGGCAGGTTGTTTCGTGGGAGTTATATAAAAAACTGGCAAAAAAGCGAAAAGCACCGCTATAGCTACGACACCCACCCACATCGTCTTGAACGCCTTGACTCGTTCGCCGAACCACGATGTTTCGTGCGATTTCCTTGCTTCTCGCACTATGTTGGCTACCAGCCACTGTGAAGGTTCTGGTCTAGATACCTTCCCCATCAGTCGCCAGAGTTCATCTTTTTTATCCCAATCGTCCATATACTGGTTAAACCCACATATCAGGCGTTAGTTGCGGTAAAATTTAAATATTTTTTCAATCGTGTCCTGAGCGTCTCCCTCGCTCTAAAAACCAATGATTTCACCGATGCTAGGCTGGTCTGAAGCGTCCTAGCTATCTCCTCGTAGGAAAGCTCCTCATAACGGAGGAGCACCATGGCCATCCGCTGCTGCTCAGGCAGTGTTTCCAAAGCGGCCTGCACCTCCGACTCTAGCTCGGCATGGAGCATCACGGCATCAGGCGAGAGCGATGCCATATCTGGTATTTGGCGTGACTGGCCAATGCCATCACCACCTTCTTCCGATGAATCTATGGAAACATGTTCCCTGCTGCCACGCCTGCGTAGCTCGTTGAACACGAGGTTACGGACTATGGTGAACATCCATGTGGTAAACCGCGCCGATGGCTCGTATCGGCCTGCCGCATTGAAAATGCGAAGAAAAGTTTGCTGGGTTAAATCCTCCGCCTCAGTGGCATCGCCCAACATGCGGTATGCCACCCCATACACGGAATGATGATGTCGGCGCACGAGTGCCTCGAACGCATCAAAATCATCGTCCCTGACACGCCTCATGAGCTGCCCGTCAGAAAGCAATTCGTAATCAGGCTGCTGCTGGGACTCACTCTGGAATCTGCCCATAAACCTCAGACCTTTTGCTGTTCCACCCCGGCCACGAGAGACGGCGCAAACATCCTTGGAGCATCACCGTCAGCACCCTGAAAAATATACTGCCCGCGCAATTTGGCGAGTGCTTCGGGAGAATCCACCTCAAGCCGCCCCACACCAGACACATCAATGGCGAACGGAACAAAAGGCCGCGCTGTGAGCAGCACATCGGTTTTCTCCCACGGCAACGGATCGCGGGGCGGATCAAAAATCTGATCCATGCCCAATTTCCAAAGTGTATCGCGATGCGTTTTTATTCCATCGCCCACCATCGTAAGATGCCCCATCTTGCGGCGAGCACGCGGCTCTTTTTTCCCGTAGAGATGCAGGTGCGCCCCCGGCAAAGCGCGGACGGCATCCCATGGCGGTTCTACGACAGTCGCTCGCCCGTCCTCCCCGCGTTTCTCCCAAAGGTCGCCAAGGATGTTGGCCATGACGGCTGGCTCGGGCTGCGTCACAGTCGGTAAAGGCCGCCTTGTCACCGCCAGAACATGGTGTCTGAACTGACTGCTGGAGCAGGCATCTATCGAAAAATGCCCCGAGTTGTGCGGACGCGGCGCAAGCTCGTTGAAAAGCATATCTCCTGTCTTGGTTAAAAAAAACTCTGCCGTAATCAGGCCCACTACCTTCATGGCTTGGGCTACCTGCATGGTGTAGGCCTGCGCCCTGTGCGAGAGGTCTGTGCTGATTGCAGCAGGCACCTGAGTCACAGCCAAAATGTGGTGGTGGTGCGTGTTGTGGCAGACTGGAAAACACCGCGTCTCACCTTGCTGGTTGCGGGCGCAAACCACAGAAAGCTCCATCCCGAAATCAACCCAAGCCTCTAGGACGGCTTCGGGTGCCCCAAGCCCAGCCCATGCAGCATCAATATCCGTCCCCTTATCAATCCGTGCCTGCCCCTTCCCGTCATAGCCGAACGATGCGGTCTTGAGCACGGCGGGATATCCGATGTAATCCAACGCCCCTTCCAACTCGTGGCGGGAACGCACCAAAACAAAATTCGCAACGGGAAACCCGTTTTCGTGCAGCCATGTTTTTTCGCGCAGCCTGTTCTGCGTTATGTAAAGGACATCGGGCGACGGGTGCGTGGGCACGCGAGATGCCAGAAAATCGAGCGTGGAACGCGGAATGTTTTCAAACTCAAAAGTCGCCACCCTGATCCCCGCTGAAAACTCGGCCAGTGCCGCACTGTCCCCGTAATCGGCATCGAACTCCCTGTCTGCCACCTGCCCGGCGGGGCTATCCTTGCCAGGACCAAAAACCCAGACTCGATAATCCAACTCGTGAGCAGCCTGTGCAAACATACGCCCTAGCTGGCCGTTACCAACTACACCTATCACCTCTTTCTTGGGGATCGGCATCTGGCGGTCTTCCATAAAATCAGGCGTGTGCAGTCAGGGGTTACTTGGGCAGTTTGTGTTTCAAAACCGTCTGCGTCTGCTCTTGGCGGAACTTCTTGAGCCGCGCTTTGATGGCGGGATGTTTGTTTGCCAAAATAGATGCAGCAAGCAGTGCTGCATTAGTCGCCCCAGCCTTGCCGATGGCCAGCGTGCCCACAGGTATGCCGCCTGGCATCTGGACGATAGAGAGTAGCGAGTCCATCCCCTTGAGGGCATGGCTCTCCACGGGAATACCAAGAACTGGTAGTGTCGTCAGCGAAGATGTCATACCCGGCAGATGCGCCGCCCCACCTGCCCCAGCGATGATCACTTCAAACCCGTTTTTCTCTGCGCTCTTAGCGAAAGAGACCATTTTTTCGGGTGTGCGGTGCGCGGAGACCACAGCCGTTTTAAACGGGATGCCCAACTTTTCCAAAATGTCCACGGCGTGCTGCATGGTTTCCCAGTCGGACTGGGAGCCCATGATAACCGCCACGAGAGGTTTTTTGTTTTCAGTCATAGCTCAGAGCATTGTCAAAGGACGGCTCATCAAAACAAGTTAAACCCAAATTTCGCTTTGGGAAATGCAAAATTTGGGTGCATGTGTTTTTTCACCTACTGCAAAGGTGACAAAATATTTTTTTGTGATATATCATGCCAATCCGATGAGCTACGCCGAAACAATCATGGCACAGATTCAAAGCTGCCCGCTTTTTCATGCGGCACCGGAAAGCCTTCTGGAAAAACTAGCCAATGCAGTCGTTTTTAAAAAACTCGAAGCCGGCGAAATACTTTTCCGCGAAAAAGACCCGAGTAACCACATGTATATAGTTACGGCAGGCTTCGCAGAAGTGCTCAGACGGACTGCAAAAGGGGATGTCGTGGTTTCCTGCGTGCAGCAGGGACAAACCATCGGAGAAATGGGCATGTTAGATCAAGTTCCCCGTTCCGCAGATGTCAGGGCAGGTGGGTATGGCATGGAGTTGCTGGAGTTGCACCGAGACAATTTCGAGGAGTGCATACGCCACGACCCTTTCATTTTGAAGGCCGTAATCAAACTGCTTGGCGACCGTCTGCGCAACAGCACATGCCAGCAGGAAAAGCAGTTCGTCGAAATGTCACAGCTTGAAGAGTACAAAAACGAGCAAGCGCGGAAGCTGGAGATCGCCGAGGAAATGGCTCACACCGACTCGCTAACGGGCGTTTATAACAGACGCCATTTTTTCGAACTCTCAAGCGTGGAGATGCTTTCTGCTGAGACAAATGCCCGTGCGCTTTGCGTTCTAATGCTTGATGCCGATCATTTTAAAAAAGTCAATGACATGCATGGCCATGCGGCTGGCGATGCTGTGCTCAAGCACATCGTAAGAATCTGCTTAGGTGCTTTGCGCCGCAACGATTTCATAGGACGATTGGGAGGAGAAGAGTTCGCCATCGTGCTACCAGAAACGACCCTCATAGGTGCTATGGCCACGGCGGAGCGACTGCGCCAATCGGTCGAGGTTTCGCACATTTCAACTGAAGGGAAAATAATCACGGTGACGGTCAGCATCGGGATCGCCACACTAGAGCCATCGGACAGAGATATGGAAACCCTTCTGGATCGAGCCGACAAGGCTCTTTACCAAGCGAAAAAAGAAGGGCGTAACCGTGTCCATCCTTGGGCGAGCTAACCGTGAAAACGGATTTGCAATGCGTGTTGCAAAAGCTTAAATTGAGGCTTAAGTGTTTAATGTTGAAGAGTTTATAAAATATTGCTCTGCCTCTCCGTGGTGAATCCTCTTCTTCCTTCGCTTGCTTCTTAACTTTTTCAACTCTCAATTTTAAGGCTCATCACAAAATATTTGTTATGGAAGTAGTGAGAATTGGGGGAAATATTCCAGCAGACACAAGCCAAAATGGAAAACATATTGCGGGAGCCATTTCCCTCGTTATCACAAGCTCAGACATCCTGACCTCGGTGGAAAAGAGGTGAGCTATTCTGGCGGGAGCGAAGCTCCAAAACGGATGGCGGGCTTCCAGCCCGTCTCTTCCGTAACGGCATCTCGCCGCAGAAATATGAAGAGGCAGGCAAGGATGCCTGCACCACACTTATCAGACATCCTCTTTCCTTATCCCCCACTTTCTTACCCAGAGACTTCAGGCTGTCTGAGGGCTATAACCAATCTTTTGCGATGAAGCAATCTTCCTTTCGAAATTCGAATTCGTTATTCGATTTCATCCCCGCTCCACTGGCTCCGCCAGATTAGGTGACGGTATCTGTATTTCGATAGCCGTGCCCGATCCGATTTTTGATGCTATCCAGAAATGTCCCTTCATTTTTTTTGTAAAAAAATAAGCTTTGGTCAACCCCATGCCGCCGCCATGCGTGGGTTTGTTTAGAACATTTTTTGCGCGATAACCGTAATTCACAACCTTGCCAATTTCATTTTCCGGAATGCCGCATCCAGTATCTTCCACTCGGATCAGCGCAAAGTCGTTATGCTGCTGCAACACTACCCGTATGACACCTGGAAAATTCGTGTATTTTCTCGCGTTAGCACACAAGTCGCGGATCAGATCGAAAAAAAGGTGCGGCATCCGTAATCCGTCCTCCCCGATTTCCATGTGGATAGCGTATCCGTTTTCTGGTGGTGTCTCCCCGTAAACCACCTCCCAAGCATCGCAGGACGCATCCGATGTCGTATTGAAAAACCAGCGGATATCGTTTTCCAGATCGGCTTTTGAAAAATGTTTGTATTCCTCCCGTTTCTCGAAAAGCCAGATTTCATCGGAAAGGCGCAACGAGAGTGCTTTGATGACTTTCATGATCATGCCTGCCTCTGGATAATGCCCTATGTGCGGGTACAGATCATCCAAGGCATCCAAGAGATTTGATATTTCCTGCGAGTTCCAGTTTGGCGGATACGAAAGAATTGATGTTTTGAGGCTGTTTGCAGCATCCAGCGCACAGGCTGTGTCGGCGCGGTTTTGAAGCACTTCCAAAGCCATTATAAGGACAGAAAAAACATTGCGGACGGAATGTTGGCTGACATCGAAAACTTCGTGCTCCGTTATTTGTAACGGCTCTGTTATTTCAATTTTTTCGCCAAAACGATCATCACCCATATTTCTCTAACATCTACTTTGCCCACCAATATTTGGGGATGTCCCAAACCTTGTTAAAATTGCAGTAATCTCCGGTGGTTTATTTCTCTTGGGTTAGTTTGTTTTCTTTCTCACTTCAAGTCAACTTCTTTTCCTCCAGACATCGCGTAGTGGAGACCGTCCCCGAAGGGGTGCCGCGTAGCGGCAAGGTCGCAACGGAG
>JAIFLJ010000147.1 GCA_020049135.1 bacterium | reverse complement strand
CGCCCCTGATTAGCTATGAAAACATATTTTCGTAGTTCGCTCTTCTGTATTCATAGGCGAATTACTTTCAAAAGTTTTTAAAAAATTTTTAACTACGAAAGGCACTAAATACACGAAAATTTGAGAGCTTGGAGACTAAAAGCTTCCGTGCATTTTTTTCGTGTGCTTCGTGTGTTTCGTAGTTCATTCTTCTCTTCCCTTGTCACTTGTCGCCTGCCTCTTCCTCCCTTGGCATCAGCTCCGCCGGCTTAGGAGATTCGGTCTCACAAATTCAAAATCTGGGATTACACTTCCTGATTACTTTGTTTTTTTGCGCCCTGCGCCTTCTTTATCCATGCGAGAGGCATCTTCTTCGTTGCCCGCTAGGCGATACGCATTGGCCGCCTTTTGAAAAGCCTCGGGCGTGATGGACGGATCATCGTAAAGCAGCGTGACTGAGGCGTAATATTTTGCTGCACCCGCAAAATCCTGTTTGCCCATGAGCGCGTCTGCCAGAGCCATGCGTGCCTCGGCGTTCACCGTTCCTTCTGGCACGAGCCGCATAAGGTCTTCGGCAAAAGCCTGTGCCTTGTCGAACTGTTTTTCCCCGTGATATGCACGCGAGAGGGCAATCAAAACTTGGGGTGCCTGTGCCGACGCGGGGTTTTCAGCTTGATAGTTTTCTAAGTTTTTAATGGCGGGAGCGAATTTGCCCAAATGCACTTGGGCGACACCTGCCCCGTAGAGTGACTGCGGGCGCAATGCAGCTTCGCCCGATTCCATGACACGCAAATAGAAATCCTCTGTTTTCGCCCATTTGCCCTGCACCTCAAGTTCTTTGGCAAGCCAAAAGAGTATCGGTGCTGGGGGCGTGCGTTCCCCGCACTGGCCGCGCATGCGGCACTGATCCCAAGCATCCAAAAACGGCTCTAGCTGTGCTGCATCCTTCAGGTTGTAAGCGGCGAAAACAAGCGGTTCAGCAGTCATCGGGATAAACTTGGCGTCCAACACATTTGCACCTTTTAAATCATCTATCGCCCCCTTGAAGTCCTTCTGCTCAAATGCTGCCAAGCCCCTGCGGTAAAGGACTTCGGGTCGGGCAGCATTTTTGGGATGCCGTTTTAGCCATTCGGAAAAAACAGCGCACGCAGCAGTCCAATCTTTCATCTTCCCATGTAAAAGTCCCTTGCGATAAAGAGCGTGCTCGGCCTGAGGCGTAGATGCGAACTGTTCTGCAAGACGCCCCCATGAACTCATCGCGCTTTGAAAATCCTCCATCTGCTCCATAGCTAGGCCAGTCATCCAAAGTGATTCAGGGACAAGTTGGCTTTTTGGAAACTTCTCCACCAACAGACTGTAAACCTTGGCACTCTCTGCGAATTGCTGGGAAGAAAATAGTGCCCAGCCAAGTTTGTAGTGCGCGTCCTCTTGGACAGGCTCGGGTTTGCCGTCCAAGATGATGTTTTTAAAAATCTCTGCTGAAGCCAGATAATTTTTTTTCGAAAAAAGAAAGTCCGCTTTTAGATACTGGACATCTGGCGTCTTAGACGAAGACGGATAGGCATCCAAGAACGCTTGCGCTTCATCTGCCAGTTTATCCGAGCGGTCAATGGCCAGAACCAGCAGCCGCTCATACGATGCTGGCTCGGCGTAAACGCTTTTTGGAAACATTTTCAGAAGATCATCGTAATGCGCAAGGGCGTCCCGCATTTTTTGGAGGGAGCGGCAAGAGTTGGCTGTATTGTAAAGAATTTCTGGGCGTCCCTCCTCCGAAGCACTTTCGGTCCAGCCACCTGCCTTTTGCAGTCCATTGAAAAATTCCAGCAACTCTGCGTGGTTGCCTGCTGCAAAACGGGCGCGGAACAAGCCAAGAACCGAATATTTGCGCCACCGCTCGGGCACTTCGGAGCGGCGCACGGTCTCGAAGAGTGCGATGGCCTCTTTGAACTGCCTGAGTTTGTAGGCTGCGGCAGCGGCCAGCACTCCGGCTTCCCCGCGCATCTCCGCAGTCTGAGCCAGCGCGAGAGCCTGCTGGTAATGACTGAGAGCCGCCTCCATATTATTGCGGCACTCGGCGTGACGCCCCAAACCGAGAAATGCCCAAGCTCGGTACGGGTTGCCTTTTTCAGGCTGGGACAAGGCTTCGAGCACTGGCAGCGCGTCGTCGAGGCGGTTCAGATTTTGTAAGGTCTCGACTATGTGGAACTGCGCGTTGAGGCGAATGCCTGCGTTCGGCGGATTGGACGCTGCTACGCGAAAAAGTGCCAGCGCGTCATCGTGCTTGCCTTGCTCAAAAAGGATTTCGCCTTTTCTCAGCATGGATTTCATGGAAAATTCGCCATCGGGAAACTCGGCCAAAACCAAGTCGAATGTCTTAGCCGCATCATCCATCCTTCCTAGCTGCCTGTAACACTCTCCGAGCTGATAAAAAATCTCTTCCCTGTCGCGCTTAGGCATCTCGGGGATACGCTTGAGCAAATCCAGATACCCTTCTGCAGCGAGCCCGAACTGCCTTGTTTCAAAAAGTGCTCTCTGGGTCGCCATTAAACGGCCTATCGGAATCTCGGGAAGCGGTGGCAAAGGGGCAGGCTGCTGCGCAGGAGTAGGCTCCTCCTTTTTGGGTGGAGCAGCTTCCATAAAACAGGGCAGCAAAAGCAAAGCCGCCGCACATAAAATACGCCTGTGCCAGCAACGCATAAAAATAAGTTTAACCCCAGATTCTACATTTAAAAGAAACATCGAATTTTTTTTGCGCATGTCCGAACTGAAAAATCTTCACTTGCCTGCTGCCCACGACTTCAAGCGAGAGCAAATAACTCAGCGGATAGGTATCTGCAACTCAGCCTCACGCGTGAAATCGGGTCGGAATGCACGGTAGTGGTAAATGAGCAGACGAGGACGCCCAGCCACCACTGTCCCGCTCCTCTTGAGCCACTCAGCCAATTTGACCATGTGCGGAACCATGTTCTCGTAGATGTACTCCCCGGAAAAAGAGATGGAAGCCACCTTGCCTGAATCACGCTGCTCCACAATTAGCAAATCGTCCTTAGGGTGCTCTGGTGCCCGTGGCAAAGCTAGGGGCAGACAAAAAAGGACGGGCGTGGAATCGTCAGGACGCCAATTCAAATCAGGGAACTCCAGTATTAGTGGTTTGATTGTCTCCATGCGCTGCATGGCGACAAACTGGCTGAGTTTTAGGTTTGCCGCATCTATTGCCAAAAAAGGGTCACCTTTGATTTCTGTGCCGACCACAAAAAAATGTGGCACCTGCTTGACCCACACCTGCCCGGAAGGGCTGATGGGCAACACTACCTGCGCAGCATCTAAGCCGCTATGACACAGTATTGTTACAATCGAAAAAAAAACAGCCGCCCCCCTCGAAAAAACGGGCAACAAACAATTCTGGATATTCATTTCAGGAATATATTTTGCGGAATCTGCTTGCCGATGCAAGTGCGAATTGTATTCAATTTACAACATGAAAAAGAAGAGCCATGACGAGTTTCTGCCAGCCAAGCACCTTTCCAACGAATTGGAGGAGATGAGTTCGCTGCTCAGGGAAATAGGAGATTGTTACATTACTCGGCTAGAAAGCGAAATAGCCGCCATTAAGGACTCCGTTGACGCGCTAGTGCGCTCCAGCAAAATATCCCCATCGTGTTCCAAAGATGTGCGCGAGATGATGGACAACATCAAATCACTCCAGACCAAACCCGCCAAAGGCCGCCGCAAAGACCTGAAAAAAATTGATGACCTTATCGGCGAACTTCAAAACACAGTTGAAAGATGGTAGCCAGCACGAATCTAGCCGGAAAACGCTTAGGTGTGCTCGACCTCGGCTCTAACACTTTCAAACTGCTTGTGGCGGACATCACGCCCGAAGGTTTCGATGTCGTCTATGAGCGGAGCGAATACTGCCGCCTTGGCGAAGGTTTGTTCTCCACTGGCAACCTATCGGACGAAGCGATCGCCCGATCCATGCAAACGCTCTCGGCACTGGTAGGTCACGCAGCAGAACTGAACACGACCACCGTCTGCGCAGTTGGCACCAGCGCCCTGCGTGCATCCGCAAACTCCAGCACTTTCTTGGATCGCGCACGCAACGAGCACGGTCTGAACATACAAGTTCTCAGCGGCGAAGAAGAGGCTGCTTTAGTCTTTCGCGGTGTCTGTAGCGATCCGCAGTTAAGCGGACGAGAATTGCTTGTCATGGATCTCGGCGGCGGCAGTGCGGAATGGATTTTGGGCAACCGCCACGCTATCGCTAACAATGCGAGCCTCGACATAGGTTGCGTGCGTATGACCGAACGCTTTTTCCCTGGCCAGCTACCCCCACCAACGGATGGCGTGCGGCAGTTGGAGGCGCACCTAGAAATGGTGCTATCCCCAATCCTAGAAAAATTTCCTCTCGCATCCCGCACACTCGTGGGCACGGGCGGGACGCTCTGCTGTTTGGCCTGCGTCATGCAACCGACTTTCTGGGACATAATGAAAACGGGCGGTTCCTTCTCCTCGTCGCGAGCCGCACTACACGACCTGACTCACCTCCTGCTACGCCGAACACTTGAGGAACTCGTTGCCACGCCTGGGATACCGGCCAAACGAGCCGATGTTATTGTGGCTGGGGCGATCATTTTCCGCAAAGTCTTTGCCATGCTCAACGCAGACACCTTTTTCGTATCAAACCGCGGGCTACGCTACGGACTCATGGATCGCCTCGCCCAAGCTGCGCATACAGCATGAAAACACTTTCGAAAAACATGGATGAAAGCCACGCTGCATCTCTTGAAAACGCCCGGCAAGAAATCGAAGATTTACTGTTAAAAAAAGAATCTGAGCCGGCGCACACGCGCCATGTAGCCCACCTAGCACTACAGATTTTCGACCAGCTCGTTTACCGCCACGGACTGGGTGCGAGGGAGCGGATTGCACTAGAGTTCGCCGCACTCCTGCACGACACGGGGTGGAGTGAATCGCCCGATGGTGGACAGCACCACAAATATTCTTTCTGGATCATACTCCGCACTCCGTGGAAAAAAATCTCCGAAAAAGATATACTTCTCATAGCACTCACGGCGAGATACCACCGCAAATCGCTCCCAAGAAAAGACCACGAAGGCTTTTCCTTGCTCGACCACGGCGAACAAAAAGTAGTCTGGATCCTCGGCGGCATCCTGCGCTTGGCAGATGCCCTAGACCGCCAACATTTACAGGGCATCAGATCGGTGGCAATACAAGACGACTCCGCCCGCTTGTGCCTCAGCAGCCCGTTTGATGAAATAGGCCAACAGGAAATCCTCGCGCTCGAAAAAAAGAAAAACATGTTTGAAAAAGCCTTCGGCCTGCCGCTCTTTATCTTGAACCCAGTTTTGCATTTGCCCCGCAAATGACAAAATACGGGTTGAACGATTTTCCCAATATGTTTTTGAGATTCACGCGCAGCTAGTGGTCTATAACACAAAAAGGTTCGCATGAGCAGTCGTGCGGAGGGGTGTTTACCTAGGCGCGACGAAGGAGCATGTCCGTGGAGACCTGTGACTGAGGAGCAACAACGGCAAACGCCCCTCGCCATGACTGTCCGAAGGATGGCGATGAAAACAACCCGTCCTCTTCGTTGCGCGTCTGTCAGGTATCGCTACGGATATCTTCCCTCCTTGCGCTTCGATGCCAGGTTGTTTTGATCGCCACTCATACGAAATTTTTTGTGTTATAGACCACTGGCACCACATTCCTTCGCCAGCTCTTCCCATAGACGGCGTGCCCGCTCGCCAGTGCAGGTGGGGACATTCATGCGGAAATGCACCCAAAAATCTCCGCGCTGCCCGTTCTTGTCAAAAAGGCCGCGTTCGGGGATGCGGACATTCGATCTGGATTGGAAATTGGACGGCAACGCAACTTTGACGGTTCCATCCAATGTCGCCACTTCCACCGTTTCACCGAGCGCGGATTGCCACGGTAAAACAGTCACATCACAATGTAAATGTGAGCCCAGCGAACGGAAGCTGGGCGATTTTGTCAGTGATACAGAAACCCAAAGATCGCCGCGCTGTCCAGTGCGAGGATTCATGTATCCACCGCCCTGAACCCTCAACAACGCCCCGTCAAACAATGCGCCAGGCACCTGAATCACACGGTTGGCCTGCGCTTCACTGAACCCCGCAGGAATGCGAAATGTGTGCAGGCTAGGCTTAAGCGATGCCTCCATGGAAACCTCAAGCGAAAGCGGTATGTCGTAAGGCGAATCCCAAGGGAATGAGCCGCTGTGGATGCCCGCTCGACAAAAACCATATTTTTCATGTTTTGCATCTTTGCGTGCGCGGGGCTGGGCGTAGGCAGATGATGCCGCGTAGCTTGAAGAAGGTTTGCGGGAGCTGGTAAAAGATGATAGATGACTATCGAGCAAGCTATCATACTGGCTGCGCAATTCAGCGTCCACAAGCGTCTCGTATGCCTCTCTTATCTCCCTGAAACGCTCGCCTGCTACAGGGTCGGCACGCCTCACATCAGGATGCCAACGGAAGGCCAGCCCGCGAAATGATTTTTTGATTTCATCGGGGCCGCAATGGCGCGGCAGGTCGAGCGTCTCGTAGTGATTTTTCATGGCATGAGAAGAAGCATCTACCGTGCCAAAATATCAAACTGTCAAAACCCAAGCCAGCGAAGCTGATGCCAAGGGAGGAAGGGGCAGGCGACAAGTGACAAGGGGCAAGGGAAGAGAAGAATGAACTACGAAACACACGAAGCGTGCGAAAAAATGTTGCGCATAATGCGCAGGATTTGAGCGGCAGGGGACTAATCGCGATATGTGTCGCAACGGTTAAGCCACCCTTGGAGCCAGCGCGACTCCTTACGCTCTGGTGGAGAGTTTTTGACACGGCGCGTCAAAACGCGCTTAGCACTCTCCGAAAACGCCAAGCATTGATCCTTGTGAAAAATCTCTTCCTGCATCCCTAGCAAAACCTGTTTCAAACCCCATCCCTCGCCGCCATACCGTTCTTTTTCGGACACGCCTTCGCCTTTGAAATTCACATAATCAATCATCGCGTATGCGCCATGAGCAGTCGCGGCCAGTCCACGAAAGCGCGATACTAGCCTGCCACATTCACCATCGCCCAACCCCTCCTGCATTTTGGGTAACGCGGCTTCCATGCGTGAAATAAGAAAGGTCGTCTGCAACGGGAATGTCTCTTTCAAAAACGATCTCAGTTGCCACATCTGCACAGAGCTGGACGCTTTTTGAAAAGTAGTCCGATCCCGCCACGGGCAGTGCTTGTGCTCCTTCAAAACCTGCGGCAGTTCCATCCCTGACGACACTGCCAAAGCAACGAGCCTCGGAAAACTTTCCTCGAAAGGGCCGCGCATCCCTTCTGGATACCAAATAAAATGGCCGATGCCCAAAGATGCAAAATCCTCACCATCGTTCCATGAAACCAAACCTTCGACAGTGCCGCCACACTCGTTTTTCCATACTTTCAGCCCGACACGCCCAGCCTGTTCTGGTGAAAGAAATACTGCTCCACAAAATGCCTGTGAGCAGATGAACATGAATAAAATTAAAAAAGCATATCCCATTTTCATGCGGAATAAAAAAATGAGCCCAGACAGGCAGACCACTAAGTTTTCAGATTCAGCTTCATTCCAGCCTCTCTCACCACCGTGGTCAGACCATGTTGGTTATAAGTGGCAGCAAAAGCTTCTGTTGAACGGGGCGGATTTTTAGCTACGGCTTCCGACGGGTTATCTGTGGCGGGCAACGCCTTTGCCGTCTTTTTAAGAATCACCGACGCATCAATTTTAGCATTATTAAACGAAGTCTCACTTAAGGGCTTGGGCATTTTAGCCTGCGGCCCTGATTCCACCAAAAGTTTTGGCATCGCTGCCTCTGCTGAAAAAACTTGCACGATATAAGTTTCCTTTATTTGAACTAAAAGTCAAGCACTAACAGCCCGCCGCCAAGCCACTACAATAAAAAACGCGGGAAGAAAAACTTCCCGCGCTTTTGCATGCGATTAAAACTTTTAGCCTTTGATGGCCTTGCGGACATCATCAAGATGGCCAGAACTTCCCAAGAAGTCGTTGCGGCTGGCTATGAATTTCGCGTATTCCTGTATGAAGACTTTGCCGGGAGGGCGGAAGTCGAATTCGCCGGGCTTGTCGTGGAAAAATTCGCGGTGGACGCGAGTCCAGACAAGGCGTCCATCGGTGTCAATATTCACCTTGGTCACACCGAGTTTGGCGGCTGGCAAATACTCATTCGGATCCACTCCCATCGAGTCTTGGATTTTGCCGCCCGCCGCATTGATGCGAGCCACTTCGTCTTGCGGAACAGAGCTGGAACCGTGCATGACCAGAGGGAAACTGGGCATTTTGTTTTTGATTTTTTCGAGCACATCGAAATGCAAGGACTGCCTGCCCTTGAACTTGAACGCACCGTGCGAGGTGCCGATGGCACAAGCCAAGGAATCGCAGCCAGTCTGTTTCACGAACTCTGCGGCTTCCTCTGGGTCGGTCAGACAAGCGTGGCCTTCTTCAACCACGATGTCTTCTTCCACGCCGCCCAGCATCCCCAATTCGGCTTCGACTGAAATGCCTTTGGCGTGTGCGCGTTCGACAACGCGCTTGGTGATCTCGACATTTTTCTCGAACGGGTCGTGCGAGGCGTCAATCATCACAGAACTGAAAAATCCAGAATCAATACATTCGTAGCATGTCTGCTCGTCGCCGTGGTCGAGGTGTACCGCAAAAATTGCATCAGGAAAAATTTCATCAGCCGCACGGATCATTGCTTCAATCATCCTTTTGTCGGTGTATGCACGGGCACCTTTGGAGAGTTGGATGATAAAAGGAGCTTTGGAATCCATGCAGCCCTTGAAAAGGCCCATCGTTTGTTCCGCATTATTGATGTTGTAAGCGCCAATGGCATATTTGCCGTAGGCACTCTTAAAGAGTTGCGCTGTGGTGACTATCATAGTTAAGTTCGTTTAAAGCGGGAACAACCTACAATGACAAGCGCAAATGACAAAATGCAGGAAATTGCCGTGCGCAGCGGGCTGGCAACGCCTCCTGCAAACATTTTGATGGCACTCTCCGGCGGCGTTGATTCCGTCTCACTTCTGCATTGGCTAACCGCAATTGGACACCGCCCGATAGTTGCTCATTTCAACCACCGCTGGTATCCGTGCGAAGACGGGTTCGCCGCTTTCTGTAAAAAAATTGCCCACGCCCATAGTCTCCAGTTTGTTTGCGGCAAAAGCCACGGTAAAATTCAGCGCACAGAAACCGCAGCACGCGAAGAGCGGTACGCTTTTTTGGCAGAGACCGCCAGGGCGCACAACTGCGACAAGGTCGTGGTAGCGCACACCGCCTGCGACCAAGCCGAAACAGTGCTCATGCGCCTCATCCGTGGCAGCGGCTCGCACGGTTTATCGGCAATGAAAAAAGCGGTCTCCCGTGGCGGCGTAACATTACTGCGCCCTTGGCTGGAACTGTCGCGCCGAGAGGTTTTGGCTTACGCACGCAAGCACCGTCTTGAGTGGGTAGAAGACCCAGTCAACAGCGAGACTTTCCGCCTCCGCTCGCGCGTGCGCAAACGGCTGATTCCGTATTTGAAAAAACATTTTCACCCAGATATAAGTTCCGCGCTTTGTAGGACAGCCACCGTGCTTTCCGATGAAGACTCGTGGTTGCACGAACTGGCCGTATCGCAGCTATCGTCCGTGCGCGACAGGAGCCTGCCGCACCGCATCGTCATCCCAGCTCTGGCGTCTCTGCCCATATGCCAACAAAGGCGCGTGGTGAAACTCTGGCTCGAATCCGAAGCCATAGCCGACATCTCATGGACAGACATTGAATCTGTATTAGCTTTGTGCGACCTTGAACACCCGCCAAAAATCAACCTTGCGGGCAACCGTTTCGTGCGGCGGCGCGAAAAACGCCTTTTTGTCGAGGTGCAGCCGACGGCATCACGCCCATCTCATAGGAATCAGCCTGCCGCATCCTCGCGCAAACGGCAGAGCCCTTCTGGAAAAAAACAGGCGGCACAGCCCGACTCATCGCGGGAACAAAAACGGCTGTAAATTTCTATGAGCCCCTGCTGTTCGACTGGTGTTTTGGCTCGGAATGTTGGGCGCTGCGTCCCAATAATTCTTTCATAAGCCAGCTTCGTCAACGCATTGCTTTGCGCTGTGGGCATTGATGCAATTAATTCTGCCCCTGCCTGCGGGTCAGCCGCAAGAAGCCACGGAGCAAACACATTTATCTGGATTTCGGCCAAGCGCGAAGCACCCACCAAAGCTTCGCCAGATTCTAGGGCAGGGGATTTGAGCGTAGCGTGGCAATCGAAAAACGGATGCCGCATTTTGGCCATCCGTCTTGTGGCTTCGCGCCAGTTTCTTTCATTCAGTGCGGAAAGCATTTCAGGCAAAATACCAGCCACGATCGAAAGCGCGGCCACACGCCGCTGCGGGTGGTTTGCCGGGCGAGTGTTGCGCCCCTTCCAGATTTTGGCCGGAAAAAACGGTGCTTGGCCAGAAAGTCCCTCGCGCATTTGCCACCATTCGCGCCAAAGCTTAGAGGCGTGCGTGCGCCCATCCTTTTTCAGCGTGGTAATTTCCACTTCTGGCAAGAAACCGGCCACGCCAAAAAGGCGGGCCTCTCGCTGCGCTGGAGGCAGCCCAGCTATTTCGCGCCACGGACAGAGGCGAGCCAGAAGACGGAACGGCATCTTGTTTTCTTTGTAGCCCAAGGCTTCTGCCAACGCTTCCCACAATACCTGTTCCCGTCCATCGCGGCATATCTGGCGGAGCATTCGGGCGCCTTTCACTTGCAGGCGGTGCATGCCAGCCTCTTGCAACAGGGCGTGCAGCGACGCTTCTTCCATCCGCCCCACCCACTCCGCGCAACGCCCCGGCATGGCCGAACGGGGCACGGCTGCATGTGAAAGACATTCTCTGGACAACCCAAACCAGTCGCTGCCAAGGAAATGTTCCAGCGCAACAGTCGGCACCCTCGCCCCGTTTTGCAGGCGGACATGCGTAGTGCCAGGTGCCCCCTTCAAGCTCACATGCAAAACGACTCGGTTGTATTCAGAGTCCAAGTGGTGTCCGTGCCGCTCCCAGTCCGATGCGTCCAGATGCATCTCCATGTCACCGAGCAACACCGCCTGCTCCCCCACCTGAAACGCAGCGTCCCGGAAATCTGGGCCGCCCTCTTGGTTCCACCATCCGGCCTGTATGATTTTGACAGGCTCCCCGCTGAGAGTCTCTAGCGTGGACGGTAAAAGATGCTCGAACCAGAGTTGTTGCAACTCGCGTTCTGAAAAAGGTTTCGCGTGGCTGTCCGGCTCTTCGTTTAAAAAAGAACCGCGCCAAACCGAAAAAAAGCGTGAAATATTTTTTGTCTGTGGCATCTTGCGTTCGTGTTAGAGCTTAACATTTTTTCAAAAAAGGCAAACCGGTTTTGTGCCGCTCTTATTTTTCTGTTTACCCTATCCCAGCCCGCGCTTCCCGAGCCAGCAAAAACGGCACGCAAACCGTCTGTCACGACAACCAAGACTACCGCCAGCTTCCCTGACAACGACCCAGTTCTGAACGAGCCTATCGTGAAGGCCGTCTCCCGTGCGCTCCCCGCTGTGGTGAACATCAACACGGAAAAGGTTATCGCACGCACAGTAACAGATCCATCGGACGAGCTGTTTAACCAGTTTTTTGGCTCGCAAATTTTTAACCGCCGCTATGCGCAGGCGCAGACTGTCAGGAGCCTCGGCACAGGCTTTTTCGTGGATCCGTCAGGCTTCATTCTGACCAACGAGCATGTGGTCGAACGAGCTGCTGATTTGAAAATTAAAATTACCACGCTAGACGGCAAAACTTACAACGGCATATATGTTTACGGCGAGCGGGATCGTGATCTCGCCTTGCTGAAAATCGAAGAGCAACTCCAAAACAATAAAGGGGAAAACGAGTCCTTCCCCTTCATTGACACGGACAACTGCTCGCCAAATGTCGTGGGTCAGAGCGTTATCGCACTAGGCAACCCGATCGGCTATCAGAGTTCGGTAAGCTCAGGCATTCTCAGTGGTAAGGACAGGACTGTCGGGACGGTTTCTGGCCTGCTCCAGACGGATGCTGGCATCAATCCTGGCAACAGCGGCGGCCCGCTGGTTGACATAATGGGGCGGCTGGTCGGCGTCAACTCAATGAAAATCAGCTTCAGCCAAGGCGTGCCCACAGAAAAAATAGCTTTTGCGATTCCTGGTGATATCGCCGCCGATTGGGTCAAAAACGCCATCGCAATAGCTAAAGGCGAAAAGAAGCCGCCTGAGCCAGTGGACACTGTCAGCGTGCTGAAAGAGCGATTCGGCATCGTCCTGCAAGATTTGACACCAGACCTCGCGCAAGCACTCGGTTTCCGCATGATCAGCGGAGTGCTCATCTCCGATACCATCCCCGGTAGCCCCGCAGAAAAAGCTGGTTTGAAAAGCGGCTTAGTCCTCCGTGCTGTGGGGCGCTATGTCGTCTCGGACATCAACGCAATCCCGAAAGAGCTTGGCAAAATTAAGCCCGGCAACGAAGTGACGCTCCTCCTCGTGAGGCCACAGCGCAAAGGCAATATCCTGTTTTACGAAAACATTCAGTTGCGACTCATTGCCAAGTGACGGACATTATTAGTCACCCGCGTTTTGTATCGTGCGGATCAAAGACGCGAGGCGGAGTGAAATCGAGTATCGAAAACGAATTTCGAAAGCAAGACGCGAAGCGCAAGAAAGGAGCGGCGGCATCTTGCCGCCGAAATCGGAAGATGCAGGCAGTTTGCCGGCATCACATTTTCATCGTTTGTGGTGTTCGGCAGAACATGGTGAATCTACACCTTTCCAGACATACGGCGTTTTAAACCCCGCAAGATCGCCTCGACGGTATAATGCTCCAACCACAATCTTTCGCGGGTAGTTGACGACCATTCGGTTGGATTATTACCACAAACCAGATCAATCGCACGAATACCCTCTATCGTATCCGACATGGCTTGGTTCAACTGTTTCTCCGCATCCGGCCTATCGCACATGGCCACCACGGAACGCTCCACAAAGACCTCGTCCACCATCCCCCGTTTTGCCAAGACACCCGGTGGAACATAATACGGATGGCGTGGCGGTGCTTCGAATAACTCTGGCTGCACGGCACTCATGGGTTCCAAACAAAAGAGTTTTCTTTTGCTCGCTGGTAATTGGCATCTAGGTCGGGCTGGAGGAGAATCAAGGCGGCTAGACGGCGTGCCGTGTGCATGACCTCTCTCGCCTCATCCACGGAGATCGGGCGACCTAGCAGTTCATGCTCCCGATAGGAGAGCCACTTCTTGATAACCTGATAGCCGCCAATCGTGTAATCCCAGACTTTCTCGGGCACATTACGCCAGCAAGCAGTTTCGTTCAGAAAAATATCGTGTGTGGACTCTCCAAGCGACTGTAAGCCAGATTCTTCCGCCGTGAACGGGCGCGTCTCCAGCCTCCCTTTGCCAGGCATCGTCACGCCGTTCTTCCCCCCGTGCCCCCAGCCGGCAGTGACGGAAAGATTTTTTGTCGAGGAGAGCACGGCGATGTTTTTTAGCTCTTGGCAGGGATTTTGTGTCACTCCGTCAACAGGCGTTTCGGTGTCGAGCAACGCGGCGATTTGCCTGCCCAGTCGGGCGGAAGCGAGTAATGCGGCACGGGAATCGGGCAGAGGGATTCGCGGCCAGTCTTGGCGGATGCCGTCCGCATTCTCCGCGAGGTAGGCGGGCGAATAACCGATGGCGAGCGCGTGCATCCAGATCAACCCCGCCGTCTCCGCGTCATCATCGGGGTTTAGAATATCGAGCTTGGCGAGATATTCGCGAGCTGTCGGCGAAAGGTTGGCGGTGATCTTGCCGGCGTTGTAGGCGGGCGCGGCTTCGTGCAGGATTTTTCCAAATTCGCCGTTGCCGTCTTTTTTCTTGGGCTTGGCGGCTGGGCACATGCGTAGGCGAATGGGAAAGTAGTAGGCGTGACCACGCAGAAAATCGTTATCGCCAAGCAAGGAGGTGCAGAACAGCGGAAAACCTTCTGGGCTGGCAATGCCGGCGGGGCGGCTCATCACAAACGAATTTCCTTTCCAGCATTGTTGCCAGAGCGTGGGACGCGAGCGATTCCACAGCGGACTGACATCGCTATAATAACACCACCGAGACTCAAAAGGACGGAGCGCATAACGGCGAATATTGGCTGGATCAAAATCTTCTTCCGACTGAACTTTTGTCCTTACTTTAAGGGCATCAAAACCAGCGGCATCTTCCGTGAGTCCAGTTTCCAAGACCTTCAGATCATCCCAAGAAATACGGGGATCGTAGTAATCGCGCATCCGCTTCTCCAAGGCCATGCGGTCAATATCAATCAAGGCACCCCCACGCTTTTCCATCAATCCGTTGCTCGGTGCTTCAGCACAAAATTCTGTCAAGAGCGGCCATTGCAAGTATTCTCGAGTCACATCCGACGGACAAAAAGAAAAACGATTGTTTTTTTGAGGTTTTACTTTTTCATACTGCTTGGCAAACTTCTTCGCGTTGAGGCTTTCCAAAAGCTCCGCCCGCTTATCCACGCCCCAAAACTCGCGAAAGAAAACTTGCGTTTTTTTAGCGTGCTCCGGTTTTCGCACCATCGTGCAAACAGCCGTGCCCACGCGGATGCCTTCGCGGTTGTATTCGGTAGAAAACACGGACGGGTCGGGCTTGCCATCTGGCGTGAGCTTGCCGGTCTCGCGGCTGTCTCCGTTCAAGCAGTCCAGCCAGAGCGAATCAAATTCTTCCAGAAACCGTTGTCGCATCACGACAAATGACGGGTCGTTCAGGTAAGAAAAATTGGAGATGAAACTGACGATGCCGTTGCCAGTTTTTTCCGCAATGCGCCGTTCGGCAATGCGGAAGAATCGGACATAAAGATCATCCAGATTAAATTTTTTGACGCACCATTCCTTGGCCAACCCCTTTTTGTAAGGCTCCACCAGCCTCTGTTCTTCCTCGGGGCTTGTGCCCGCATAGGCGTTGTAGGGCGGATTGCCGAGGATGACTAATATCTCCTCATTTTTCACCATTCCCGCCCCCGCCCGTTCGGCTTCCAGTTCTGGCCAGTTGGCAAGCTTGGGATTCTCGCCAGCGAAATCCCAGCCCGTGAGAGAGTTGGTCAGAAAAATTCCAGCCCGCTCCTTTTCGTCGTCCAGCGGCACACCGAGGTTTTGCAGAAACATCCCCATCTGCAAATGCGCCACGACAAACGGGGCGGGCATGATTTCAAAACCGAAGACCCGTTTTTTGGCGGCTTCCTTGACCGCTTCGGCATCCAGTGCGACACCTTCGCCCTTTTCTTCCTTCAAAGTCTTTTCGATTTTTCGCAACACCTCCACGAGATACGCCCCGGTGCCGCAACAGGGGTCGAGTACGAACACGCGCGGGTCGGCGAGGCCGTCGGGAATGTCTAGTTCATCGCGCAGTGCCGCATCTACGCGGGCGACCTGATACTTCACGATTTCTGGCGGGGTGTACCACACGCCCAATTGCTTGCGGAGTTCGGGGTCGAAGGCTTCGAGGAAGGGTTCGTAGAAATATTGGACGGCGTGATCTTCCACAAACCTCTCAAAAAACGCGGTGCGATCCACGCGGTTGAGCGCGGCGGCAGTCCAGTCGAGAACTTCCACCAAGCCGAGCGGCCCCAGTTTGGTCGGTGTGGCAACCTGCTCGAAGAGTGCCCTGATCATGGGCACATGGAGCGTCCACGCGGACGACCTCCAGTCAAAATCGCTGGGGCGTTGTGGCCTTTCCTTGTGCCAGAGCACCCACGCCGAAAAGACGCCGTAGAAAAGCGTCTGGACTAGGGTGGAACGAAAGAAGTGTTCGCCCATCCCCTCCTCAAACTTCATGCCGAGAGACTCCTCCAAAGCGACTCGGACGGCGGCGAGTGCGGGCAGGTCTTTGCCCACATTTTCCACGCGGGCGCGGGCGTCGCGGGCATACGAGGCGAGGAAGAAGGCGACATCCTTGGGGTTGTTCATGGGCGCGTTGTGCAACATCACGCGCATGAGATATTCCATCAAGCTTGTGCCGAGTGCCTCAGCCGTTTTGCGCGGATGGGCGGCGGCAACCCGGAAAGATTTTTCGTCGTGGGCGATCTGAAAACTTTCCAGCCATTCCGTTTTATCGCCCGTGCGCTTGAGCAGAAGAAACTCGCGGTAATTCGTCACCAGCACCTGCCCGTAGCACGCGAGGTATTTTCTCACCTGTACGGAATCTACAAAGTCCTCCAAGTTCTCCCCGGCGGATTTGATCTCGATGACGCCGCGGGACGGGAACAGATCACGGAGGATTTCGTTCTCGTCCCGCTGTTTCAACTGTTCCGGCGTGAACAGGCCGCCGTCGGGAATGCCCGCGCCGCTGTTTTTAGGGTGGATGATACATTTGACCTTGGGCTTGAGCGTCTGGCCGACGGCGTTGAAAAGGTTGGCTAGCACTGGATAGCCCGAAGTCTCTTGGGTCGCCCCACTCAAAGTAGCGATTTCGGTCAGATAAGTTTCCAGTGGGTGCATGGGAGAAATTTTGCTCGCGTTCGTTTTTCAAATCAATTTAAATCAGGCTCATCACAAAAGATTGTTTATGGCGGTAGAAGGAAGGTGAGAAACCGAGTTGTTTCCGTCGCATTGAACAACTTGAGAAAGTTGTTCACGACCCTAGCCAGCCCAGCCCGCCTTTTGAAGGGAAAGGCTCGGGCACGCTTGAAAAACGGTCAATGTTTGATCTTGCTTCAAAGCGGCTCGCCCAAAATCAGATGAAGTAGCCCTGTGTTACAGTGTTCATTTAGAAAATTATGCTTTCATTCTGAAAGAATCTTCCCCAATACTCTGCCCCCGACAGGAGATTGCACTATGAGCGAAGGTTTTGAGATAGATTTAAGTAAACTAGATTTCTTGCCCGCATGGGCCAAGGAAAAGGAGAGTTCCGAGCGTTATAAGAACTTTGACGGCGGCGGTTCTGGTGCGTCTTCACGCGGCGGCAGGCCGCATCAAGGGAGGAGTTTTTCGCCCGGTGGCGAACGCCAAGGGAGAGGTGGAACTGGTGGAGGTGGACGCCCGCCATTCAACAGTGGTGGCAGACCGCAGCCAGGGCGCGATTCAGCACGGCAAGGTCAAGGTGGTGGAACGCGGCCTTCAGGTCAAGGCTCACGCGATAGGCAGCCTGGCGGCGCGGCAGCGCACTCGCAAGGTGGAGATCGTCGCCAGAACCGTGGCGATGACCGCAGGCATCAGCGGGGGGGACGACCAGATTCGAGGGGCGGTGACCAAGGCTCGCAGGCGGCACAGAGTGCGCCAATCCGTCCAGTGACGGTAGAACTTTTGCCAGAACCCAAAGGTCTCGCATCATTAGTTAAACAGATCAAGCTCACGAAACGGGCTTATCCGATTTTCCAGATGGCGCACATGATACTTGAAAAGCGGGAACGATTCCAAGTGCGCGTGAGGCGAGCCAAGGTGCAAGACGCCATGGATATGTTTGAATGTACGCTGGATCAGACTTTCTGGACATCCGAATCCGATGTAGTAAAGCATGTCTTAAAAACTGCTTTTGCCACATACTACCGCACTGATAAAGTGACTGTGGAAGCACCAAAAGGGCAATTCACTTGCGTTGGTATTTGCGGGATGAGCCAGACCAACCTCGGCCCGCCCAACCACCACGACTACCAAGCCAAGCTGCGCTCGCTGCACTCGGAACGCTTCGCCAACATGTCCTTTGACGCTTTCAAAAACCGCGTCCAAGTTTCGCGTGATGAGGCTCATGTTAAAGCGTGGTTGGAATTGCAGACTTCGCGGGACGAGCACCTCCCGCTGAACGCCGATGAGCCGCGCATGAAAAGCCAAGAAGAAATTGAGGCGCATTTCGTGGCGAATTACGCCCAGTCGGTTATTAAGAAGGTGGATTCGATAGATGTGCCCGCAACTGAAGCGTTCAAAAAACTTTGCCCAGAAATAGCCGCTGCCGTTCGCCGTTTCATGCAAGAGGAGACGCGCTTCCCCATGAAGCTCGTCAATTACATAAGCACGCAATTGGCCAAGGAAGGTCTCCGGTTTTTCAAGGCGCAGGGCAATACGACTTTTGTGTCCGTTTCCCGTCCGCACTATCTAGACCTAGAAAATACTGCTGTTTCAGAAAATATTCGCAGCATCATAAACTATGTGCAGAAACGCCCCAAATGCACTCGCGCACAGATGATGGAGGCACTCGCTTCAAACGCGCAGGCAGCCGAACCTTCCGCGCCTGTCGCGGCACAGCCCGCAGAGGTTTTACCCGCCACAGTGCCAGTAGTTCAGGAGCAAGTTTCTGAGGCAAAGGAAGAAGCCGCCACAGTTGCTGAGGTTCCTGCCGCACAGACTAAAGTAACGGATGCAGCAGTTGCACCGGCAGAACTCACGCCGCAAGAAATAGCTCTTTTGAGAGATTTGAGGTGGTTGGTGGATGGAGGGCATCTCATCGAATATTATAACGGCAAGTTGGAGTTGGCCAAAAAGCCTCTCCCGCCTCAGCCACCAGCACCTAAGAAGGACAAGAAAAATAAACCGGAGCAGCAGCCCGCACCCGTAGCAGCAGAAGGGGATGCTGCCGTAGATGTTCTGTCCAGCACAGAGCAAAAACAAGAAACGGCAGATGCCGCTCCAGATCAGCTATTGCCAGAAAAATCTGATACCACTGCATAATCTCCGAATCTTTTCACCTTCTCTCTTTACGATGTGCTTCAAATGTGTCATTTCAAAGGGACTATGGGAGAATTGAGCAAGGCTTACGAGCCAGTGTTGGTCGAGAAAAAATGGTACGGTTCATGGCTTGATAAAAAGCATTTTGTCGCCGATGAGAAGTCGGGCAAGCCAGCCTACGCAATCGTTATTCCCCCGCCAAATGTCACTGGCATGTTGCACATGGGGCATGTCCTAAACAACACGATCCAAGACATGCTTGCGCGGCGTTCGCGCATGGACGGATGCGAAGTCCTATGGTTGCCAGGCACTGACCATGCAGGTATCGCCACGCAGGTGATGGTTGAAAAACAGCTCAAGAAAGAGGAGAAAAAATCTAGGCACGACTTAGGGCGCGAGGAGTTCCTCAAACGCGTTTGGGTGTGGAAGGAAAAACACGGCGACATAATCATAAACCAGCTCAAAAAGCTTGGCTGTTCCTGCGACTGGTCCCGCGAGCGGTTCACGATGGATGCCGAGTATTCCCGCTGCGTGCAAAAGGTTTTTGTTGAGCTTTACAAAAAAGGGCTGATTTATCGCGGTAAACGGATGGTAAATTGGTGTCCCGTCTCGCAGACCGCCCTTTCCGATGAGGAAGTGGAGATGAAACCGCAAAAGGGTTTCATGTATCATTTCAAGGTGCAGGTGGACGAAACTCCAGAGACTTGGCTGACGATTGCCACGACGCGACCCGAGACGATCCCAGGGGATACGGCGGTGGCGGTGAATCCGAAAGACCCGCGTTACGCCCATCTCATCGGCAAACACATCGTGCGACCGCTGCCCGCCGAGCTGCCGCACAGTCAGAAGCTCATCCCGATTGTCGGTGACGAGCATGTGGATTTCGAGTTCGGCACGGGCGTGCTCAAGGTCACGCCTGCGCACGATAAGGCGGATTTTGACATTGGCGCACGGCACAAACTGCCGCTCATCGAAGTCATCAATGCCGACGGCACGATGAATGCCCTAGCGGGTGAGCTACTGGCTGGATTAGATCGGTTCAAGGCACGCAAAGTCGCCGTGGAACTGCTCACGGAACAGGGCGTGATGATCGAGGCCAAGCCCTACGAGAATAATGTCGGCTTCAGCCAGCGGGCCGATGTGCCGATTGAACCGCGTTTGAGCGAGCAATGGTTTTTGAAGTATCCTGCCGTGGAGGAATCAAGGGCTTGCGTGAATCAGCAAATGACGTTCGGTGGTAAACCTCTGGAAGCGCATCTCCTAAAGGAGAAGTTGGACACCCAGCCTGCACCGAACGCTGCGATAGGGATAAGCGATTTAGTCGGAAATGTCAACTACTCCACTGGGAAAATGCAATTCCACCCCGACCGCTGGGCGAAAGTTTACGATCATTGGCTCTCAAACATCCAAGACTGGTGCATCAGCCGCCAGCTTTGGTGGGGACATCGAATTCCAGTGTGGAGTGGGTTGTTGTCAGGTGCCAGTATTTTTAGCCTGCTTGGTGGTGTGCTTAAAATGGCTGCGCTGAATGGCGTTACTCCCGAAGAGTTCGAAAAAACAGTTTTGACCATTGACGGGAACATAATTTCTTGTGACTTAAACAGCTTGGATTTCGCCTGTGCGCAACTAGGACAATGCGAAGCTGACCACAGAATTATTGTTTGTTCATCGAGTGAAATGCTTGGCCAACATCTTGTTGGAATTGGACTAGACCAAGACCCCGATGTCCTCGACACTTGGTTCAGCTCGTGGCTCTGGCCTTTCGCCACGATGGGCTGGACGGGCGACAAGCAGGTTGACGGACAAAACGCCATGCTGAAGAAGTTTTATCCGACGAGCGATTTAGTCACGGGCCCCGACATTATTTTCTTCTGGGTCGCCCGCATGATCATGGCGGGTTATGAGTTCATGGGGGAGATGCCGTTCAAGAATGTATATTTCACTGGTATCATCCGCGACAAGCAGGGGCGCAAGATGTCTAAGACGCTTGGCAACTCGCCTGACCCGTTGGAGTTGATTGCCAAATATGGGGCGGACGCGCTCCGTTTCGGCACCATGCGCACTGCGCCGCTCGGGCAGGATGTCCTTTTTGACGAGAAGGATGTGGAGCAGGGGCGTAATTTCTGCAACAAACTTTGGAATGCCTGCAGATTCCGCCAGTTACAGGGGGCGTGCCACAGCAGCCCAGACCCGCTGCGGCATGGGGCGCACCTTTCGCCTTTCGCCAAGGATATACTTTGGAAGCTCGATGCTACTGTGAGCAAAGTCCGCTCGGCTTATGAAAGCTACCATTTCAATGAGGTGACACAGGCTCTTTACGACTTCGTGTGGGGAGATTTTTGCGATTGGTTTATTGAATCGGTAAAATCAGATTTTCAGGATGGATGCCTGCTGCAGCGCAAAGAGGCCACGCTTGAAACGATTGATTTTGTCCTGCATGTAGCACTGCGGCTTTTGCATCCGCTGACGCCATTTATCACTGAAGAGCTGTGGGAGCAACTGGGGTTTTCGGGGGGGACGATACAGTTTGCAGAATGGCCGAAAACGGACGCTAAGTTTCAGGCTCAAGAATTCGTCTCGGCGCACGGGCAGGTGACAGCATGTTTCTCGGCGGTCAGCAAAGCGAGAAATCTTCGTGCCGAATACGGTATCGCATCGAACAAGCGCGTCAGATGGATTTTCCTGCCTACCGACCCCAGTTTTTGGGCGGATGCGGAATGCGACGCGCTAAAAACTCTGCTCAATGCATCCACGCTTGATATTCAAAAAGAGCGCGATTTGCCCAAAGGGACGCCAGTGTGCCTGACTGAAATAGGGGAGCTGGCACTCCCTCTTGAAGGCTTGGTAGATTTCGCAGCGGAACAGGAACGGTTGAATCGAGAAATCGCAAAAGTTGTGGATGACTTGGCCAAGACAGACGCCAAGCTTTCCAACCCAGATTTTGCGGCCAAGGTTCCACCTGCGGTTTTGGAGGAACATAGGCAGCGGTTCAAAAACTTGTCTATGCGCAAAGCCCAGCTTGAGCAGCGGCTGAAAGATCTCGCCTAATTTTCCCTAATCTCAGACATCCTGAAGTCTATGGGGAAGAAAGTAGGGGATAAGGAAATGAGATGAAACCGAATTGCGCGGAAATGGGTGGCAGATGAATGGTGTAGGAGAGTGGTGCGGGCATCCCTGCCTGCATCTTACGCCGCAGGATTTCTTTATACCCCGAAGGGGTTTTATATGTCAGCCTGGGGTTGCCCGTCTGCGGGCTACCCCAGGTTACAGTCAAAAACAGAACAACCCTTTCAGGCATACGCGTCAAGTTAGCGCGACGCGAGTTTTCAAAATGGATTTTTTGAGTTTTACCACTCGCAGGAGAAAGGGGTTTCTCCCGAGTAA
>JAIFLJ010000106.1 GCA_020049135.1 bacterium | reverse complement strand
CCGCGTCCTGCGTGCCAACAACGAAGAAGCAAATTACTGGAAAGATCAAGGTCTCGCCGCCTAGAGCTGACAACTTTTGCAATTACACCCTCCGCAATAGTAAAAGAATTAACATTTCACCCATTCAGAAATAGATGTATGAAGTGCCCCGGGAAGGACTCGAACCTTCAACCAATTGATTAAGAGTCAACTGCTCTACCATTGAGCTACCGAGGCGCAATTAACAGGAAGTAAAGTCTATGTGTGTGAGGTTTGTTTGACAAACCTTATTTTTTAAAAATTCCTAGCTTATCAATTTCGTCCAGCAGCCGTTCGATAGGCAGCCCCATCACATTATACCGGCTGCCGTCAATTTCTTTCACAATTGTGTCGCCCTCTTCTTGGATCGCGTAGGCACCAGCTTTGTCCATCACATCTACCCGCGAGAGGTATGCAGCGATCCTTTCTGCGGAGAGGGGATGAAATGTGACTTTTGTTATGACCCAGAAATCTGTCTGCTGAAATTGGTTTTCACGGAATTGGACGAGCGCTACGCCAGTTATAACTTCGTGCTCCATGCCACTTAGGTCTCGGAGCATTTTTCGGGCTTCCCGTTCGTTTGCGGGTTTACCGAATAGCTTGTGTTCGTGGACAACAACTGTGTCTGCACCGAGCACCCATTTTTTTGGGTGTTCCCTAGCTACCGCACGGGCTTTGGCTACCGCATTAATGATGGCGATTTCGCGCGGGGTTTTGAGTGGGAACTCTTTCTGCGTGATTTCTGGTGCCTTGGGAGCCACGGCGGTGAATGGGATGCCGAACTCTCGCAGCAGATCGGATCTCCTTGGCGATACGGATGCCAAGATGATGTGGGCTGGTGTTTTTTTTGTCATCAATATGGTCGTCAGGTGCGATCCTGCTTCGGCGTATATGGGCTGAGTGTTTGTCCGATGTAAACTTGGCGTGGGCGGTTGATGCGCGTTGTTTTGTCTTCGGCCAGTTCTTTGAAGTTTGCTATCCAGCCCGGCGTGCGACCGATGGCGAATATGACGGTGAACATCTCCACTGGTATGCCGATCGCACGCATGATGATGCCACTGTAAAAGTCCACATTTGGATAAAGCCTGCGCTCCACAAAATAGGGGTCTTGCAGGGCGGCTTCTTCCAGTTTTTTCGCGATGTCAAGGAGCGGGTCACTGCGCTTCATGGAGTTGAGTATTTCGTCGCACTTAGCCTTGATGATTTTTGCACGGGGATCGTAGTTTTTGTAAATCCTGTGTCCGAACCCCATGAGGCGCTTGCCAGAATCCTTTTTCTTGGCGTCTTCTATAAAACGGGTGCCGTCGTCGCCAGAGCGGTGTATGTCGGAGAGCATTTCGATCACGGCTTGATTTGCACCGCCGTGAAGCGGACCCCAGAGAGCGCAAACGCCCGCCGCCGCGCTGGCGAAGAGACTCGCTTGGCTGGACGCCACGGTGCGGACTGTGGAAGTGGAGCAGTTCTGCTCGTGGTCAGCATGGAGCAGGAATATGGTGTCTAGCGCGGAGACGACTTCCGGGCGCATCTCGTATTCTTTGTAGGGCAAAGAAAACATCATGTGCAGGAAGTTGGCCGTGTACTTGTACTTGGGGTCTGGATAGATGATCGGCAGCCCGCGTGATTTGCGGTAGGAAAATGCGGCTATCGTGCGCACTTGCGAGAGGAGCATGGCGGCCAAATCTTTGAATGTGTCTGGATTGTAGTGCTCGATTTTGTCGTGGTAAAAACAGCCTGTGGCATTGATCATCGAAGAGAGGATGGCCATCGGGTGCGAGTATGGGGGGAAGCCTTGGAAGTGGAACTTCATATCCTCGTGCAGCAGCTCGTGGTTTTCCAGCATTTGCGAAAACATATGTGTTTCAAGCGAGGTGGGCAGCTTGCCGAATATTAGCAGGTAGGCGGCCTCAATGAAACGGGATTTTTCGGCAAGCTCTTCGATGGGTATCCCGCGGTAGCGCAGGATGCCTCTCTCGCCGTCTATGAATGTGATATTGCTTGAGCATGACCCCGTGTTGCCGAGAGATGGGTCTAGCGTGATGCAGCCCGTTTTTGCACGCAAATCCCCTGGCTTAGTGCCGCCGAGCTCTACGCAACGCGTAAGGTCAATAGCCTTCTCACCTTCGCTGCCCTCAACGATTGGCAACTCATAAACTTTGCCGTCCAATTCCAGTTTTGCCATTTTGCTCATGATCGTGCTCCTGTTTGTTTTTTGCGCGGGAGTTGATTGCGAAAAATCTCTCCCAACGGGGCATAACATGTATGGGACATTTCAAAAAATGCCATGTAAAAAAGCAAAAAAAGAGCCCGTTAAAACACCTGTATCACTTTAGTTACACAGTGTTTTTTTAAGTGGCGTTCCGTATTTTTTCTTTTTTAGACTCCATCTCTTCAGAAAGGACAGCCACATCGCTGGCGAGCTGCCTCTGCAATGCCTCCACGGCTTCCATGTCGTTGTGCATGCGGGCTTGCTGGATGCGGCTGGAAAGAAATGTTTTTCGTTCCGCAATCTTGGATTGGTAGAGCGAATCCGTCTCCCTTATTTCGGCTAATTGCGCTTCAGATAGGGATTTAACTGGGCTTGATTTTTCCAGTTTTTCCATCGCGATTTCGTAGGCGGATTTCATGTGTGCGATGTTGCTCCAGAAAGTGTTTGCGTGCAAGAAAAGAACTTTTTCAATGATGAATGCCCTTGGAAATCTGCCCGGATATACACATTCTGCTGTTACAGCTCCGATTTTGGAGCCAGAGTGAGGCATGATGAAATTTGAAATTGAAATTGCGGATATGGCGTTTGGTGGCGATGGCGTGGGACGCCACGACGGCCAGGTTGTTTTCGTGCCCTTCAGCGCAGTTGGTGAGCGTTTGCTGGTGCGCGTGATCGGGAGGAAAAAGGATTTTCTCAGAGCGGAGATCGAAGAAGTATTAGTGCCAGCGGCAGGCCGCACTGAGCCGCGTTGTCCGCTCTTTGGGCGGTGCGGCGGATGCCAATACCAGCATCTTGATTACGCCGAGCAACTACATATCAAAAAAGGGCAAGTCTCTCATGCTTTGCGGAGGATAGGCGGCGTGGGTGAGCCGTGCGTAGGAGAGATCATTCCATCGCCCGAACCGTTCGGTTATCGCAACCGCATAAGCGTCCATGCCATAGGCGGGAAAACAGGTTTTGTGGAGTGCGACCAGCGCAGCCTAGTGGATGTAGAGAATTGTTTGCTAGCCAGCGATGAGGTGAACAGGAAGCTTGCGGAACTGCGCGGGCGGGCGCATGGAACGGGTCATTTTTCGCTGAGGGAAGAGGCGTTGCCGGAATCCGGCTTTTGCCAGAGCAACAGGTTTCTCATTGAGAGGCTCAGGGACGAGGTGGAGAGAGTTTTTGGCGGGGGCGGAAAACTTTTGTTTGAAGGGTTTTGCGGAAACGGTTTTTTCACGCGGGTCTTGGCACGGCATTTCGCGAGAATTGAGGCGTGCGACACCGATGGACGCTGTATCAAGTCCGCTCCTGCGTTGCCGAATGTGCGCTGGCATTGCGAGGAAATGGAAACAGTTTTAGCCAACTTGGAGCCAGACGCATGTTTGGTGGATCCACCGCGCGAAGGTCTGACGGCTAGCCAGATATCTTTATTGAGAGAAAAAAAGATTGGGCGAATGGTGTATGTATCGTGCCACCCAGCCACAATGGCCAGAGACATAGGTCGTCTCTGTGCGGGCGTGGGTGTCGGTGTCCCGTTCCATCTGGAGTCAGTTCAGCCGATTGACCTTTTTCCGCAGACGGCGCACATCGAATGTATTTCCCTGCTTGTCTCGGTTGGTTGAGAATTGCAGATTTGAGATTGCGGAGTGCATAATGCGAAGGATTTGATCGGTAAGGAGCTGGTTCAAGGGCGTCAAGAAGTTCGAAAAAAGGCGTTACCACAAATGATAATCGGCATGACACTAAACCCAAAAACACGCCACTGACAGAAATGCCCACAGCACGAAGTAGCAGGCAGTAGCAAATCCAGCTTTAGGAAAAGCCCGTGACACATCACTCCACGCTTTAGCTACAGGCACAAACGCACAGCCCATCGCAAACATTACATATATAGGTTTCACTGGCACACCACCCGCTGGATGCAAAAAGCCGAAACAAATGAGCGCAGTCAAACCCGAGAGCGTTATCATAGGCAAAAAAAATGCCTCTCTTGATCGTGCATGCGTCAGCCAAAGTCCGCGTATCCCAATTACCCAAAAAATTGGGAATACAAAAACGCACGGCAGGGAGAAAATGGCCAATGCTTTTCTTGCGATATATAGATACGCTGGGATTTCTCCAGGATACATGCCTTTGGAAAAAAGACGTATTTTTTTCTCCTGTGGCAATTGTTGCAAGCGTGCATGATTTTGATAGGCCGCCTCAAAATCGCCGAATAGACCAACATAAAAAATAGTCCAGAACGACTGCGCCCTCATTTCCCCTATCGTTGGCGGGCAAAATGGATGCAGTGCTACTGTCGGATCAAAAGTAGTCAGATATCCGACTGGATCCGTGTGAGTGCGTTTGGCCGAGCCTGTCCCCAACTCAGATGCCATTGCTGGGTTGAGATGCGTGAGCATCAATACACCCCAAGCAATAATCGCAACGGCAGATAAAACGCATGTCGCCAGATATTTTTTCTCCTTTAAACCGCGCAAAACAAGAAACAGTGTGCATAGCACAAGCACTGGAAGTGCTGTGATTTTAACCGCGACCGCACACAATATGCACGCGGCATAAATGAAAAACCAACGCATGTGCGCCTGCTTATCCAAAAGGATATGACTGGCCGCCAACACTGAAAAAAGCAAAAGCGTCTGGTGCATGCACTCGTTGGAAAACTGCATGGAGAGGCGGATGTTTGCAGGCAAAAAAGCGAATAGCGCGAAACTGGCAAGAGCGACTTTACGCGAACATGGAAACCAAATTCTGCCAAGCATGTAAACGGCAACAAGCCCGGCAAAGTTGATGCCAGCTTGGAGAAACATCAAAACTCTCTCGAACCCGCCCCATGAAACGCCAGCAACTCCAACCACTTTCCACAACCATGCTACGCCCCAGTAAAAAAAAGGTGCTATATGCGCCCCATGCCTTTCGGATGCCTCAGGGCGTCTGCCGTGTTCCAATAGGAAATGGACATAGCCCAAATGGGCTTCAGGATCTATGCCCCATGTCGGCTGTGCAACCCAAGCGTTATGAATACGAACTGCCGCAGCCGCCAAAAAAAGGGCAAGCATCACCCAAAAAACAGGCTTCCTCGAACACCCTGCGGAAAAAATGGAAGCGCAGGGTGCATCACCCTTGCCTGCCACGCTCAGAATCATTTCACGATGCGGAGCTGGATGGCGTCAAACTTCTCTTTTTGAACGACCATGTCGGTGATGATCACCAACTTGTCTTTGCTCTTAATGAGATGTTTGTCGGTCAGCTTCTGTATAGCATTCGAAACCGTCTGCTCTGGATCATCCGAGAACGCCAGCGAAATCGGGGTGATGCCCCAGCGCAGAGTCAAGCGCGTGATGCAGTCTGCATCTGGCGAAAAAGCGTAAATCGGCGTGTAGCGCGGACGGAAAGCACCCGCCAGCGAAGCCACAAACCCGTGCCGAGTGAACACCAGCAGGGCATCAGCGCGGATATTGTTGGCAAGCTGAACGGCGGAATTTATGAGGGCATCACGCGGCGTGGTAACTTCGATAGCTTCAGCGAAGCCTGCGCCACCGCTTCTTTCGATGCGTTCTGCGATGCGATCCATGACTTGGATACACTCCAAGGGGTAACGACCCACTGAAGTTTCACCAGAAAGCATGATAGCGTCAGCCTGCTCGTGGACGGCGTTGGCGACATCGGTTATTTCTGCGCGGGTGGGCATCGGGTTCTGTATCATGCTCTCAAGCATGTGCGTGGCCACGATGACCCGTTTTTTGTGTTTTAGACACTCCTTTACAATTCTACGCTGTATGATCGGCAACTCCTCGTATGGACACTCAATACCGAGGTCTCCACGGGCAACCATGATACCATCGCTGGCGTGCATGATGGAGTCAAAGTTTTGCACTGCGAGCTGGTCTTCAATTTTTGCAATGATACGGATAGCGCGGTCTGGAGACTTGGCTTTGAGCAGTGCCCTGAGCGTGCTCACATCCTGCGCCTCCCTCACGAACGAAAGGGCGATGTAATCCATCTTCAACTCAACAGCGAGATCCACATCAGCAATATCCTTTGCAGTCAGTGCAGGGAGGTTGACCTTGACACCTGGTAAATTGATATGGCGACGGCTTGTCAAAGAGCCTTGCGTCAGGACTTCGCAATGTATCTGTTTTTCTTCTTTTGAGAGAACCTTCATGCGGATGACACCGCTATCCACAAGCACGACATCACCGACATTGATGTCGTTAACCATGTCATCGTAGTTGGTGTCCACAGATTTTTCTTCTTGGCTGACTGTGCCGCGAACTGTGAAATCAAACTTGTCACCAGGCTTGAGTTGCAAGGCTTCACCCAACTCACCAGTGCGGATTTCTGGTCCCTGTGTGTCCAGCATGAGTCCGACCGCTTTATCAAGTTTGGCACTGATGGCTTTTATGTCAGTGCATACGCGGCGCACCCAGTCGTGCTTGGCGTGCGACATGTTAAGACGAAAAATGGAGACTCCATTTTCGATGAGTTTTTCAAGCATTTCAGGGAAATCAGTTGAAGGTCCGAGAGTGATAATAATTTTTGTTCTTCTCATTTAAATCCTTTGTTGCCGAGATGTTGGTGAATGGTTTTTTAAAAACAAGAAAAATCTCCTGATGTCAAAAGTCTCGGGCGCATCTGCGATTTATTGGCCTGCCGAGCCCGTCATGATCCTGAGATGTGTGGCTCTTGAGCAGAGGATGCCCTGCATCTTGCCGCCGTTTTTCTTTAAACCCCGATGGGCATGCGCGTCAAGTTAAGCAAGACCATCCCATGTTTCTGAAAAGTTCTGGCGTTTTCGTTTGTCGTAGCAGCAATAGCGAAGGAGAGAGTTGGGGGAAATCTGTGTTTGTTCGTTGTCAGAGGATAGCGAGTGCAGAGCGCGTAGGAAATTGGTCGTTGTCGCGGAGATATAGCGCATAAACT
>JAIFLJ010000177.1 GCA_020049135.1 bacterium | reverse complement strand
GCGACGAAGGAGCCTACCCGCAGGGGTCTGTGACTGAGAAGCAACGCAGGATGACGGCAAAAGAACGAGCAGATTTTGGTTATGTTATTTAGAGGAACGGCTCCTTAGGAATGAGGTGGACTCCATTTCCATTTCCGCTTCTTTTTCTTGCCGACAGTTTCATGTATGATAAATAAGAGATCATGAACACACCCAAAATCCCCCAAACCTCCCCCATCGCCCTCACCGTTGAATCTGGCAAAACTTACCACTGGTGCTCCTGCGGCGAAAGCAAAAGCCAACCCCTCTGCGACGGATCTCACAAGGGCACCGGCTTCGCTCCTGTGCCCTACACCGCCCAGAAAGACGGCCCAGTCTATTTCTGCGCCTGCAAACATTCCGCCAACGGCGCGTTGTGTGACGGTGCCCACAAGTCGCTCCCGCGATAGGTCGGGAAAGAAAGGTCACGGGTCATCCAGAGAAAATCCCTTGTGCGCGATAATTTGATTCAAATATCAATCATGTCCGCCTACGGCGATGCCATGCAAGAAGAAGCAATCGCAGTCAAGATTCGTTGCCTGAAACCTATTTCATAGACAAGTAAAAAATTGCCGTTTGAATAAATTCATCTCGATTTCGAAAAGATTCAGCAGAATGTTTATTGAGGTGATGGAAAAATGGATTGCATTAGAAATAGTGAGCAGAGAACTGAAAACTTAAAACACACATCAGATGAAAGTGCTATCTTTAACAACTGAGATCAAAGATCGCTTACGCGATTATTCTGCGCTTTTTAGTCGCCGTGAAGTGATGACTTGGATGCATGGGGATTTTCGTGGTGTGAATCCGAAAATTGAGCGTTATGACAGAAAATGGATAAGCCACAAGGAGATATCTTATTTGGATTACTTCAAATATATCTATAGTTTTTTGAGAGCTGGTTACTTTAACGAATATGTTTTCAAAAACGAGTTTTTGACTGATTGGCTCTTAGACGAATTAGGCAAAGAGGATTCGCGTGTGTTTAACGAATTTAGAATCGGAAATAATGTTGCTGATTTAGTGATGTTCAACGGTATTTCCAAAGCGTTTGAAATCAAAACCGAATATGATTCCGATAGCCGCTTGTCTTCTCAGATCGAAGCCTATCAAAAAGTTTTCAACGAAGTTTATCTGATTATTCCTGATTTCAAGATTTCTGACTATCAGCACTGTGCAAAAGAAGTTGGAATTATCACTTTTTCAAAAGCGAAAGGGGTGGCTTTTGAGCTTCATCGAAGTGCGGCACGGAATCAGGAAGTCAAGCCCGAGGTCGTCATGAACATCTTGCATACAAAGGAATATAAACAGTTGGTTAAAACTTGTTTCGGAAGTTTGCCCGAAATGAACAGCTTCAATCAGTATGCTGTTTGTTTTGACTTGTTGAAAACGATTCCGAATTATAAGCTGAATGAATTGTTTATTTCTGCCATGAAGCAACGGCGAAGCGATTACAAATTAAAGAAGAATAATCATCGAGAATTTAACCAGATACGACTTTCGTTGAATTTATCAATCAAGGATGAGTCTATCTTATTCCAACATCTAAAATCTCCAATTATCATATAGCTATGTATTATCCATTACTGAGAGCACGACAATTTGAGCTGATTGCGTTAAGGGAGTTGGCTGCTGAAAAAGCGATCCAAGATTTCATTTGTCCCATTTTGGAGCCTGTTAAGGAGTCTTTGAACAGTCTGGAGCTTGCCTATAAAACTTTTCAAGAAACGGGGCAACGAATATACTTAATCGTGAATCCGCTGGATGGCGAGCATTCGGGAGACACGAAACACTATTTAGAATACATTTCTTCGCGCCTTGATGTCTGTAGCCCTGCGTTCCATTACCGGGGTAATGGCAGTTACATTAAAAATAGCATAGAAAAATTTTCACTCAAGGATTGTATGTTGATTGGCGCAAATGAAATAAATCCCGAAGAGTCGGATTTTTCGTCATTGGTCAATCATGACGAAATTGCTTGTGTGAATATTCATGATCCAGGAAGAAATCGTTCGCTTTATAGATTCCTGAATAAAACAGGAAAAAGGTGTATTCGTTTAGATGGTTTGTTTGAGAAAAAAGAACGAAACAGCGATTTCTTGGACATGCCTGCCCGTCGGTTTTCAGAAGAACATTTATATTTCCGAGATGACGGTTTTTCTGGTTTTTCGGATTACACGGTTTTGCCTAAAGAATTTATAGATAGTGGAAGCACGCCTCGTGCCGTCGTTATTCATCTCTCCTACTTGAACGAGAAGAATGAAATCTGGATTCGCCATTTCACATCAGTTACGAATGATTCTATTGCGAATGTGCAGGGGAAGTTTGCCGAAGCGGCAGAGAAAGCAGTTGCGTTTATTCGTTCTGAGAATCTGAATAATTCAGCGACCCGAGAATTAGATGATTACTTTAATCGAGGGCACTATCCAGGACTCGGGATGGTCAAAAAGATTTCGATTAAAAATCATTTATTAATTATGGTTGAGTATTTTCAATCAACAACGCGATCTCAATGATAAATCAATGAAAGTTTGTCCGCATTGTTTTAAAGATGATGAGTTACGAGCGTTTGCAGGTTCTGCAACCGGAAGTGAGACTTGTTCGGTGTGCGGTAGTAACGAAGTCGCTCTAAAGGAATTGGATGAATTTAGGGAGTTTTTTGAAGAGTTGTTTTCTCACATAGAACCAGCAACCGATGGAATCCAGTTACTTAAGCTTGTCCGTCACTTGAAAGCTATTTCTCCATCGTCGCGCTCCGCCGCCTAGCGCGGTCATTTCAGACTTTCTTTAACGCGCCGCCAATTCCGCATACTCGCGGAAAAGTTTCAGGTAGAGCCGATAATTTTCTAGCGAGACTCCGGGTGGTGTCTGGTGATCGCAACTGATGATGTAGCCTCCTTGCTTCGCTACGGGGAGAAGTTTTTCAAATTCTACTCTCATCGCAGACTCGCCTTCGGGCATGGTCATTTTGTCAAAACCACCGATATAGATCTGTTTTGGATTTTCTTGGCGGAGTCGCGCCATGTCCACCCCCGATTGGCGTTCCATGGGTAGCATCCCTTCGATGCCCGCCTCAGCAAACCATCCTGCTGGCTCGTGGATATTGCCGTCGGAATCCACCAGAGCGCGGATGCCCCGTTCTTTCAAATGAGGAACCACCTTTTCATAGTAGGGTTTCATAAACTCCTCGAAATGCGCCTTGGAAAGCATGGGCCCTGCCTTGTAGCTCATGTCCTCAGCGAAGGTCATGAAGTCGGGTTGGGCGACTTTGCAGATTTCATCAATCATGCGGATCATCCAGTCGGCGTTGTCTTGGTTGATGCGGTGCATCAGCTCGGGGTGGTCGTAAAAGGCGTAAAGATGCTCCTCGTCACCGAAAAGCGTGCGCGGCAACCAGAAAAAGCCGTCCAGCGTGAACCAGATGGCGGCCTTGCCTTTTTTCTGATCTTCCGCCCAAGCGGATAATTCGGCTTTATTGATCGGCCATTCATCGTCAATGACAAAGAGGTGTTCGCGCACCCGCTCATAATCGTCCATATCGGCGATGATCCCCGCCCCGTGTCCCGCCTTTTCGGCATCGGGTTTGGGGCATTTCCAGTGGACTGAACGATACCAGCCTTGATAGCAGAGATCCAAATCGAAGTATTTGCAAATCTCGTAACGGTCTTTCCAATGCGTAGAAAAATGAGCAGGCAACCCTTCCGTCTGCCAACGGGCCAGCGTCTTATCCCACCAGCACGCCCACTCCATGATAGGGAGGCGGTCAAAGGGTTTAAAATCCATCACGGCTTGAAACCGTTCCGATACTGTCATGTCAGATGTTTTCATATTGATCCTTTTCTCTTTTTATTCAAAAACCAAATCATCGCGGACGGCAAGCAGGCCGAGGTAGGAGTCCATGAGATAGCCTTCGTAGCCCCAACATTCGCCCTTCCAATTCTTCCAGTCCTTCGACAGGCCGTTGTCGCCACGGCCTTGGAAATCGCCTGCGGAGTAACCCTCTAGCAAGGGGTAAAAAATCGCTCGCGCTTCTTCCTTTCGTCCGAGGGAGTAGAGAGCTTTGACTGTCCAGTAGGCGTGGCAGGCGGTAGCCCCACCATTTTGATAAATCTGAAAGCTGTCGCTTCCGTCTTCTTTTTCGGGTCCCCCCCAGCGTTTTTCCAGATGGGTATAATCCTCGCGACGGATCGGCAAGAAATTGCCAGGCAATCCGAATTTGAAATTCGTGTAACCCTTCTTATGAGCGAGAGCGAGAAGGTGATCCATCAGCGCGTGGCCTTGTTCTGGAGAAACTAAACCGACGCTGACCGCCAATCCGTTGATGAAGGAAAAACCGTAGTCATGGAGCTGACCATCGGCACTTCTCCAGCCAGCAAGAAGTCCCGATGCGAGGTTAAAAAACGCTGGGTAATAAGCGGAACGGATGCGTGCCGCTTGACTCTCAAACCAAGTTCTCTCGGCGTGGCGTCCGAGCTTGTTGGCCCACTGCCCCATCTCCGTGCAGGCGAGGTAGGCGAGGGCGTTGGCGTAGGCATCTTCATGTCCAAATCCGACCGTGTCCCACCAGTTAGAGGGGCGGACATCGGCATGGCCGCTCCAGCTTCCCGAGTTGCCCGAAACAGGGTATTCGATCAAGCCATTGTCATCGCTGTCGCCTTCCATCATCTGGTGAGCGATGGCGAAGAACGCCTCAAAATGGGTCTCGCCCCAAGAGTTTCCCTTTTCGTCCAATCCCGCCCTAGCACCTGCGATCAAAAGGGAGGGTGCGACATCGAGTGCATCGTGGGGCGAACGCCAAAAAGAGTAGCCCGCCTGCCCGTAGGTGAGTTGTCCCCCCAACACGCGCTCCAACGAGAGTCGGACTAAATCCATGCAGGTCAGACCATCTGCGAGAGGTGGTGCATCGGACGCCATCAGCGCATGCTCGTAAAAGCAAAAACCGCAACAGTCGCTCGAAGAGTTATTCGCCAGCAGACCCGCTCTCGGATTGACTTGAAAAATGTTCAGGAAATTGCGCCGGATCCCGTCGTATCGCGGATGCTCTATGCCCGGCAGTTGCGGGTAAATCGCCACGACTTCCATGCGGTATTCGATTTTGCCTTCGGCACTCGGTGGAAACTCGACTCGCACCCAGTCGCCTTCGGGCGTTCTGCGGGCGGCATCGTAAATCAGCGAGGTGCCGGGTTGATTGCAGGTGATACGGAAGGAGCCGAGATCGGGAAAATGAAGAACGGCGGGCAATAACATCTGGCTGGGTTCCTGTGCCAGCCTGCCGAGGAGGGTGGCATGATTAGCTTTCTGGTTGATGAGCAAAACGAGCGGAGTATTGCCTGGTGATGGAAATGCCGTGAGAACGATGTTTTTTTCATCCGCTGTCATTTCCCACGCCCGATGGCCGTTGAGCGAGTAGGACAATTTTTCGGAGGTGGCTTCTGGGATCAAAGACCATCCTGGAGTGGTCGGGAGCGGGGCGATAACAGGGTTCATTTCCAAACGACCGCCCCCCAATGAATCCACGGAAAGGAAGCGGAAAGCGGGCGAATCTTCGCTCCATTCGACTTTGAGATACTGTGAGTTTTTCATGATTTTTTTAATTAATGCGATACTTGTTCCACAGACAATCAATCAAAGCAGTGGATCAAGCCGCTATCATCACCGATGATCAGCATTCCCTCGCCGAGTGTCGGCGAAGAAATGGTTTTGCCCCCGATTTTGATTTTTCCAGTTTCTTTGCCCGTCGCTGTTTCCAGACAGTGAACGAATCCGTCATCCGCGCCAAAGTAGAGCTTTCCAGAGGAGTAGGAGGGGGCGGAACGGATAGAACCACCCACTTTGGTGCGCCACTTCTCTTTGCCCGTTTTCAGGTCGTAAGTGTAAATATGCCCGTCGTTATTGCCTGTAAAGACCATGCCCTCTGCCAATGCGGGAGCCGCCCAAGCACGGTGGTCTCCTCCATCTTCTGGCATGTTGGTAGGGAGTAGTTTGTCGTAGGGCAGGAGGCTCCAGATTTTCTTCCCGCTTTTCACATCAATCGCGATGACTTCGCTGACGGGTGCCGTTCCATTTTTGGGACCAGCGATGGCGATGACACCGACGGCGATACCATCGCCCACCGCATGTGTGCTGTAGTAGGCTCCCCGCATATTGCGTCCAGTGAAGCGCTCGTTCCAGTCGTATTTTCCACTCTTGAGATCGAGGCAGGTGGAAAAGTTCCAGTCGGTGTCAAAGATCATTTTGCCTTCGGGCGTGATCGCTATGCTGGACATGCAGTCAGGCCCCGTTTTACCTTTCTGTTCCCAGATTTTTTCGCCCGTTTCAGGATCAAGCCCGATCAGGAGAGAGCCACCCCAGCTCGTCACCTCCCAGCCAGTCGCCGTTCCTTGCGAGACAAAAATCAAACCGTAAGCGGCACCTGGCGACACATAGTAAAAACCCGCTTTATCCATGGGCACCGCGTGTTCCCATTTTTTTGCTCCTGTCAGGGCGTCCAGCGCATAAACTTTATGATCCATGCTAGTGAATACGACCTTGCCATCATACACCGTCGCGCTGGTAAAAATCGCCCCACCCGTGCCAAATTTCCATTTCTCTTTTCCTGTTGCAGCATCGAGCGCGTAAAAGTTTTTATCCTCGCTCCCGATATAAATCAGTCCGTTGGCCATGACAGGCGACGCCTTGACCGCACCGCCCGTTTTAAACTCCCATTTTTTTGCGGAGAGTTTCGGCGCGTTTTTCACCTTCCAATTCCCGTCGCGCAAGAGATTGGCGCGGTAGGTAGCACCTTGGAGAGGATCGTAGCCGTAGGACTCTCCAAGAGAGACCGCACTGGCGTGCGGAGAGAAAAGGTTTAAGAGAAAAGAGAAAAGGAGGAAGATTTTAGATTTCATGTTTTTTGTCCAGTTTGGAGATAAGAGAGTTTAGCATTTTTTCTATTTCATTCATTGGGTTAGCTATTTCTTGATGTTGTTCTTCCCGTAAAAATTCTAATTCAAAGGCGATAGCCCATTGTGTTTGAAGTTCAAATAAGGAGCCTCTCGCCACATGGAGAAAATGGGGGTCTCTTTCAGGTTCGCAACGAAATTTGTCTGAGTTTGAGGAAAAAGTAATCCATGTTTGAGATGCCGCAAGTTTTGTAGAGGACT
>JAIFLJ010000150.1 GCA_020049135.1 bacterium | reverse complement strand
CTCCTTTCCGAAAGCGGCGAGACGCCGCTTCTACTTTCTGCTCCCGCTCCTTTTCTCTTTTTCTCTTACCACTTTTCTCTTGTCCCTTGTCCCTTGTCGCTTGTCGCTATTTTCAGAGGAGAGCCGACTGATTGCCTGACTGATTGAGAGTAGGGTTAGACTCCATGTCTATTGTTTCATTTGAGTGCAAAGTTATGGCGATATGAAAAATATAAATAGAAAAAAAATCGGAAACCATAGCATTATGAAAAAACAATCCATCTTCTCCATCACCCTCATGGCGATGGGCGGATCACTATTCTTCAATACGGCATTGATGGGCGCAACGGAGGCTGACACGCGCATCGAATCGTCCGCAAAACAATCGCACATATTCAAAACCTATCTCAAGGATGATGCGATCAAGGCAACATCCCTCAATGGTGTCGTCACCTTGACAGGAACGGTGAATGAGGTGTCACACATCTCTTTGGCGCAGGACACCGTTTTGGGTCTGCCCGAAGTTACCAGTGTTATTAATCAACTGAAAGTTAAAAGTGAAAGCACTGCCGACCACACTGACCAGTGGCTGAGCAGGAAAGTGAAAATGGCACTCCTGTTTCAACGCAAAGGGGATTTTGCCGAGACTGATGTGACATCGGATGCTGGAATAGTCACCCTGCGTGGTGAGGTTTCGAATCAGGCACAGAAAGAACTCGCCACTGAATGTGCTCGGGATGTGAAAGGCGTTAAAGGGGTGAAGAACGAATTAACCGTTACCAAGAATCCCGCGCAACAGGGACGGACTCTGGACGAGAAAATTGATGACGCATCCATCACGGCCCAGATCAAATGGTCACTATTGGTGCATCGCTCAACGAGCGCGCTAAAGACAACGGTCGGGACGAAAGATGGCGTGGTGACGATCAGTGGGATCGCCAATAACGCATCTGAAAAGGTGCTAGTCACAAAGCTGGTCTCTGACATCAGTGGTGTGAATAGTGTAGTTAACAATATGACAGTAGCTGCATCTAAAAACTAATTGAAGTTGTGCTTTTGGCTGTTGCCAAGGGGCAACAGCCGATGGCGCACACTAGAAAAAAATTATATGTTGTACACTATTGCTGTTGTATTAATCATTCTGTGGCTACTGGGTCTTGTCACTGGATACACTATCGGTTCGTTTATTCACATTTTGCTGGTTATTGCGGTGATCATGATACTGGTCAACATCATTTCTGGCAGGGGGCGTCCGTTGTGAAAAACGGACAATTTACAAGCATGAGGAAATAAATATATGAATGCAAAAAACACTATTGCGGTTATTCTGATTGGCATGGGAGTGATTGTGCTGGCATTTTCTGGCATCTCCTTCACAACACCAGGAGAGACGATTAAGTTTCTTGGATTGAACATTGCGACGACTGAAAATCATTTTATTCCGCCTGTTTCAGGGGCACTGGTATTGCTCGCTGGTATCGTGTTGTTGTTAGTGAATCCTAAGCAGGTAGCATGAAGCAGTTTAAAAAAGCGTTTGGGGTGTCCGTTCTAATGATGTTGACGGACTTGCAGGAGAGTGACCATAGTGATCGCAGATTCTGCTTTTCTATTTTAGAAACACCTCGACGGATCAATAAATGAAACCTAAACCGCCCATTTTTTCAAAACGGTATCAGGAGGCTTTGATGATCCACCTGACGCAGGTGGGCCGGCTGATTTGAAGTTGGCGCAGGAGCTGGGCAGGGAGGCGTTGGACAAAGGGATCTCGATATTGGGTCTGGCCAAGATTCATGAGAAGGTGCTCGCCACGCATTTTTTGCCAGTCTGTCCTGCGGGTCAGCGGGTGGCGATCACCGAGTGGGCAGAAGTATTTTTTACCGCAACGATCACCCCGGTGGAACTCACAGAATCTAGCCTGAACAAAGCGGCTGTTCGTTTTAAAAATATTATTGCAAAACTGAAATTGCGTACGGCGCAAGTGGCAACAACGAACAGGCAGTTGGGTCGAGAGGTGGCGCGGCACAAGGCGACGGCGGAGACTCTTCAGAAAAGCCAGTTACATAACGCGCAATCATTGAAGACTGCGGAAACCATGAAGGTTCGGTTGCAGCAATTATCCCGGCAAATCCTCTCTGTGCAGGAAGAGGAGCGAAAACGAATCAGCCGCGAGTTGCATGATGTGATTGCCCAGATGTTGACAGGTATCAATGTGAGATTGGCAAACCTGAAAAGGGAGGCGGCACTCAATACCAACGGGCTTGTGCGCAACATCGCGCATACGCAACGGCTGGTGGCTAAATCAGCAAAGATTGTTCACGAGTTCGCCCGTGAATTGCGTCCAGCGGCACTGGATGATCTGGGGTTGATCCCTGCCTTACAGTCTTTCATAAATCTTTTCACCGCAAAGACGCGGATTCTATCCAGTTTGACGGCTTATCCAGGCGTGAAACAACTGAACGCAGCACGGCGCACCGTGCTTTTTCGCGTTGCCCAAGAAGCACTGACCAATGTGGCTCGGCACGCAAAAGCCAAGCAGGTAGATGTGAGTATTCACAAACTTTCGGGGTTTATCGGCATGACGATCAAAGACGACGGACAATCGTTTAAGATGGACGACATCATGTTTGCGCGGGGCAGAAAACATCTGGGTCTGCTCGGTATGCGGGAGCGGGTGGAAATGGTTGGCGGCCGTTTTGAATTAGAGTCATCTCCAGGCAAGGGGACGACCATCACAGTGCTAATGCCCGTTGGTAAGACGGCTGCTGCGGACGGTGGAACGGTGGACACGAAACTGGAGATCTTATGAAGCCGATTGCTATTCTAGTGGTAGAAGATCACCAGATTGTGCGCGAGGGGCTGATCAACCTGCTCAAGATGGAAAAAGATTTTGAAGTGGTCGGCGAGGCGAGGAACGGGAGAAAAGGGTTAGCGATGGCGCAACAACTCAACCCAGATGTGGTGCTGATGGATATAGCCATGCCGATTCTCAACGGTTTGGAGACCACCCGTCAAATGATCAAGGCGATGCCCCATGCCAGAGTGATCATTCTTTCGGCACACTGTGATGATGCGTATGTCTCGAATGCAAGCGATTCTGGCGCGGTTGGTTTTTTGCTCAAACAATCATCCTCAGTCGAGGTGTGCCAAGCGATTCGATCGGTAAATAAAGGGAAAACGCATTTCACGCCATCCGTATCTAAGCGTATCCAACGGCTCCAACAGCAACGGGGGCATCTGGGCACGATCCAAAAATCGGCATCCCTGACATCGCGTGAGATGGAAGTGCTCCAACTGATCGCCGAAGGGAAGGCCAACAAGGAAACAGCCGATGAACTTGGTATCAGCATCAAGACCGTGGAAAAACATCGCACAAATCTCATGCAGAAACTGGACTTGCACGAAACGGCTAGTCTAGTCCGTTACGCCATTGAGGCGGGCATTATAGAGAGCAGCGTACAGTTGACGGTCGTGAAATGAAAGCATTCATTCCCATGAGATTTCAAGATGTGCCTGACTCGCGACTTTGCATGGTTAGCGGAGAACCAGAGCTTTACAGCAGTGAAGTCGAGCTTGCAGATCAGGGCGGCTCATGTAACTCGCATTTTTTTTCCAAAAACAGACAAGACACATATTTTGAGCGAGCCGTGTTGTTTTTCTATTTCAATTGTAGTCACGCATTTGAAATAAGGTAGTTTGCTCAGCAATATACTGGGAGCGCTGGCGTCCCGCCGGCATCTTGTCGGCAAAATCAGAGGAGCCGGCGTGACGCCAGCGGCCCCAGCAAATACATGGCGCATGTTTGGCGAGTAATCATTTACCGCCAACGACGACAAACAGGCTGTGCCCATTGCGCAGCACGCGCAGGAGATAGCGGCTTGATTTGGATTTTTGTGCCATGGCCAAAGCCTCTTTTGCGCTACCGACTTCGGTGCGGTTTATTTCCAAGATCACATCGCCCCTGAGCAGCCCGCTGCGAGCCACTGGAGACTCTGGGTTTATGCCCATGATGATGACGCCGCTGACATTTGAAGGTATCTGAAGTTGCGAGCGCGTAGTGGCATCGAGATCGCCCAGCTCGACTCCCTCGAAAAGGCCGCTGCCATCGCCGCTTTTCGAGCTGTTGCCCGCGTCGTCTTCAGAAGGCTCTTTGTACTCCTTGAGTTTGACCTCAACAGTTTTTTCTTTGCCGCCGCGAAACAGCTTTATTTTGCATGTGCTGCCGGGAGTAGAGAGCATGACCATGGAGCGCATCTGGCGGCTGCTTTCAATTTTTTTGTCGTTGATGGCCAATATGACATCCTCTTTTTGAAGCCCGGCCTCGGACGCCGCGCTATTTTCGCTCACTTGTGTAACAAGCACGCCACCTGGGGACGGGAGCTTGAACTCTTTGGCCAGCTCTTCTGTGATATCCTGTATGCCTACGCCAAGAAAGCCCCTAGAGACCTTGCCGGTCTTTATTATCTGCTCCATCACATTGCGCACGAGGTTTATCGGCACAGCGAAACCGATGCCTATATTGCCGCCGCCCATGTTGCTGAATATCATGGTATTGATCCCGATGAGGCGGCCTTCTGCGTCCACGAGCGCGCCACCGGAGTTGCCTTGGTTGATTGAGGCGTCAGTCTGGATGAAATTGGCCAAAGAGGCTGCCCCTTCGCTTATGCCTTCTGGCAGGTTCCTGCCTACTGCGCTTACGATACCCATCGTCACTGTCTGTCCTATGCCGAACGGGTTGCCGACTGCGAGAACCATGTCGCCGACTTCCAGCTTGTCGCTGTCGCCCATTTTCAGTGTGGGCAACGCCCCCTCTTCCACCTTGATGATGGCGATATCTGTGGACGGGTCTTTTCCGACCAGTTTTGCCATGTAATCTTTCGGTCGCCCGTTCATGCGCACTTTGATTTCATCGGCCACATCAATCACATGGTTATTAGTGATTATGTAGCCATCTTTGGAAACGATCACGCCAGAACCCAGTCCGCGCTGTTCCCGGAAAGGCTCGCGCTGCTGCGGCTGCTGGCGTCGCCACCCACGGCTACGGCCTTGCATAGAATCATCCTCGTTATCTCCCATTTGCGGTAGCCCGAAAAAATGGCGCAGCACAGGGTCGTTCATCAGAGGGTGCTGTGAGTTGCTTGTGACGCGGATTTTTTTCGTTGTGAACACAGTGACCACGCTTCCGACGACTTGCCTGACTACTGGGGCAAAACTATGCGTTGCTACCGCCGAACGCTTGGGGGCAGACTCGTTTGGCTGAACCTGATTTTGTGGCACTCCCTCGCTGGAAGTTTTTTTTCCAAAAAAATCGAATGCGGCACATGTGTTTGGTGTCCCGAAAACTCCAAGGCAGAGTAAGGGGCACCCATAAAGAATGGCCATCAACCCTTTGCAAAAACAGGCGTCTTTTTTCATAGATATGTGGCAGGCATATTACAAAAAACGCCCCTATTTTGCAAGCACGCACTATGTTTGCCAACAGGGAAAAATTTTTCACTGACACTGGCAAATGCAATTTTGCGCATTACATTTCCAAAAACCTACTGGACATGGACGCACGCTGCCACATAACATTCTCTCGTCCATGTACTACATAGAAAAAATTGATAAACAGACGAGGGTGCGCCGCATCTGTTTCAACACGAACGATTTTTTTCGCGCATACGAAAAAAGGGAGGAGATATCTGCGGCGGATTTTCTTTCTTCCTATCTGATTTTGAATTCCGACATCCCTCACTACAACCCGGGCGATTACTTCGCACCGTCCAAAGAGAACGACAGGATTCAAGACGGGGGCAGGTGATCCGTTTTTGTTGAGGGAGTTCTTTATTGAAGGAGGAGAACATGGCTTGCTCAATACGATTAGCCTTGCACCTGCCAGCATCTCGTGCCCGTCGGGAAAAACTGTTCCCGCGTCTTTTTCAAATTGCAGCCGAAAACGGAATTGCTGGGGTGGAGTTTCCGGCGTCACAGTTTATTTTTGACAGAGACGACAGTGGCGGCACCGCTGATTTGCAGGAGGATTTAAAAAAAAATAGGCTGGCATTTGTCGGGCTACATTCGCTGTTTGAACCGCATCCCTCACTTTCGCTCTTTGGTGGCGAAGGCACTATCAAGCAAGCCAGAGAGAGCGTTCGCAGCAACATCAAACTTTGCCAGGAGCTTGGCGGAAACATAGTCACCGTGGGCTCTCCTGATGCTCGCCGTTTTGCTTCTGTGCTCAAGCCGGACGCAGCGATGCAGATGGCCGTAGATTTTTTTCAGTCGCTCATCCCTATTTGCGAGTCGCGTGGGGTGACTCTGGCGGTTGATATACTTCCCCCGCATGAGACGGATTTTGCAACCTCACTGCAAGATGGAAAACGGCTGGTGAAAGCGGTAGGCCACACGCGTTTCCGCATGGCATTCAACATGGCCTGCTGGAGCGCGTCAGGCGAATCGTTTGGGGGGTTGGCGGGAAAGTATCTCCCTTACCTGGCGCACATTCACATGCCCCGCTTCGAGGGGGCGCAGTTTCAGCTTGGCGGCGTAGGCCCGGCGATGGTGCGCGGGCAAGAGTTGGCCGCCGCAGGCTATCGCGGGTGGGTTTCGTTGCAGGCCACAGAGAGCCTTTTGCGGGACGAAACACTTCTGGTGCAATGCCTGCAACGCTTCCGCCGCTGGCTTGAGTAGCGGGAGCAAACGCGGATGAGTCACCATGTTCCTGGCGAACACCACAAGCGATGAAAGTGTGGTGCGGGCATCCTTGCCTGCATCTTTCGGCGGCAAGATGCCGCCGCTCCCTTCTATTTTCAGATGCGATGAGCGCGCGGAAGGTGGTGGCAGTATCCGAAACGCTTGCGATGCGCCCGTTGCTTGACGCTCAGGGAAAATAACTTGACGAGCCACTTTAATAGCATATGATGCCATCATCATGGCAGATGAAAATTCATCTCGTTGGAGATTGGCGCACGAGCGGGTGTTGCGTGGATGGGGGCAGTCTGAATTGTCTAGGCGCTCTGGATTGCCTCGTTCGTCTGTGCAGGCCATTGAGTCTGGCAGGTTGACTCCGTCTGTGGATACCGCCATCCGTTTGGCCAAAATTCTGGAATGTTCTGTCGAGGAACTTTTTTGGGTCTCTTTCAGGTTCGCAACGAAATTTGTCTGAGTTTGAGGAAAAAGTAATCCATGTTTGAGATGCCGCAAGTTTTGTAGA
>JAIFLJ010000051.1 GCA_020049135.1 bacterium | reverse complement strand
GTAAAGCACGCTCGGCGCAAACAGCACATCCACACCCTCTTTTTCGCAAAGTGCAGCATCGTCGCGAAACGGGCGCGGGTAGCGTGAGAAATCTTCTTTTGGCCCGAACTGCGTAGGGTTGACATATATGCTGGCCACGAGGCAGCCACCGGTTTTTTTTGCTCGCCGCAACAGGCTGATGTGCCCATCGTGCAGTGCGCCCATCGTCGGGACTAATACAATTTTTTTTCCCTCCCGCTTGCATCGCAACGCGTATTGCTGCATAAGAACAGTCTTTCGGATAATTTTCATAGGAACAAAAGAATATGGAAGAGAATTATATTCAAGAACTATTTGCAGGCCGCATCGGCGGGAACCAGTACGGCAAGGGAACAGCCATTTACAAATTCGAGAAAATAAAACGCGCCAAAGCCGAGGCGCGGGCTAGGAGGCCGGATGTCACCCTGCTCGATTTTGGTGTTGGCGAACCAGACGAAATGGCTTTCCCCGAAGTAGTGGACTCCCTGCGATCAGAAGCTGGAAAACCAGAAAATCGTGGCTACGCGGACAACGGCGATGGCGTCTTGAAACAATCGGCTGCCAAGTACCTGAAAACCGTGTGCGGCGTGGAAATTGACCCAGAAAAAGAAGTCCTTCACTCCATGGGCAGCAAAGCAGCTCTCTCACTGCTGCCCGCCTGCTTCATCAACCCAGGCGATGTGTCTCTGATGACTACGCCCGGCTACCCAATTTTCGGCACGCACGCGAAATATTACGGCGGCGAAGTCTTCAACCTAAAACTCACGGCAGAAAACAATTTTCTGCCCGACTTGGATTCCGTGCCGCAAGACATTTTGAAACGATCCAAGACGCTCGTCATCAACTACCCGAACAACCCCACAGGAGCCAGTGCTACGCCCGAATTTTTTGCGAAGGTCGTAGAGTTTGCGCTCAAAAACAAAATCATTGTCATCCACGACTTCGCATACGCCGCGCTGGTTTATGAAGGAAAGCCTCTCAGTTTCCTCTCCACCCCAGGCGCACGCGAGGTGGGCGTTGAGCTGCATTCGGCCAGTAAAAATTTTAACATGACAGGCTGGCGTTGCGGTTTCGTGGCGGGCAACGAAAATATCGTGCGTGCTTACGGAGATGTGAAAGACAACTCGGATTCTGGCCAGTTCTTGGCCATACAACACGCAGTCGCACACGCTTTTGACCACCCAGAAATCACAGTAAAAATCGCCGCGAAATATTCTAGGCGCATGGACATGCTCGTCCCTGCACTCAACAGCTTTGGGTTCCGCGCAAAAAAACCAAAAGGCTCTTTCTTCCTATATGTCCCCGCCCCCAAGTCGGCGTCGTTCACGAAGGCTGGAAAAAAAGAGGTTTTACAGTTTGCGAATGCAGAGGCGTTCAGCCAATGGCTCATAATGGAGAAATCCATCTCGACAGTCCCATGGGACGATGCGGGAGCCTATGTCCGGTGGAGCACGACTTTCAACGCCCCGTCGCCAGAAGACGAAACCCGCGCAGTGGAAGACCTGCACAGCCGTTTGTCCGATGTCACTTTCGAGTGGTGAAGAAATCGGCAGACCCGTGCATACATGGGCGCGGTTCAGCTTTTCCATGCTGCCGTCCCCCACCCCATTGACAGGTGCTGAGATGGAAGCGTTGTCCAAGGAAAACCCGTTCATTTACGGTCTGCTTGCCGAACCGGGCTTAACAACTCCAATAATCGCCGCTAAGACAGGAGCGCATGAGCAGTTGGCCAGCCGCCAATGTTTTGAGACAGATACAGCGTCTGGCCATTTATTGAGGAAAACAATGCTGTATTGTGGAGAAAAAATTTTCGAGCTGGCAGAGGTGCGTTTCAGCAGCCCAGCACCGGAATGGGCGAAATCCACTTTTGCACTGGGTCCGTGGCTGCGCGACAACGGCTTCACATTTCACAAAGAAATGGTAACCCCGCTCTGCTTCGAATACATCCCTACACTAAAAAATATTTTTCAAGCTGGCGAACACCGATCCTGTTTCGGCAGGTTCTACCTCTGGAAAATCAGGTCGCCTTCCAGTGAGGCATGGGATTTGCCTGTACGAGAACTATGGTGTCCTGAGTATAAACCCACACAAGAAACCGCGCCAAAATTCATCTAACCACTTGCCAGCATCAAAAACTCGCCCTAATAAGAAACAATGCGAAGAATGATACTGATTTTGTTGTCGGTCGGTCTGCTTGCTGGATGTAACCAAGAGACCAAGAACACGCGTGTGGACGGCGATACTGAGACGCCCATATTCAAAAAGGCCAAAGAAAAATACGACCTGCGCGATTACTACGGCGCAATTGAGCTTTTTGAAGAAGTGTTGCGCGAAAACCCAGCCATGGCTAAATCGCACTTGGAGCTAGGTCTCATTTACGACGATAAACTTGGCGATTATGTCTCAGCCATATACCACTACCGCAAATATCTGAAACTCAAACCAAACGGCGATAAAGCCGTCATGGTTTCACAGTGGATCCCACGTGCCGAACTCGCTTTCGCATCGCAGCAGCCAAACTCCCCCATACAAAGCGCGGACGAACTCGTGAGGCTGCAAAAGGAAAACCTTTCGCTCAAAAGCGACATGGCCGATTTGCGCCGCTCCCATGCCCAGTCCGAAAAACAGTTGGCCGCCATGACCGAAGAGAACGGACGCCTGAAATCAGCACCGCCAGCGGCTACACCAAGCACTACTGAAACTGGCGTACAAACACCTGCCAAAACCACCGCCGCTGCGCAGTCGCCCACACAAGCCGTAAAACAACCCACGCAAGCAAACACCACAGCACACGCACAGGCGTCTGCGAATACGGCTGAAGCTCGCTCGCATGTAGTCCAACAAGGTGACACCGTCTGGAAAATATCGGCAAAATATTATCCAGGAAAAGTTAAAGAAGGCGTTGAAAAAATCACCGAGGCCAACAAAGAGACAACTCCCAACGCGGCAAAACTAAAACTGGGACAGACACTCGTCATCCCCTAATCTAACAACTCACTGATACTAAAAAATATGAGTTCAACACCATGGGAAGAAGGGCTGACACAAAAAACTGTGGATGCCCAAAAACGGCTCGAAGAACTCCAGCGCCAGCAGGAAGAACTCCAGAGGGAACAGATAATTCTGGAAGAGCTGAAACAGAAACAGCGCGAAGTCAAAATGGGTCGCCGCGAAATGGTGGACAAGTTCAAACGCTCTCTAGCCTCAGTCGAGCGGGAAGAAGAGATGTTCCGCCACGAGATTATCCAGATACAGCAGGCACGCGAAGCTTTCACCGCGTCGCTGGATTCCGTCCAAGAGATCGCGCCCGAACATTTTGATTCAGACAATTTGCAGATCGAACTTTCCAACGCCCTGAGCAGCATTGAGCAAGCGCGTGACACATTTTCGCAATACCAGAGCAAGGTCAAATGCCTGCGCGATGAAGGCGACACAGCGAACGACATCTCCGCTGCCAGATTGCCGGAAGAAGAAGACAGCGACTCCTTCGCCCTCTGGTTCAGGCGCGGGCTTGCCTTCAGCATGCCACTACTTTTTCTAGGTCTCGTATGGATGTCCGTATTCATCCTGAAAAAATAACCACCTATGTTCGGCTTAGGCAAAGACCCGGTTCGCAAAAAAATCCGTGAACTTGAAGAGGCTAAAAAAAGGAACGAAAAAGAACTAAGAGCTTTGCAGAAAGACCATTTCCAAAAAGATGGCGATACGCCGGAAATGACTGGAGCCCAAATAAAGGCACAGATCAAAGTTTTTGTCATCTCTGCAATAGTCGCCTTGGCCACGCTCTTTTTTGTCTGGAAACAATTTCTGTAACACACCAGCAAGCCCATACACCCACACCAATGACGCTACTTGAACTCATACAGGTAACGGCTGACTTTTTCAAAAAAAAAGGTATCCCCTCCCCGCGCTTCGATGCCGAACGCATCATCGCAGCATCTCTCGGGCTGAAACGCATAGAGCTTTACCTGCAATTCGAACGCCCCATACTTGATGCAGACCTTGATAAACTCCGCCCTCTGGTCAAACGGCGCGGCGAACGCGTGCCGCTCCAGCACATCCTGCAAACGGCAGATTTCTGGGGACTCTCTTTCCGCTCCGACTCTCGTGCTCTGGTGCCGCGTCCAGAAACAGAAATACTGCTAGAAACCGCACTGGCCAAGACCCAACCAGAATCTGGAACACTGTGGGATGTCGGGACGGGCAGCGGCATCATCCCAATCTCGTTCCTGCGTGAAAAAAAAGGCTGGCGGGCGACCGGACTGGATTTTTCGCCTGATGCCCTCGCTCTCGCCAGAGAAAACGCCGAAAAACTTTCTGTTTCAGACCGTGCTGATTGGCTCCTTTCCGACCTCCTAGACAATGCGCCGGATGGGTGCTGCAACCTCATGGCTGCCAACCTGCCATACATCCCCAGCGGCATCTTGGAATCGCTCCCGCCAGAGGTGCGCCATGACCCGGCGAGTGCATTGGACGGCGGCTCTGACGGCCTTGCCTTGATAGCACGCCTCATAGAATCAGCCCCGCCCAAAATGGCTCCCGGCTCTTTCCTCATCCTAGAAATAGGCGAAGAACAAACGACACCTGTCTGTGCTATGCTGGAGAAAGCTGGCTTTATCTCCGCAGAGACGATCAAGGATTTAAACGGCAAACCGCGCATCGTCTCGGCTCAAAAAAACTTTTGAGTTTGGCAGAGATTCAAAACAAGATTAGATTCCAACTATGAAAATACCTTTTTGGAAAATGAACGGGGCAGGCAACGATTTCGTCATGATTGACAGACGGAGCGGTGGTCTCACCCTCTCTGACAAGCAGATTGAACGGATTTGCCACCGTAATTTCGGCATAGGCGCAGACGGCCTCCTAGCAGTGGAAAACTCGCAGAACGCAGATTTCAGGATGCGCTATTACAACGCAGACGGCGGCGAAGCCGATATGTGCGGCAACGGTGCCCGCTGCTTCGCCCGCTTCGCCATGCAAGTCTCTGGCAAAACTGGCAACAGCCTCTCGTTCGAAACGCAAGCGGGCATCATACAGGCGGAACTCGACGGAGAGCGCGTCGCCATTCGCCTTACACCACCGAAAGAAATTCGCCTCGACCACCGATTGGCATGGGATGATGCAGCCGGAAACATAAACGAAATGCTCGCCCACGACTGCAACACGGGCGTCCCTCATGCAGTCTTGTTTGTGGACGATGTAGAGAAAGTTCCCGTCAACGAGTGGGGACGCGCCATCAGGTTCCACGATGAGTACAAGCCCAAAGGCACCAATGTGAATTTCGCCATGAAAACGGGACTGCAATCTCTCCGGGTAAGAACCTACGAACGGGGCGTAGAAGGCGAAACTCTGGCCTGCGGAACAGGCGTAACCGCCAGCGCGCTGCTCGCTGCGATAACGCAAAAAATGGAGTCACCCATACTCGTCTCAGTAAAGGGTGGCGACACCCTAGAAGTGAATTTCACAGAGGAAAACGGGATGTTCGATGCAGTCACGCTAAAGGGACCCGCCGAATTCGTTTTTTCTGGCGAAATAGAGGTGTAAATTTCAGCCTGGAGGCCAAGCAAGCTGGCGTCCGCCGAGAAGGTGGACATGGAGGTGCGGCACAGTCTCCCCGCCATCGCGCCCGTTATTGATGACAATCCTGAAACCGCCCTCGCAAAGCCCCTCTTTGGCTGCCACATCACGGGCTGCCAAAAGCAATTTCCCGAGCAAAAGCGCGTCCTCATCTTGGGCTGCCGCGATGCGCGGTATAGTTTTCTTGGGCACTATAAGAATGTGCTCGGGAGCCTGCGGCGAAATGTCCCGAAACGCTATCACATCTTCTGTCTCGTGAACAATATCAGCGGCAATTTCGCGCCGCGCAATCCTGCCAAAAAGTGTCTCACCCATAAAATTCAAACCCTCCTGTTCATGTCACCAAAAGCCTGAAAGAAGCCTGCTGCGTAGCCGACACGCAACCGTAGATGTGGTCTAGTATTTCCGCCTCCAGATCGGCGCAACTGCGACGCCAGCTTTTTTTCTGGCAAAGGTATTTCACGCACGGGCGCAGGCCGTGGATGTGTAGCGTGCTGAGCGTCTGCGACGCCACATTGCGCAGCCGCCCGTGCAGCATATCGAAAAACGCAAGCTCGTAACCCTCCTCGGCCTCCATCGCAAGCGACGACAGAGAAATCGCTGCTCTAGGCGGCAACAAAACGAAATTGCGTGCCACATTTTGCGCCCCTATACGCTCCAAAACAAGGCGGACTATGCCGTCTATATCTGCAAGCGAGAGAATGGGCGGGTGGGTTTCTTTTTGAAAATAATAGACGATCGAAGACGCCACCTGACTAGACCACCAGAGCGAATACCCCTCTCGACTGGCCGATTGAGCTATCGAGTCCGCCAGCCATTCAGTATCGAAAGGGAGAGTCTTTCCGACACCGTGCCTGACCATCGGCAAAAAATTTGTCGGAGCTATCACGCGCTAATCTCCCGCAGGGAACGAATTTCTTTTTCGAACTCGTCCAAATCCTTGAATCGGCGGTACACAGAGGCGAACCTCACATACGCTACTTCGTCCAGTCCGCGAAGATACTCCATTATCTTTTCGCCGATCGCACGCGACGGTATCTCGCGTTCGAATTCCTTCTCCAGATCGCCCGTTATGCTAACGATCATGGCATCAATCTGCTCGCGTCTGACTGGGCGTTTTTCGCACGCCTTAATGATACCACCCGATAGCTTGTTGCGGTCGAAAGGCTCGTAACGGCCATCGGCTTTGATGACGCGGATATCCTGTTCCTCGACAACTTCGTAAGTAGTAAAACGGTATCCGCACTCCAAACATTCCCTACGGCGGCGGATGCTTTCCGCCTCCTTGGCCAAACGAGAGTCAATAACCCGACCCTCAAGAGAACTGCATTTTGGGCATTTCATACAACTAATGGTGTTTTTTAAAAAAGCATTAGCAATTTAAACCCAATAGCTTGAAGTGTCAATACTCTTGTTCAAGTAGCCTCGTGTCACGAATCATTAGCATCACTACCCTAGTGGCCTGTAACACAAAAGATTTCGTATGAGTGGCGATCAAAACAGCCTGGCATCGAGGCACAAGGAGGGAAGATATCCGTTGCGATACCTGACCGACGCGCAACGAAGAGGACGGGCTGTTTTCATCGCCATCCTTCGGACAGTCGCGGGG
>JAIFLJ010000266.1 GCA_020049135.1 bacterium | reverse complement strand
TTCGTGTGTTTCGTGCGTTTCGTAGTTCATTCTTCTCTTTTCTCTTCCCTTGTCCCTTGCCACTTGTCCCTTCCTCCCTTGGCACTGGCTTCGCCAGATTAGGTTTAATCTCACCCACTTTAAATCACACCCCGAAAATCTGGTTTCAAGATTTGTGGTTGCTCAGGCGATCCCTTGTTTCCGAGCCATTTGCGAGAAAGTGCCTTGCTGCGCGATGAGTTCACGGAACTTGCCGCGCTCGACTATGCGCCCTTTTTCCAGAACAATAATTTCATCGCAGTTTTCAAGTGTGGAAAGCCTGTGCGCGATCATGATGGCGGTTCTGTTTTCGGCCAAGTGATCTATAGCCTTTTGCACTTCGGCTTCGGCGTTGGAGTCTAGCGCAGCAGTGGCCTCGTCCAAAATTAGCACGGGCGCGTTGTGTATGAATGCTCGTGCTATGGAAATGCGCTGCTTCTGGCCACCAGAAAGGCGCGTGGCTCGCTCGCCTACGCGAGTCTCGTAGCCCTGCGACATCTGCGATATAAAATCGTGTGCGAAGGCGTGCCGCGATGCGTCCTCAATCTCGGGGAGTGTTGCATTCAGGCGACCCATGCGGATGTTTTCGGCTACTGACATGTCGAAAAGAAAAACATCTTGGCTGACCAGTGCCATCTGTTGGCGCAGGTTGTCCAGAGATGCATCCCGCAGATTCACGCCATCCATAAAAATACCGCCGTCTGTCGGGTCGTAAAAACGGAACAGCAAATTGATGAGCGTGCTTTTCCCGGAGCCGCTCTCGCCCGCAATACCTATTTTTTGCCCCTTGCGTATTGTCATTTCTATATTCTGCAAAATCGGCTGGTCGCCATACGAGAAGGAGACATTCCGCATCTCTATCTGTTTGGAAAATGGCGGGAGGGTCGCTGGGGTAATAGGCTCTTGCACGGATGGGCGTTCGCCCATCGTCTCGCGCAACCTCTCGACGCCGACCAGTGCCGTCTGGAAAAGGACATGGATTCCGGCCAGCTTTTTCACTGGGCCAAAGAAAAGGAGTATGCCTGTGACGAATGCAAGCAAGTCTGGAATCGTCCTGCCTGAGATGAAAATAAATAGGAGGAGCGCACTTATGCCAAACGCCGAGGAAAACTCTATCACTGGGTTGACGAGCTGCGTCGCACGGGTGGCTCTCATGTTGTTGGAAATGTTCTGGTGCGCGAAATGGCGGAACCGCTCCTTCATCACTTCTTCAAGCCTGAAGGCCTTCACCACGCGGATATTGGCGAAGCCCTCAAGCAAGTGGCTGGATTGGCCGATGGTCGCTTTCAGCATCCCTTGTGTCGCGCTTTTAACTTTTCTGCCTATGGCCACTACTGGGGCGACGCAGAGCGGCATGAACACCAGCGATATCAGGGTCAGTTGCCAGTCCATTATAAAAAGTCCGCACAGCACGCCCATGATCGTGATTGGTTCCTTGACTAGGTCTGAGAGGCCGAGATTCAGGCAGCGGTAAAGGGAGCCCGTGTCGCTGCCAATGCGTGCCATGAGATCGCCAGTTTTGGCGCGGTTGAAATAGTCCAGCGAAAGGGAGTGCAGCTTGACCATGACATCGTATTGCATGTCAGTCATCACGCGCAGGCTCACCCACGCCATGTAGTAGCTGCTCAGATAGCCTAGCAGCCCGCGCAGCCCGATGAGGATTGGTGGCAAGAGCAGGCATCCTACAATTTGCTTCCATGTGAGCGGGTTCCCAGCCCTTGGCAGCCACGAATCCGCTTTTTTCTCAAGGCGTGCCCCCACATGTTTTGCCTTCTGCAGTAGAGTCTGCTTGAGGTCGTTATCCGTTTTTTTGTCCGCCGCCTTCTGGACGGGTTCTGTTGCGATGGCGACAACGGGTGGATGGATGCGTTCAGCCAGCGACTTGATCATCACTGGGTAGATGGCATGGACGAGCCCGAAACATATCCCGAGAAGGATACCTGTTACGAAGCGTGCTTTGTAGCGGGCTATGTAAGGCCAGCCAAATTGGAAAACGAAAGTCACCGATTTCATTGCTCAAGTCAAAACAATAGGGGCCGACCTTGCAACAAAAGACTTTCGGGCCAAACTTATTCTTTTAGGTTCATGGCCATCAAGAACTCTATGTTGCTGCGCGTCTTTTTAATGCGATCCAGCAGCACTTCCATTGCCTCAACTGGTGGCGTGGACGAGAGTGCTTTGCGCAAAATATGGATGCGCGGCAGCTCGTCCTTGTGGTAAAGCAGCTCCTCTTTGCGCGTTCCTGATTTGGCGATGTTGATGGCAGGGTATATGCGCTTGTCCGAGAGCGCCCTGTCCAGATGAATCTCCATGTTGCCCGTTCCTTTGAACTCTTCAAAAATAACTTCGTCCATCTTGCTGCCCGTCTCGATCAGTGCTGTAGCGATGATCGTGATGCTGCCGCCTTCCTCAATGTTGCGTGCCGCCCCGAAAAAGCGCTTGGGTTTGTGCAGCGCATTGGCGTCCACACCGCCTGAGAGTATTTTGCCGCTGTGCGGCTGGATCGTGTTGTAAGCCCGCGCAAGACGCGTGATGCTGTCCAGCAGGATGACCACATCCACTTTTTGCTCAGCCAAACGCCTTGCCCGTTCAATGACGATCTCGGCCACCTGAACATGTCGCTCGGGTGCCTCGTCGAATGTGGAGCTGATAACTTCCCCTTTCACGGAACGCTCCATGTCAGTGACTTCTTCGGGGCGTTCGTCAATGAGTAAAACGATCAATCTAGCGTGCGGGTTACTGTATGTTACCGCATTGGCCATTTTTTGCATGAGGATGGTTTTGCCGACGCGTGGCGGTGCCACGATGAGACCGCGCTGCCCGAAGCCGATCGGGGTTATCAAATCCATGGCACGCATCGCGTGTTCTTCCGGCGTGGATTCCAGCAATATGCGGCGGTTGGGAAAGAGGGGCGTCAGGTTGTCGAAATGCGTTTTTGCATTTTGCACTTCGGGCGACTTGCCCTCAATCCGATCCACTTTTACCAATGCAAAATAGCGTTCTTTGTCTTTCGGCGAACGGATTTCACCGGCGACGAGGTCGCCTGTTTTCAGGTTGTGCCTCCTTATCAGGGCTGGCGGGATGTAGATGTCATCGGGCGACGGGCTGTAGTTGAAACGCGGAGAGCGGAGGAAGCCGTAGCCGTCCCCGAGTCGTTCCACCACGCCTTCCGTGCTCATCACCCCGCTGCGGTAGGCGTTGCGTTTGAGTATTTCGAAAATGATTTCGTGTTTGCGCAGCGTACCGAAATTTTCAACCTCGAACTCTTCCCTGGCCAAGTCGTGCAACTCCAGCATGGAAAGGTCTTGCAGCTTGCCCAGCTCAAGGCGCAAACCAGGTCTGTTTGGCTTGTGCGGTGCTGCTGGTTCACCATCTGACCCGTTGGTTTCTTTGCCAGATATTTCTGGTGGAGGAGGCTGGCTGATGGTGACGGAGGGGCTGTCAGGTGACGGTAAAGGTTGCTCGACCGACTGCATTGGTGCTTTCTGTTCTTGCGCGTTTTCTTGCATGGGCGGGTGAGAGGGGGCTGGAGGTTGTGGCGACATTTCATTGCCGTTATGCTGTGGCTCGTCGTAGCCGCCGTTGTCATGGTGTCCACCCTTGGGTTTAAAAACCCTCGGTTTCCGTTTATTAAAAGGTCTGAAGTTTGACATAAAATAGTGCTTTCTTTAAAATGGGTGGGTTGAAGTTTATTGGCTCAACGGAACCCGTTTAAAATCGCAGTCCCTTGACGGAACAGCGTTGGCAACTTGGCATCTGCCCGATGGATTAGCAAGCCATAATTTGCATTTTTAAATTTTCCACAGAAAACATCCCCCAGTGCGTTTGCTTTTGGTGTGGATATAAATGAAGGCGGGCATCTTTCCACTCTCACGCGCAACGCCTCGATAGCTAAGCGATTTCCAGTTCAGTCGGCCAGAGGATTCCAGACGCGGGCGAAGCCGAAATCTTGGAAGTTTTTGGCGTTGGTGGTGGCAAACTCTTTGACGCCGTGGTAGCGCAGGGTGATGGCGAGACGGGCGTCGTAGATGCGGCGGCGGGCAAATCCCTGCACGGCTGCTGCATTCCACACGGATTCCATGAGGGTTCCGGGGTAATCCACCAAAATCCAAGCGGGGTGGGTGCGCAAGGGGCGAATGACTTCCACGGCCGTGCGAGCATCCATCGGGGTGTTCAGAAGAACTGGATTTCGCAATAACCCGTAAAGTTCGACCAAGGTCAGTTCACACAGAACCATCTTTTTGTTTGCATGTTGAGCAGCGATCCAACGAGCTGCAGGAGAATGCCATGGGTGATCCTTGTTCAACCATGCAAAGATCAGATTGGTATCCACAGAAATCATGGGGCGGTTTCTGTGTTACCAAGGTGACGGGGGACATAGTCGGGATCATTAGCCAGAAGGCTCCATTCATCGTCATCAATGTGACAGCGAATGCCGAGGTGCCGGGGTTCTGGTGGGGTCCACTCTACGGCGCTCTTGGGAGGATAGCTTGGCAAGGCCCGCTCGAGGCTCCGCCGGATGATTTCGGCGAGACTCATTTCGTAGTCAGCCGCCACGCGTTTGAGTTCACTGTAGAGGTGATCCGGGAGCTGAATTTGAGTTTTGACCATACACAAATCTACACCTCCATCATTTTGATGTCAAATGGAACGGAGCCAGCTTTCCGGGTTGACCGTCAGGCAATGTGCCGTTGGGCTCTTTCATGGCATCGTAGAGGTCGCGGGAGACGGAGCCGGGTTACCTACAACGGGTATTTTTTGGCGGTTGAGGGGACGAACCCGTGAAATCGTATTTCGTCAATAAAGGGGAATTCCGTCTGGATGGATTGCCGAGCACACGCTCGGCTGGAGCCTCAAATGCGATCCAAGTAAATTGATTGTCTGCTAGTTTAATGGGTCTGAATTTGATAGCACTCGCTTGACGGGGTTCGCTACCTCCGAGGGGCGAGAAACTGGCGGCTTTGTTTTCTTTGCGAAGTTTAAACCGTAGCCAAGCAGCCCAATCTTTTAACGCAGCATCGCTTGTGGTGAAAATCTCGGGATTCTTACGAGTCTTAACTTGGAAGCCACGATCGGTCAGCAACGATATTTTATCCATCGCCGAGGAGATTTCTTTGCAAAAAAATGAGCCCAAGCCTCGTGAGCCTCGCAAACCCAAAGTGCCAAAACAAAGAAATGCTTCCAAAGCAGATTGGAATTTTTTATCTAGTTCATTGCTGAGCGTTCGAGTTCTGATAATTTGCAATTCGAGTGTGGTTCCCACACCTAATGCACCCTGTTGTGTCCACCGTGGGCCTTTTGCTCCTCTCCCATCTGTTCCAGAAACCGAGGCATAGTGCCACACATAGCCTTGGGCATCGTTTTGATTGTATTCTACAACTTTCCAGTCTTTTTTTTGCACATTGCAGACTTTGATTATCACACTGCTCGAAGTGGCTTGAGTTTTTGCTATCGAGCCGAAAATTGTATCTTCGTCCGATTTACTCCCGCCCAGCGTCCTAAACCACCAGCGCAACTGCCCTCGGATGGAGGGGGCGCGAATTTCGGCTTTTGCTGGATCGGCTCCCCCACAGAAACAGGGAGTGATGATTTCGAGTGTGTAGGTTTGAGTTTTCATAATCAGTTTTCTGGGAAAAGGGTGGCGATGAGTTTTTCGACATCCGCATACATTTGAGAGATCTCTTCCGCATCGGGTTCTGGGTCGGATGCCGCGTCCACATAGCGGTCGCTGAAATAGAGGTCGGTCAAGCGCTCTGCCGTGGAGGTGAACCACGCCAAGTCTAGCCCGCGTCTGCCCGCCTCCGTCTGAAGAAGCGATAGGGTGTGAGTCTTCACCAGATTCCACCCCTGCCCGATCAGCCATCCTTTGAGAGCTTTTTCCGCCGCTTGTTGCAGGCAGAAAACCGCCATGTGTTGGGAACCCGATGCCATGATCGTGCGAAAGGTGTCCAAGTCGCATTTTGCTACTTGAAGCCAGTCGCGGGGATTGGCAGGATTACCTTTCATAGAGCGTCACCCCCTCTTTCACAACTTCTTGATAAACGCCAAAAGGGTGCTTGGTTTGTTCGGTCCACTGGTCTGGATCCAACACGAGCAAATCGTAGGCCAACAGGGGTGCGCGACGCGCCACCGCCATCCGCCCCTCCCACCTCGGTTTGGTGCAGTGGGGGGGATGTTTCCTGACCACGCAGAGATCTACATCGCTATGCTCGGTGGCACCACCGCGCACGCAAGAGCCAAAGGCGATGATCTTCTCCGCGCCGAAATCCTCCACCAACGCAGAAAGGATTTTTAGCAACTCTTCCCGCGCGTGGGCAGGGCGCGACGGAAGATGCAGGTGGTCGAGGTTGCGGATGTCTGCGGTCATGGCATTTTCCCTTCTTTATCGCCGAACATTTTTTTGCTGAGAGAGCGGATTTCGTTTGAGGCAGTCGCCTGATCTCCTTTTGTCGCTTTGGTTTTGAAGTCTTGCCAGAAGTCTAGGCGAGAACCACGCAGGGCGCGAACGATGGCTTGCTTTTCGGCATCGGAAGAAGGCCCTCCTTTTTTGGATTCTTTGTGAAAAGCGTGGACTTTGTTCTTGAATTGCGGCTCGGTCAGGAGTTCTACTTTTTTGTCCTCCTGCTGTTCGGGGGATAATTGAGCCAAAGCCTCTTTCTCAGCTTTTTTTCTCAGAGCTTCTGCGGCTTGCTTCTCTTGTTCCGCTTTTTGTAGGGATTCCTTTTCTTTGCGATCCTGCTCGGCTTTCTGTTTCTTTTCGATGGCTTCGGTGACGGCGGGCGAACAATCAAACCACCCGTAACCCGCCGCTGTTTTTGCGCCGATGCCGAAGGTTTCTAAACCGCATTTCAGCCAAGTGCGGGCGTAACCGACCAGTTTCTCATCGGCTCCACGCAGAGGTAGGAGGGCAAACGAGAAATAGTTTTCTGTTCCCTCTTGGCTTTTTACGGCAGGGAAATAGACGGGCACGGGGTTTTCGGTGTCGAGGGCGACTGCGTTCGGATTTTCGGAAGAATAATAATCACCGTGATGGCAGGTGAGGACATCCAACTCCAAGCCAGGATCTTTGTTCGGATAGGCAGGAAGAAAAGCGACGGAACCAGCAAAATCATTGGAAAGGAGTGGCTGCGTCCCACTGCCGTTCGTCGGAGAATTTGGTGGCAAGATGCCAACGCTCTCTTCCATCGCCCAGACAAAGTCGGAGCCTTTTTTCCAATCCATATCCCCCCAGCCAAAGACCTGTGCGATAGCTTTCAGCATTTCCTCGCAAGAATTAAAATCCTTGTCGTCGCCAGTGGGTTTTTGACCGTTTTCGCTCCACTCCTTGAGAGCGGCGAGGGCGGCACGGCGGGCACAACCTTTGACGGCACTGCCTGGGATGTAAGGCATACCGTAGCGGTCGAGACAGATGTTCGCGTTTTCCATCACGCCGCCGGACATGTTGAGCATGAGGCGAGAGCGGAGACTGCCGTAGAGAGAGACATTGTTGGAGGGAAGCCACGATTGCCCCTTGGAAGCAGATGCCTTTTTCTTTGGATCACAAAGTCTATTGAACCAAGCTTTGCGAGGCGTGTGTTCCTTCTCATCCTTGCTATCCGGCTCCGCGTAGCGATCCAACATGAGCGAACGGCTTTCCAGTTGAGGTAAGGTATCTCCGCCGAGTGCGACTTTGGTTTCGTTGAGGATGTGCGCAGGCATAAATCAGTCCTTTTTGGCAAAGCGTTTGAGATAAGCGAGGAACGCGAGAGCCTCTTGCGTGGCTCGTTGGAGGTTGAGTGCGTCTTTGCCAGCCAAGTCTTGGATCATCCCTTTGATGTCAGAGGCATTGGAAATGATTTTTCTTTCCTTCAGGTGGTCTTTGACGGCGAGCATGGCATTCTTGAGATGGCTTCTGTTGTCACCGCCACCTTCTGCGTTGCAAAAAGCGGCGGCGGCGAGCAAGCCGTTGGTCAGGATCATTCCTGGCAATTTACTGATTGCAGAGCGGTCGAGGGTTTGGGCGGGTTGCAGAGCCGCTTGGGCACGGATTTGTTCGAGGTTTTTCATTTGACCTCCACACTGCAAAAGCCCAGTCCCGTCGAGGCATCACCGCCGAACTGGAAGACTTTTTTCTCGCTCACCTTCTCTTGGAACGCCTTCCACGCATCTTCGGAAGTTTTTTTGTTGGCCCCTTTGCCAGCGGTCGTCGTCATCACACTATAAAAAAGCGTGTCGGCTGGGACATTTTCTTGGTTGAAGAGGGCTCCTCCATCGGCCGTGCCAGTTTCGTCGGAGATGCGCACATGCTGGGCAACCTCACAAGCAGTGGTGGCAAAGTGGGACATCGTGCCGTTGCTGAGGATGACGAGGCGATCGTTGATCGTGGCAAAGAGTTCGTCTTTCACGAGGTTGGAGATAGCTTTGGCAATACCCTCAGGATAGGTGCCCGTGGCGGTGAAACAGTAGTCTTCGAGGACGATCTTGTTATCTGGAAGTGACAGCAGACCGTCTGCTTTAAAAATCACCTCTTCGTCTTTAGGTTCCTTGGGAATATCGCAATCAATCACGCCATCCCGTTTCGCCCGCTGGAGCATGATCGGGCAGGTGATCCAAGCGAAACTGCCTTTGGCGGAGCGGATCGGGAAGGCGAGGACACGAGCCTCGGAAAAAAGGAGCGATCCCGCACATTGGTTGTTAGAATCATCCGAACCGAAAAGCCAAGCGCCGTCGCCACCGCGTTTACCGTCCTCGTTCCATTCATCCGCAAAAGTCCCCTTCAAGCTTGAGGCTGGAATCACAGGGAAGCCCGTATGCCTTTCGCGTTGGATGGGTGAGTCAATCGCGCCCACGCTGGAGCCTGCGCCGACATGCAGGGGGGTGCGGGTGAAGATGGTGAGTAGTTTTTGGTTCATAGATTTTTTTGCGGTGGGTTTGCTGTTTTTTTTAGGGTTAGGGTTGACAAGACAAAGAAACAAAGGAACTTTGTTTCTGTGAAAACGATGAATTTGACAATTGACGAGGAGACTTGGAGGGCTTCGCGGATTGAGGCGGCCAAGCACAACACGAGCTTGAGCGCGCTAGTGCGGGGCTACTTGAAGGCGATGGTGCAGGGGAAGGCACCCATCGTGCTGGAGACCGACGACACCTCTGCCGAGGAGGAAGACCGCAAGCAGAGGGAAGAGCTGGTGCGGCTGATGAAATCAATCCCCTTTGAGTTGGGCTATAAACCAACGAGAGAGAAAACTTATGAGCGTTGATGCTGTCCTCGACACAAACATTTTCCTTTATGCGCTTTCCAAAGCACCAGAGGAAGCTGCAAAATCGCAAACGGCTCAAAGCTTGATCGCTTCGGTTTGCTTCGGAGTTCCGATGCAGGTGATCCAAGAATTTTATCACAATGCCCATGCGAAAGCGAGGCTGGGCATTTCGCCTGAAAACTGCTCGCGGATGGTCGCCGCCCTGATCCAGCGACCGATCGTCTTGACCGATCTTGACATCTTCAACGAAGCAAAAAACCTGACCCTCCGCTACCCGTTGTCCTACTGGGATGCTGCTATTATTGCCGCCACGCATCGGCTCAAAGCCTCCCTGCTCTACTCCGAGGACTTGAGCCACGGGCAAACATACGGGAAGGTCAAGGTCATCAACCCGTTTGCCGAACTCTGATCTGGTGACTGGACGGAGCATCGGTTTATTGTCCTTTCCCGCTTTCTTTCCAGATGCCGCACACGCCGAGCCCCAGCCCTTTTTCGCCGAAGAAATCGGAACGGCAACGGCCTTGCAGTGCTTTTGCAAGATTCCCCGCATCGGTTTCGGATGCTGCTTTGAAATAATAGACGGAGCCGGAGGGGACGGCGAGCTGGGTGGCTTTCGGCGTGCCGTTTTTTTCATCGCCCAACAAATCCCAACCGCCGATGACTTGGGCTTTGCCGATGCAGGCGGCCACCAAGGTGGCTTTTATTTCTTCGATGCCAGCGTCGTGGTTGCCAGTTCCTTCCCGGCGGTTGCGTCGGAATTTTGCACGGTCATCTTTCACGACTGTTTTCAACAAAATTTCGCCCTTTTCTCCGATCCACCCTGGCAACCAACCGTGTTTGAAAATAGCGGGAGTGAGAAGCACCCACTTCACGCAAGTGCCCGTGATTTCGATGGAGGGTAAAACGAGTTCACCCCCCGCCTGCACTTGCCCGAAACGAGCCTCGCCGCCGAGCTGGATCATTTCGCCCTTCAGTTGTTCGGGTAAAATCCCGTTCTCCGTGGCATTGCCGTTTTTATGCGTGGGTGGCTGACTGCACGAAAAACGCAGGCGGACATCAGGGCGGAGTCGCAGGTGTTCGGCGGCGTAGAGTTGGCCGTCCTTAGCTGTTTCCGTTTCATCATCGAGAGCGACACCGATTCGGTGCTCGGTGTCCCAGAGTTCGAGTTTTTTGAGAGGAAAGCCGTCTTCGCCTTTGAGGTATTTTTCAAAACACTCGCGGTTGATCCAATCTTCGAGCTTGTCCTTGCTCGGGGTTTCGCAGTTGGCAACAACATGGGTCAGCGGAGCGGGCAAGTTGGAGGTGCCTGTTTGGGAGATAACCTGCAAGAGTTTGGCAACTGTGTCGGCGGCGTCGTTTTTCGAAGGCACGAGATCGAGCGGGCGGGGGAAATAAACAGCATCGCCCTTGACGGGAAACGGGCCGTGGATGTTGAGCCAGTTGAAGAGTTCGGAGCCGAAAGAGCCGTGGGCTTTGCCTGCACGGTTGTATCCTGCTTTTTGGGTGGAGGGCAGAGTGCCGACTTCGCGGAGCAACGCCGTCCTCACCGCCGAGTGCAGGATCGTCGGCAACGGCCAGTTGGCACCGTGGCCGTAACCGCTTCCCGCCGACAGCGGGCGCTGGTCTCTGCAAAAAAGGGTGTCTGTCGGAATAAAATCAAGTGTGGTTCGTGTTTTCATGCTTCACCTCCGCGAGATAGGAATGTCTGTGTTAAAAAAGGGCCGACAAAGTCGAGGAGCGTTCGATCCTTGCATTCATCCAAATAATCGAAGATTTGTTTTTTAAATTCTGGGGGAGCATCCTTGCCCTGTCGTGACAGCACATGCTCGATCTCTTTTTGATAGACGGCGATGGCATTAAAAGAAGGGAGCGGCTGCGTCCCGCTGCCGTCTTTCGGCGGCAAGATGCCGCCGCTCCTTTCCGCATACGGCTCCAGCAGTGCCGTCAATGCGTAGGGGAACCGTCCCGACACCTTCCCATCCGCATCCAATCGCGCATATTCCCTAGCGAGAGCGAGAGCACCCGACTCCCATTTCGCCCCCCACTCGATGATTTCGCCCGAGCGTTTGAAAAGGCTGACGGCAAAGGCTGCACGACCATATTGACCCTTCGCCCGTTTCTCCGCTTTTTGAGCGGCTTGCACGAGGTTTTGGAGCGGGCTGTGGATGTGCCCGATAGCGATGCCGGCGGAAATATCCGTCCTCTTTCCTGGAACGATGATCGCCTTGCCACGGGGGATGAAGCGTTTGGTGCGTTTTAAAAAAGCGTGCCGACCATCTAAACCGACAAAGCCCCACTGCTCGGATTGAGCTTTTAAAATCCATGGAAAAGTTTCGTGAAGCGAAGGATCTCCCCGAAATGCTTTGCGCAGAGCCTCGGCACAAGGCAGAGCTTGATCGGCTGGGAGAAGTGCCAGCACATCATCGCCGCCCGCATAGACCAGTTGCCCGTCAAACCACTCGACGATATTACCCGCCAGATAAACCCCGAAGTTGGCGAGTGCCTCGCTAAATTGCAGGTGGTAGCTGGGCGTGACATGACGCGGGGTTTCGAGGAGTTTTTCCAGCCACTTGACACCATCAGCTCCAGTCGTGGTTTGAAAATACTCTTTCGCTTTGGCTGCCAGTTGGTCGCCCCATTTTGGGGATTTTGCCCCGCTGACCCATTGTCCCATCGAGTCGCCATCCACGGCAAGCACCGCGATATAAGAACGGAGCGGGGGCATCTTGCCCCCGTCGGGTGTTTGCTTGATTTTCGCAACAGATTTGACCAATGCGTTGAGCTTGGAAATGACTGTGGTAACAGCACCTGTCTCTCGCTTTTCTTCCTGCAACTCTCGAGAGCCCCGTTCCCACTCCGATTTGACGAAAATCCACGGGGAGATCGCTTCGATCCATTGAGTGGCAGATTTGCACTCAGAATATTTTTTCATCGGCGGCAAGATGCCGCCGCTCCCTTCCACGGCTTTGCCGAACTCGTCAAAATCATGGCATAAATCTTTGCCTGTCTCTGTGGCGAGAGATTCTGTGACCGCCCGCGCCCAGTGCGCTGCCGCCACGGCGGGGAGGGAATCGAATCGCGGCGTGCGCTTGAGTTGCCATAGCGTGTTCAAATACGCCTCGTGCCATACGCGCTTGATAAGGTTCATCGCCCCGAGCCGCTCGTCTTTGCGGAAATAGTGCCCGCCGATTTTGTAAAGTGATTTTTGCCATTCCTCGGAACCGATCACCTCCTCTTTGCCCGAGAGCATATCCTTCACCGCACCATGAGAAAGGAGCGGCTGCGTCCAGCTGCCGTTTTTGTTTTGTTTCGGCGGCAAGATGCCGCCGCTCCTTTCTCCCCACGCATCAAAATCTCTCGTGTTTCTTCGTGCCGCGAGGAGGTAATCTACTTGCGCGTAATGCGCCGACCATGCAAAGCCTGCATTCTCGATGACGGGCAACCCGTCGGCTTTCGTGATTTTCGATTTCCACTGGTCGCCCTCTTTCCAAGATTGGTGCTTGTAGTTGCGAGGGTCGAGTTGGTCTTCGGGGATGCCTTTGAGCGCAGCATCGTAAGCGGCTTGCAAAGCATCGGCGGGTGACACTGCACAGTTATCCGCTTTGTCTTTACCAGCGGGCATTTTTTTGAAATTTTCTACTGCCGTTTTGATGTCCGCTTGCGACCATGGATAAACTTGCCAATGGATCGAGGGGAATTGCTCGATTTGAAAATCCCAGCGGGGTTTCCATAACGGAGCGGGGGCATCTTGCCCCCGATTATTAAACCACTCCCAGCACGCCTCGCCGATGTTTTTGAGTTCGTCGCGGATGGCTTTCTCAGCGGCTTCGGCGAGTTCCTTGGTCTGGCTTTCGGGCACGACGGCGAGAAAGCGGTTGGGCAGGGAGGGCGTGAGCATCTGCTCATCGGTATGCAGTTTCACTTCCTTGCCTTCCTTCATCTCTTTCCACGACCCTACCTCACCGTAGAAATCCCTGTGCAAGAGGTCGAAAATCGGTTGCCCGCAGAGATTCGGGAACAGCACGGCATCGGGACCGACTCGATCGCTCACCGCTTTCATCGCGTGCGCCATCAGCCACGAGAGCATGTAGCTCCCGCTCCAGAGGTCGCGGGTCGTGCGGGCTTGGGCGATAAACTCCTGCACGGGACCGAGCTGGATGAGGAGGAAAGCGGGCTTGAACTCCCGCACTGGCTCCTCAGCGTTTTCGCCATCACCGGAAACTTCCACACACCCCTGCAAGGCACTCACGATGCTGTTATGCGTCCAGATGGTGTGGTCAGGAATGCGCGTATCGGCGGGGAGAAAAACAAACCCCGGATTTTTTTCTGTCGCCTTGTCCTGCCAGAAACGCCAGAGCAAAAAGAATCGTGCGCATGCGATTTTCTCCTCGTTCCATCCTTCTGGCCAACGGGCGGGCAGACATTGTTGCTGGGCTTGGATCAAGAGTCGTTCGGCTTCAGCGGGAGAAGGCAAGTTTTGCTCCAGCACAAACTTCCCGTCGCCCAGCGGATGGTGAAACGGCGCATCGGCTTTTCCTGTGAACGCCGTCGCTGCATGTGGGTATTTGGGGAAGCAAAAGCGGTCGGCTGCCGCCGCCGTGTGATCGGAGACTTTGCTAAAAAACCACGAAAAATCCACACCCTGTCCGAAAGCCTCATGCACATGCGCCTTCCGCCGCTCCTCATGGTTTTGGATGTCGAGACACTTCTCTGGCGGATCATGCAAAAACGCCAACACCTTGTTTTTCCAGAAAAGAGTCTTGTCCGTTGTGCTCATAAAATCCTCATTTTTTCCCAAACGCCCCGGCAAGCGATTCCAACTCCGCCGCCCCAGCCTTTTTATCAGGATGCAACAGCGCGTCGAACCGTTCCCGCAAATCTGTTTTGCGCACGATCTCGATCTTTTGGTGTCGGGCAAATTGCTGGACTTCTTCGGGCAGTTCGCTCTTGCGCACGCAAACGATCCGCCCCATCAGTCCCCCCATCTCCCGCATCGCCACCAAGTCTTCTTTCAAGACCTTGGCGTGCGAAGTCATCAGTTCTTTCCTGATCCGCTCCACGATCTCCCGCGAGTCTGCTGTGATCAGGTTCGCCAAATCCTCCACGGGTTTGCGGTCTTTGCAATCCACCATCCAGAGCTTGCCGCCCCAAGAAAAAACAAGGTCGAGTTCCGCGTGGGGCAAGCGCGAAGAGATGCCGTTTCCATCCTTGGCTTTGAGCCGCAGGGAACGCCTCACCTGTTTGACCCCCAACGCCAGTAAAATAGCCGCCACTTGATACTCCAAGGCATCTCCCTCTTTAAGATCGGGATCGGCCTTTCCCTGAATCTCTAAATGCTCTTTCATCGGATTCCCGTTTCCAGCCATCTTGAGTAATCTTTCCGCATCGTCACCCTCTTTCAGAGCCAATAACTCTCCGGGCCTCTCTACTACCGATGCCTCTAGCTGGCAACGCAGGAGCGAGATCGGGTCTATCCCATCCGCCAAGTGACCGTCCAGCTTTTCCATCGGGAGCGTCACCAGCTCGCCCTCGGGCGTGAGCCGAAATTTCGCGATCTGGTTATTCCTCTCCAAGTAGAAGGAAGGCACGCCACGGCGGTTGGTCCAGCGGAAAGCCGCGTTGGACATGAGCTTGTTGCCGCCAGTGAAGTTGAGCGAAACTTCCCGCAAATCCACCCCGTGTTTGTGGACGACATCGTCCAGTGCGGACTCCACCCCGCTAAAGCTATCTGACGGGATTTTTTCGAGCGCAACGCTACCCTTGCCCATGAGCCTCGTGTCTTCTTCAAAAAACTTTTTCAAATGCTGGGCGGGCAGGCGCGACTCCCCGCTGTCCTCGCTATGCAGAAGCACCAGCTTTTCGGGCTTCTCGTGAAGCACCGTCAAAATTTGCGGCCACACCTGCTTACTTGCCAGACTCAAAATTATTTTACTCATTTTGTGATACAGGTTGTTTTGACATCAAAGCGTATTTTCAAACATTGCCAACTTTTAATTTCATCCAAAGCAATTTCTTTGCCTATCGCTGGCCGCAGAGCCGTGCGGTATCGCGGCGAGAGCACCCACACCTCAGAAAAACTCTCTCCATCAAGTTCAGGCAAATCATCCTTGCCCAGCATCAGCACGGGGCGCGGTGCTGCGGGCGCAGGGTCAAAACCCAATATCTCGGCGACAGCGGCTCTCGTGTTGTCGTGACCCCAAAACGACCGCCACCCTTCAACCTGAGCTTTCGCTCGCAGCTCCTCCACACTGGCTGGCTCCACCATGCACGGACGCGCCACCAGCGAGAGAGGGAAACTGTTGCCGATGAGGATCATATTTTGTTTCTCCTTTTTTATGTTCAAAAATCCGAAATTTCGTTTTTCGAGAAAAAATTCAAGCCGCTATTTTTTCCGAGTTCTGGCTGTTTCAGCAGTTCATTGTTCACTTGCTTCCAAACAGACTCATGTCTCACGATCATGTTTTGCACTTTGGGGATCACCCTGATCGCCGAGTTGCCCACGCCCCTAGAAATCCATGCCACCAAGTCGGCGTCACCGGCTATCTTATCTATTTTTTCTTTTTCAATCAGCCACCCCGTTTCCTTGTTGGTGAACGGAAGCCTGGCTTCCAGCGCCCCCTTCATCGCCGGGTGATTAATCCTCTGGAGCTTTTCCAGCCACGCGCGGAATTGGGGGCGACACGAACCGCTCCCCGAAAACTCGGGCATCCAGTGGAACCCGCAATAAAATCCCGTGTGAGCCCTGTTGCCTAAACCCACTTCCAATGTCAGCCACAAAAGCCTGTGCGTGTTGACATGCGCCTTGAATTCGCGGTGTATCAGCACGATTTTGTGGTAGTTGTTAAACGCGATGCACGGTTTGAGAACCACCAGAAATTTTTCTCCGAACTCTTTTTCCAAATGCCCCTTGAGATCGCCGAGAAAATTCAGGGACAGGCGGCTATACTCGTCAGGCGTCGCGTTTTTGCGCCCTATTTTTTTCGGCCCCTCGTCCGCGGTTGACAGCTTGTGCGGGATCAGCCCGCAAACGATCTCCCTGTAATCCGAGATGGTGCCTAAAAACTTTTCGTGGCCGACAAATTTCATGCAATCGTCCAGCCACTCCAACATGTTTCCGTATGAAAGGGGCGAACATTTCCTGCCGCCAGACGACACGCTCTCAACCCCTTGCGGTGTCAGCAAAAACAAAATGACCTTTTTAAAATCTTTTTCCAGAGGTTGGGCGTATTTGGCCAATTGGCCGGTTGACTCAGACGCGTCAATCTTGTTTTCGACCACGATGGCCGTCTTCCTGTTTCGGGAGGAAATCAAAATATCTATCGAACCTTTCGAAGAGCCTCCGCTGATCCCCTCGATTCTTTTTTCGCGTTCCACGCACCAAGAATCATCCGCCCACGCCTCCGCCACGCCCGAGTCCGCATGACACCGTTCCAGCATCTTGAAAAATAGACGCAAGAAAAGGCTCTTCTCATCGCAGGCAGGATTGCCGGGGCGCAACATGGAGGCAATCATGCGCGTGTGCAAAATCGCTTCGTTTCGCCCGAACTCCAAAAATTCGAACACATTGATTTTTAGGCTCTCGTCTCCACCATTTATTTTGTTTTCTGTTTTCATCATGCTCACAACATAACCCACGCCCCATTTTGCAGCTAGATTTCGTATGTCCCGGTATGTCCGACCAACAAACGCTTGCCCAAACTACGCGCCACACTAGACTCAGTGACATGGCAACAGCACCCATGAAAACGAAACGCCACCTGCCCAAAACAGCTCCCCTCAAAAAGCCCCCATTCGCTGCATCAGAAAAAACCGTCCTCCTCGCCGTCACAGGCATGTCCCCCGCAGTCCTCACTGAAACCGTCTGGACTTTGGCGCACGGGGCGGAGCCAGTAATCCCCGATAAAGTGGTCGCCGTCACCACCAGGGCCGGCAAGAAAAAATTGCAGGAGGAACTACTCTCGCCGCGTCCTGATTACAGCGGCCATACAGTCTGGATGGCACTCTCTGCCTCGCTGCATAAAAAAGGGCACAACACAGAAAATAAACTCCAATTTGGCGACACAAACGAACACATCCGCGTCTTCACTCGCAACACCCCAACTGGCCCAGCAGAACTCGACACCGTCACCACGGATGAAGAAAACATGGCCGCCGCCGATTTCTTGCTGGACTGCGTTCGCGCCATCGTCTCTACCGAAAACACCCGCCTCGTCGCCTCCATCGCAGGCGGCTACAAAACCATGAGCGCACTCCTTTACGCCTGCGTGAGCCTCATCGGACACGACGGCGACCGCATCACACATGTCCTCGTGCAAGACCCCTTCGACAAGCAACTCTCACCCGGCTTCTACTACCCTGCACAGCCTGCAAAAATACTAGATTTCAAAGGCCGAAAAATACGCGCATCCGATGCCGTGATAAGCCTCGCCGATGTCCCATTCGTTCCGTTCAGAAAACTTTTCTCAGAAAATTTCGACGCCCACCCGCGCAGCTTCACAGAACTCGTGGACTTCTGCAAAGAATCAGTGGACAGCATTGCTGCAAAAGATATTCGGCTCAAGTTCGACCGCCTTGCCAGAACACTAGCTGTTAACGGTGAACCGCTCCGCCTATCCCCGTCAGAGTGCATGGTCATAGACTTCTTCATTCACTCGCTAAAAAACAAAGCCGTCTTCAGCGGCTATAAATCTGCCGTTGATAATCTGAAAACCTTCGCTGCCGCTCAAATGGCTGAACAAAAGAAAAAAAACTTGGTCTTGCAGGAATGGAAATGCCCGAAAGATGACGGCGAATGCTGCCACCTCATCACCCGCTCCATCTCCGACATAAAGAAAAAACTCACCACACCCACTCTGAAACCACTCGCCCGCATCCTACCCCAAAAAGGGCGCTGCTCCCTCGACATAGACCCAGCAAAAGTAAAAGTTGAAGGATGGAACGGCTCCTGACGACACATCGCCACCGAAATCCGAAGAAGCAGGCAAGGATGCCCGCACCACATTTTTATCCCTTCTTCCATTCCCAATGAGTCGCACGGTGACAGCCTGGGGCCACTAGGTATATATAGTAGTAAAAGGTAGAAGCGGCGTCTCGCCGCTTTCTTGAATGTCGAAAAAAAATCCTGTGGATGCATTCCGTTTTTGTGCCCTTTGGGGTTAAATAAAAATCTGACTTCTACAATCTCAAATCTGCAATTCCCTCCCCTCGGACATACCAGTACATCCCATCCCGTGCAAACAGCGCGATCCCGTGGCATATTGCGGGCATGAAAACAATATTCGAAGTAGCCATCGGCATGATCCTCGGCTGGGCCGGCACCATCCTTATCCAAGTAGCCATATTCTTCTTCTGCATCTACCTTATTTACCAATCCGCCACAAGTTGCCCGTTTATATTTTTCGGCCTCATATTTCTATATGTTTTCCTCCCGGCATTTTACAGAACCCACAGATAGTCATGCCCTCACTCATTCTCAGCACACCAGGCACATCCGCCTCGCTCATAGGCGAGCGCATCCGCGTGGAGCCGGGTCGCTCAAACGGCGACGATCCACAGCCAGCCAGAGATATACACCTCTTCGACATCGAGCAGGTCGTAGTTTCCGCATCCGCCCAGATATCCATGGCCGCCATCGCAGAACTCCTCCGCAGGGAGATTCCAGTCATCATCACATCATGGAACGATGATGTCATCGGCATCTGCCAGCCTCCAGCCCCCAACAATGTCGCACGCCTCGCCCAATACAAAAGGACAGACGACCGCCAGTTCGCCCTTGCCCTTGCCATCAACTGGGTCGAAGCCAAAATACTCAACTCCCGCCGCGTCCTCCAACGCCTCGCCTCCAACCGCGACGATGTGGATGTCACCCCGCAAATCCTAGCCCTCGGCGAGCTGGCCCAACATTGCCGTCGCGCCACATCCGCCGACACACTGCGCGGCTACGAAGGCACCGCCGCAGGACGCTACTTCGAAACCTACGGCTCTTTCTACCCAGAAACCGCCCCGTTCGAGCGACGCTCACGCCGCCCGCCGCACAACGCCCCCAACGCCATCCTCTCCTACGCATACACACTCCTCGCCGCCGAGGCCGAGTGCATCATCCACACCTGCGGACTCGATGCCACCGTAGGCTTTTTCCACGAGCCGGCAGACCGTCGCCCCTCACTCGCACTCGATATTATGGAACCCTTCCGCGCCCCACTCGCCGATGCCATGGCGCTAGACCTCATCAGCCACGGCACACTCCACCCGCAGCACCACTTCGAGCCACGCAACGGCGGCATCTATCTCAACTCCGAAGGCAAAAAACGCTTCTTCGTAGCATACGAAAAAAGGATGGAACGAGAGTTCACCAGCGAGCAGACCCAAAAACGAACCACCATCAGAGGCGAACTCAAAAACCAAGTCATAGCAGTCAAAAAAGCCGTCCTCGACGGAGAACCATTCGAACCATTCATCATGAACTGATTTTAAAACATAAAAACGGAGGGCGGGTGTCTTGCCCGCCATCTTCACGCCGTATGGGAGCAAGAAAATAAAAACACATGCCCAATGAAAAATACAGACCCTTTGCTCCTACCAGAGAATGGAAGAACGCCCTCTGCGAGTGGGATCGCCAACACACAGAAGCCCAACAACGCGAAGCCCGCGCACTCGCCGAACTCGACGCCCTCCGCCCCACACTCATCGCACGCATCCCCAACGGCTGGTGGGAAGACTCCTTCAGACTCCAGCCCAGCCCCAGCGAACAGCGCGGACACAAATGCGGAGATAAAGAAATGCTCACCGTAGTCGCTTACGACATCACAGACCACAAACGCCTCGCAAAAGTCGCCAAAGTTTGCGAGGATTACGGCGTGCGCGTTCAATATTCAATTTTCGAATGTAGGCTTGAGACAGATCAGTTCGACCGCTTCTGGGCCAAGCTCCACGAAATCATAGACACCGACACCGACCGCCTCATCTCATACAAAGTCTGCGCCGCCTGCGCACGCGACATCCGCACCGCGGGCACCATGACCACACACCAAAAAGTCATAGCCTATGTTTTCTGAGTTTAAGGGTTTAATAGTTTATGTGTTCAAGGGTTGAAAAGTTACCAGCAGTTTCAGCTAACAGGAAGATTCGAATATCGGATAATGAACAAGGAATAAAGAATTACGAAGGGAAGATTTTTAACCACTGATTTTAAGAAATCTTCATTTAACCACAAAGATCACAAAAGGCACAAAAATGACCTGTATTTCCAATCTTCACTGCGTCCTCTGCGCTCTCTGTGGTGAACCCTCTTCCTCTTCACTTCTACATTCTGCCTTCTTACTTCCGCCTTTCCTCTTGGGTCGGCAACCTTTTTCGCACTCTTCAGACACCCTGCCGACCGCAATCACAGCCCGTTGCAATGCAAATAAATACAAACAAAACAAAAATTATTTTTGCCAAAATGCAGCCTTCATTTCCAAGAAAAAACCGACTGCCGACCAAAACGCCTGCTTGCATTCTAAGGAACAACAACTTATAAGAAGACTGACTCGAAAGAGTCCGCGCCGAAAGGCAATTGAGACTTTTTTAAGCAGTAAGGCGGATCATTTTTTCTACCCGAGACTCGAAAGAGTCCGCGCCGAAAGGCAATTGAGACAACATTCCTCGCGCTCGTTGAGGATATTCACGACTCGAAAGAGTCCGCGCCGAAAGGCAATTGAGACGCGTGGGCGAGTTCGGCGAGGATCGCTCTTTCGGCACGACTCGAAAGAGTCCGCGCCGAAAGGCAATTGAGACGGGATCTATCTCGCGGAGGATGCGGTTGACCGTGTCCATGACTCGAAAGAGTCCGCGCCGAAAGGCAATTGAGACCACGCGAGCGATGGCGGCTTGCACGCATTCGGGCTCGACTCGAAAGAGTCCGCGCCGAAAGGCAATTGAGACGACAGGCCTGTCCGGTGGGGGAGGCATTGCGATCTCGTGGACTCGAAAGAGTCCGCGCCGAAAGGCAATTGAGACAGGGCGTTTTTCAGCCGTCGCGGCGGCGGGTTGCGATGGACTCGAAAGAGTCCGCGCCGAAAGGCAATTGAGACACTTTGATCGGTCAATATCCATCTTTTTCACTGCTGAAGACTCGAAAGAGTCCGCGCCGAAAGGCAATTGAGACGTTCAGGTTTCGGCAGCGCGCGGCTTCACGATTTTTTTGACTCGAAAGAGTCCGCGCCGAAAGGCAATTGAGACTCCGTTTCTTCCGCTTCGCCTTTGACCGTAGCAGCTTGACTCGAAAGAGTCCGCGCCGAAAGGCAATTGAGACAGGCGCGAAGGTGTGAAATCCCCTGTAATCAGTTAGACGACTCGAAAGAGTCCGCGCCGAAAGGCAATTGAGACGCATGAATGGTTTTAGACAAACCATTTTTCGGACTCTTCGACTCGAAAGAGTCCGCGCCGAAAGGCAATTGAGACAGGCAAGCCAAGCTCGAGGATAGCCTTCTGCAAGGGTGACTCGAAAGAGTCCGCGCCGAAAGGCAATTGAGACTTGGCATCGGTTCCAGAGGTTTCCGTCCATAACATGGAGACTCGAAAGAGTCCGCGCCGAAAGGCAATTGAGACCAAGTGGCGCAATTCATGTAGTCCGTCAACTTCCAGACAGACTCGAAAGAGTCCGCGCCGAAAGGCAATTGAGACTACTTAACAGCAAAGCGTCGTTACCATACTTCAGCCCGACTCGAAAGAGTCCGCGCCGAAAGGCAATTGAGACCTCTGCCACAGAGGGCGGATTAGTCGCCACAGAGGTCAGACTCGAAAGAGTCCGCGCCGAAAGGCAATTGAGACTCATGAACCCATGAAACATGGTTACAGTATTGACTCAAAGACTCGAAAGAGTCCGCGCCGAAAGGCAATTGAGACCTGTAATCAGTTAAAATCCATCCATCAATGGGACTCGAAAGAGTCCGCGCCGAAAGGCAATTGAGACACTTAATGCACTCGTTTGGAGCAAACGAGTGAAAACGACTCGAAAGAGTCCGCGCCGAAAGGCAATTGAGACCTAGCAATACGCTGAAAAGTGTCAAAGTGATCAAATGACTCGAAAGAGTCCGCGCCGAAAGGCAATTGAGACTCAAGAGACGGGGGATTCGTTGCGAAGCTATTCAGTCCCGACTCGAAAGAGTCCGCGCCGAAAGGCAATTGAGACCATATTGTCGCTCTCGACTTCCCCTAGTGCGCTCTTAGGAGCTTAGCAAGAATAAGTTGATACAAACTAGGATTCTTTGGGGGTGATGGAATAATTCCACTCGCCATGAAAAGAATCTGGG
>JAIFLJ010000212.1 GCA_020049135.1 bacterium | reverse complement strand
GGGTATAAAGAAATCCTGCGGCATAAGCCCAAAAACACGCTGTCACAACTTATTCCAAAACAGACTGTTGCATCCAGTTATACAGGAGAATTTGGAGGAGGAAGATGTCTTGCGCGAAGGCACGGAGAAAGATTTTTATAAACCCTTAAACTAAATCAGGTTGAACGCTCTTTGAAATTCCTATCGTTCTTGCCACTGTTGCCTGTAGTCCAAAGGTGATATTTTCATCTCCCGCTTGAAAAGGCGATTGAAATGGGGGAGGTCATTGAACCCGCTTTCCAAGGCGATATCGAGCACTTTGCGCGAGCTTTGACGCAAAAGAAGAAGGCATTTTTCCAGACGGCGATGCAGGAGGTAGGTGAAGAGCGATTCGCCCGTATGCGCTTTGAAAAGACGGCACAGGTAGTGGGGTTGGATGCCCGCCATGGAAGCGAGTTGAGGCAACTTGACGGGTTCGCTAAAATGAATGTCCAGATGTTGGAGGAGTCGCTCCACTCTTTCCATCGCGCTCGCGGGTGTGCGGGAGCGGCGGGTGATCGCGTGTTTGCGTTCCCGCAAGTATTGCCGACAACACAGCGACAGGAAAAAGGCGAGGCCGCTCGATGCGCCACCGTCGGTGGGGGCGTGGGATGCCATCTCGTCGCGCAGGAGCAGGAGGAGATGGGCGATGCTTTCTGGCTGAGGAAATTGAAGATGCAGGATGCGGCGCAGATGATGCCCAAACTGGGGATGCAGAGGAAGTATCAGCGGCAAGGTCTCCCCCAGAGGCGAAGGCAATACGGGCAGTATGAGACGGTTGAAATCAAAATAGACATTGATGAGATTGAGGCTGGGCGTGAGCGATTCAAACCCATGCGCCTGATGATGGTGGATGATGGCGAGCGTGCCAGGTTTCAGTGGGTGCTGGCTACCCGGCAAGCGGTGGATGCCCTCGCCTTCACGGACAAAGACCATTTCCACAATATCGTGGGTATGCAAAAATTTATCGCGAGGTGGCACAAACCGAGGAAATTCTTCTATCGCAAACCCCCAGCGATCCAGATCGGGCAGTTTCCCCATCTGGGCGCGCGATAGATGAAAATGGCGTTGGCTCATGGAAGATGTGTAAAATACAACAATAAAAAAGTCAATATCCGCAAATATTTTTAATTGCTACGATGCTGGAAAAGAAGGCGCAACTGTAAAAGGGAGGGGCACGATATGAGAATGCGAAAAAAATTAAATTCCTTGGGAAAAAGTATCGGCTTTTTTTTCTGTCTGCTCTTTCTCTTCGCCCTCACCTCTCTGTGGGCAGACGACATCCCGCTTGGAGGCATAGACCTCTCCAATAAACCAACCCACTTCACCCCCATAAAACTCGATCTCGTTTTCGGACAATGAAAGGTTTAAATATGAAAACATCCAATCAAACACAACGGATATACGGCTCACTCTTTTCTTCCTTCGAAATTCGACTTCGTTTTCGAAATTCGATTTTCTCCCTTGCTGTTAGCTGTAAACTGGCCCGGCTTCAGCCAAGCCTCTGCCGCCGAGACTCTTCAGCCATCGGTTTGCCGGATCGTGGACTACGGCGTGATTTATGTGGGCTCGGATGACGGAAACCTCTACGCTCTTGAATAATAATGCAAAATGAAAAACCTTAACAACAAATCAAAATCCATTTTGTGTCTTTCGTAGTTTCTCTTTTTTTGAACTACGAAAATCGCGAAAGAGACAAAAAATAAGCCACACCATGAAAAAATACTCACCGATTCAATATATTCTTCGGTTTCGAAATGCGATTTCGATTTCAAAATTCCTCCCCACCTTCAGCCTTTTTTTAGCTGTTAGTTTACTCGGCTTCAGCCAAGCCCAAGCCGAAGACAAACCGCTGGCGGTCTATTTCATCGGCGACAGCTTCCTTGCAGCCGGGGGTGCTTCCCATACCCACACTGAGAAACTACTCGAAGCCGCTGGTGTCAAAGCACGCATTGAGTCGCGCATTTACGGCAGCACCCACATGGGCGGACACCTCAACACCCCCGCCGACATGCAACTGCTGCGCGAGGGCGGCTTTACTCATACCATTTTTGTAGCGGGTTGCCGTCCGGGCAAGCATCCATCCCGGCGCGGCATGATGGAGCATTACGGCAAAAAAATCGTGGAAACGGCGCGGCAGTCTGGCGTTGTCCCCATCGTGTTCATGCATCAGGAATCAAAAAAAGAAACGGCTCTTTACGATGTGATGATCGGCTATCACACGGCATTTGCCGAGGCAAATGGCATTTTGCGTGCGCCCGCATTTCCCGCATGGCTCAACGCCCTGAAAGAAAAGCCAGAACTCCCGATGTGGGCGAAGGACGGTGCCCATCAATCCGAACTCGGAGCCTACATGAACGCATGCGTTTTTTATAGCCTCTTGACTGGCAAATCGCCCGAGGGCAACTCCTATATTGCCAAAGGAGTCACTCCTGATGAGGCGGCTCTCTTGCAGAAGGTCGCGTGGGAAACTTGGAAAAGCACGACTCAGGCGAAAATAGAAAAAACGCAGATGACACCACTAGCGGTCACATCCGTCACAGCCACCGCCAACGACTCCGTCCGCGTCTCGTTCACTGGCCCGATTCATAGCAAAACTTTGCAATCGGGAAAATGGAAAATCGGGAAGGCAGAAGTCGCCGATGCCCGTATTTCCGACTCTGGGAACGCTCTGATTTTATCCGCTCCAACTCTTTCCGCAGGGGATCATTCATTGACGCTTTCTGGCATCGAACCCTGCCGGCCTGGGCTTTCCACCTTTTCAACCGAAAAAGCGGTTTCGTTCACCGCCGAACCTCCTCCATCATGGCAGACGACGGACATCGGTAATCCCATCAAGCCCGGCATCATGGATGCCAAGGAAAACGCCCTTTCGCTAACCGCCCACGCCATGGGAAAAATCGGGCATGCGCCGTCAGATGAGGTGTTCTTCGTCCACCGCACGATGGATGGCGATGGGGAAATCGTTGCTAAACTCACCCGTATCGAAGAAACAGTTCTCCCTTATCCCTACGAAATCGTCGGCAAATACTTTCAGGCGGCAAACCCAAAAATTCCGCATCCGATCAAAATTTCTGGCGGCGCAGGCTTGATGCTCCGGGCAAACGACAGTGCTGGTGCTCCCATGTTTTGCTTAGCTCAAACGGCGACTTGGGCTTTCGGGACACCTGGCAAGCAAGGTGTGCGCATCATGGCGCGGCTGAAAGAGGGCGAGCAGACGATTCCCGCACGCAAGGGCGGGCGCGGGGATGGAAGTGCCGATGACGATCTACCCGACAACCCAGACAGCAAAAGCGTTGCGATCCCAGCTCCTGTTTGGCTCAAGATCGTCCGCAAGGGCGATGTCTTCGAGCGTTTCAATTCGGCGGACGGAACCACTTGGCAATCGCATGGAGCCGAAACCATCCCGAATGCTCCGAAACGCCTTCAGACGGGACTCTTCGCCTACTCTGGCGATGTCTTCGCGGAAATCCAAGCTGACTTCGAAGCCATTCAAATCCGACAATAAAAATAAAACGCAGAAAGCACCGATCACACGGATTCAGATGAAAACTTAGGAAAACAGAAAACTCCATTATACCGTTATCCTCCTGTATAACTGGATGCAACAGTCTGTTTTGGAATAAGTTGTGACAGCGTGTTTTGGGCTTATGCCGCAGGATTTCTTTATACCCCGAAGGGGTTTTCTAAGTCAGCCTGGGGTTGCCCGTCCGCGGGCTACCCCAGGTTGCAGTCAAAAACAGAACAACCCTGAAAGGGTTGGATCAATTTGCTGCTGGGAACGCCAGCGTCCCCAGTGAGGAGCCGGCGTTCCTAGCGAAGATGCCGGCGTGACGCCAGCGGTCCAAGTTTGGGATTGATCCAACCCTTTCAGGGTTGTCAGCCTCCCCTCATTTCCTAGCAATCCCTTTGGGATAGAGAGGGGAAATGTCCAAAAACTACAGTGGAGTGCGTGAATTCAATTTGCGATGTTGACACCGGCATGATAGACTGAGAGTAGTCAATGAATCGCAGATGCGCCCCTCGCATTTTTGCTGCTTTAATTTTACTTTTTAGGTAAAAAGCAGAAGATTAAATATATGAAATTCTTTTTATTCAAAGTAACAGAACTCCCTCGACTCCATTCCGTCTTCAGCCTTTTCCTCGCTGTTAGCTTTCTTATTTTTAGCCAACTATCAGCCGCATCTCTTTCTGAAACCTTGGCTCAATCCCCGCTTTCCCATGGTGTCTGTATTGCCCTGCATCCCTCGGAGTCGGAAGTTTCAGAACTTCTGCCCCTGATCAAATCCAAGCCTGTTCATCTGCACATTCTTGCCAAGGATGCTCAATCGCTCGCCGCCATTCGCAAGGTCATCGCCCAACAGAATTTAGAGGGGCAGGTCGTTGCTGAACATATCCCGCTTGCCAGACTGCCCTATCCAGACCGTATCGCGAATCTGGTTATGATCGGCGATTCCACATCGTTGGAAAAAACAAGTATTTCTACTGCGGAAATAGACCGGATCGCCGTGCCAGGGGGGAGCATCGTTCAGTTGTCCAACGGAAGCCGTCGAGTCAGGGCGCGAGAAGTCGGGCTTGGCGATTGGACACACCCCTTTGGTGGGGCGGACGGCAACCACTTCACGGAGGACACCATTATCAAAATGCCTCTCGGATTGCGCTGGCAGGCCGGTTTGCCGATGAATCTGGTGAAATGGGCAGCGGTGCGATCGGTGGTCGTTGCCAATGGTCGCTGTTTTACGGTTGGAACTACTGAGCCAGAAAATCTTCTGCACAAGGCGATTCGTGAGATGAACAACTTGGAGTATTTGACCGCCCGCGATGCCTTCAACGGGATGCTCCTGTGGAAGATGCCGTTGGGGTCTTCCAATAAAGGAGCGGCGTTGCACAGTCGGAATATCGCTCCCATCGTTGCCGATAACGACACGGTTTATGCCGTAGTGGACGGAGGTCTTGTTGCGTTTTCCGCCGACAAGGGCGAACGCCTGCGTTCCTTTCCAACCCAAGCGACCACAACACGGCTACTGTTATCCACAGGTGTATTGGTTTCTGGCGGATGGAAAGAGAAAATTCTTTCCGACGATCTGAATCCAGGAGTGGTTCAGTATGGGGGACTTTGGGCACCGTGGGTGCCACGGGGCGACGGTATATTGGAGGCGTTCGATGCGAAAACGGGAAAACTGCTCTGGTCGGCACCGGTGTCCGCACAGGAACTCAGAATCGTTGGTGATCGTTTGGTTGTGCTCGCCGATTCAGGGGAAAGCGGGCAGTCATTGGCTGTGTTGGATATCAAAACTGGCAAGGAACAGTGGAAGCTGGCGGCGGCGGATTTCGCCCCAGAAAAGCTGGCCTTCATCGGCGGTGTCAGCAAGGACATCATCGCGCTCGCCCGCCCGAATGCCAATCTTTACTCCGTCCGTTCCATCACCGATGGAGCCCTGCTCTGGGAGGCTCCTGGCAGCAAGGGTCCACGCTATATCAATACACCCATTATTGCGGGCGACATCGTTCTGACTGGACCATTGTGCGACATGAAAACCGGAACTGTGAAAGATAAACGACTGATTCCATCCTACGACGGCATGTGTACTCCGCCGACCTTCACGCCCCTCTACGGCATGACGGGCAAAGGTTCCAATGCACTGGATTTGTCCAACCCCAAGGCGCGGAGCATCTCGATGGGTGCCAATCGCGGCGGGTGCATCCACGGGAGTATTCCGGCGCATGGCACAGTCTTTTTTGCTCAGAATTATTGCCGTTGCACGCCCGCTCAGCTACCCGGATTGGTCGCTATGGGGCCGGTGTCCGCCCTGACGGAAAAGCAGATGGCAACATCTGCGGAAGTTGAAAAAGGACCCGCTTTCGGGCAGACAGGGGCATCTCCACAAAAAACTTCTAGCGGGTGGCTCTCATTTCTGGGCGATGCGACGCGGAGTTCGTCCACAGCAGAGGTGATGCCTCTGTCGTTGAAACCGCTTTGGCAGGCGCAACCGGAAAAAACCGACCGCACCGCTCTTGCCTCTGCATGGCGGGAGACTCTGGTGGCCAGTCTGACTGCGCCCGTCTGTGCAGAGGGTTTGGTATTGGTCGGACGCCGCGATGCCGGTACGCTGGTCGCCTTTGACGCCAAGGACGGCAAAGAGCGCTGGCACTTCCAAGCGGGCGGACGATTAGACTCTCCGCCTTCTTTCCATGGAGGTCTCTGGCACATCGGTTCCCATGACGGTTATCTTTATGCGGTGAGAGCTTCCGATGGTGTGCTGGCTTGGCGTGTCCGCATCGCGCCAACCGAGAGCCGGGTGATGTCTTTCGGGCAGATGACATCGGTGTGGCCCGTTCCCGGTTCCCCGCTCATCCATAAAGGTGTATGTTTCGTTACCGCTGGGCGTTCCAGCGAAAGCGATGGAGGCATCGTGGTGGCGGCACTCGATCCTGCGACTGGTGAAAGGAAGAAAACCAGCGTGATCGGCTCCGGTCTGTTGCGTCTCAACGATGTTCTCGCCCTGCGGGACGGTCAGCTCCAGCTCAATCAAACCATCACCATCAATCCCGATGACAATGCCCACACGGCTCCCGACATCTCCTACAAAGCCGCCCAGACCCCCGAAGTAAAACTTTTAAAAAATCTGGGATTGGAAGGTATTCTCGATCAGAGCTGGACTAAGATCGGCAACCGCCGTGGTGGCCATCTGCGGGCGGGTATGATGATGGCCGAACTCGTCGCCTTCGATTCCGCTGGCACCGTCATTTATTCCATTGATAAAAAGGGTGGGCTTTCCATTTATTCCGCTGGGAGCGATATCCCTGCGTGGTCGCAACCACTTGTCCCCAACGAACAATACGAAGCTGTGGTGCTCGCTCCCAACGCCATTGCCCTCGCAGGAATCACAGCTTCAGCCAACGCCGATCCCTCCTTTTTCCTGCGCATACTTGATAGGGGCACTGGCAACAAGCTCTTTGAAATTCCTATCTCATCTCGCACGGTTTGTAATGGGATGGCTTTCGCCGATGGCATCCTGTTCGTCGCAACAGAAGACGGAAGTCTCCTGTCCTTCGCAAAAAAATGAGTGATTCAAACACGAAAACAAAAATCAAAACACACGAGCCTCAATATTTTGTGCCTAGGCCACTAGTGGCCTGTAACACAAAAAGGTTCGCATGAGCAGTCGTGCGGAGGGGTGTTTGCCTAGGCGCGACGAAGGAGCATGTCCGG
>JAIFLJ010000205.1 GCA_020049135.1 bacterium | reverse complement strand
AGGATAGAGCTTCCGATGAAAAACGAAAAATACTCATGGAAGCGATGGATCAAATCAACAGGAAGATGGGCACGGACAAAGTCAGGATCGGCTCGATGGGGACGAAACCTCGATGGGGAATGAAGCAGGAACATAAGAGCCCTTCCTACACCACCAAGTGGAGCGAGTTGCCGGTGGCGAAGGCGGGTTGAATCCCGTGGGGGGAGGTGGTTGCTAGGCTTTGTCGAGGCGGCGATCAATAGCTGAACATGACGCTTAAATGACCGCGCGAGTCATAGCGGCGGTTCGCACCGCTGTCTATCAACTGCCAGCCGTAGTCGAACTTGACGCTCATATAGCTCGAAACCCCGTAGCGCAAACCGCCACCCGCACTCGAGAGTTCCGCATCCTTGTTCTGGAGCCACATCGGTTTCCATGTCTCCGCTACCCCGTAATCCCAAAACGCTAAAAACTGCAAAGCATCCCGAGCATTCGTCCACCCCATCTCCACCAGCGGGTTGACCGCTGGCGTCCTCAACTCCTGCGAGAACAACCACCCCTCGTCCCCGTTGGCTTCCCGCTCGTCATAACCCCTCACGCTGTTGGATCCGCCCACGCCCAGCGTTTCGCTCGAAAGCAAGTTCCTGTCGGCAAACTGGAAGCTCCCCTTGGTCACAGCCGAAAAATCCCACGGCAACTTCGTCACCCGTTCCCCGCCCACATTCACATAGGCGTAATCCGCCTGCGAGTCATTGCGTGCCGCGAGAAACTGGTGGTCGTGGTTATGAGAAGCCCATTGCCCTGGGCTCCAGAACGCATTGGCCGAGAACCGCGTCGTCCCCAAAGGATCCACCGCCGAAAGGCTGTAGCCCGCTGTCCATTGCGCCACATCCGTCACCGTGTCGAAGACCTGCGTCCCGCCAAATTCAAGGTTGTTGTTGCTCTGTTTGAAATCGAACCCCCAAGACGCCTCGTGCGTGAGCCAGCTCCAAGCTTGCGGTGTCGGCAAGGGAATGTTGTATCGTCCACCCACCTGCCAGCTCTCGCCTCCCATCTGGAATGGCGCGGGCACATCGGCGTTGCTCGTCCCGTAACTCCCGCTGAAAGTGACCCTGTGCTTCAGCACGGGGACGGGGATGGTGTAACTCCCCGAATGCGCTTTGAAATGCCATCCGTTACTGCTCGTCGTGAACTGGTAGCTCAAGATGTGGTCGAGGAAAAATGCATCGCCCCAGTTGAACCCCGCCATCCAGCGCTCATCGCCCGTCATGTCCGAGCCGTTGTCTTCATAGCCCGCGTAAGTGCGAAGAGGGAAACGATCTTGCGTGCGCAATTCGATGTCGGTATAGCCCACTTCCTTGCCTCGCACGAAGGTCGGCACGACTTGGCGGAACGGGTTTTGGTTAAGCCACGCCGCGTCGGCTTCGATCTGTTTGCCGTCTATCACCCCACCTGGCAGCGACCTGATCTCGCCCTCAAGCCTCTCGCCACTAAACCATTTCTGACCTGTTGCGCGGATTTTGCCGACCTTCCCTTCCATCACCACCCACTGGACGGTTCCGCCCTCAATGGATTGCTCTGGAACAAACACATCCACGACGGGACGCCCTTTTTTCAGATAGATCTGCACGGCTAAACGGGAGATTTCATTTAGTTTGGCAAACGAGAGTGGTTTATCCAAATAGGCTTCAACGGACTTTTGGAAAGCGGTCTCATCGGAAAGGATCGGCAAACCTTCGATCCGAACCCCCTTCTCCTCGCGCCCCCCTGGAGCCACCTTCTCCATGCTCGAAATGAAAACAACCCCTTTGAGGCTTGGCAGAAAAATTTTGCCTTCTTCGTCTGGAATGCCTGCGGAAGAGCGGGGCGTGGTCTCATTTTTAGGTTTGGAGTCCACTTGGGATGGCTCGGGGAGTTTAGGCTTAACCCGCTCCAAATCTTGGGCGAAAGCCAGCCCACCTGTTCCCATCAAAACAACCGCCATCCAGCACCAGACATTCCTTTTATTCATATATTTCTTTTCCAGCACTGGCTATTTTTTTTCTTCCATTAATATTTCAAAACTCGAGGCATGGGAGAGCGTGGCAAAAGGTAGGTTTGTCCCTTCGCCTCGAACTTCTCCATCAAAAGTGCGGCTGTCGAAAGCTAAAGAGCCAACACCGAAACCCAGCGCAAAGCCCGTGCCGCCGCCTGCGGAAGCAACCTCACCGCCCGAAGCTCCTCCTCCGTTGGACGAACCTCCCGAAGAAGCGAAGATCGAACCCCCTGCAAACGATCCCCCGACAACGATCCCTGGACCGCCTCCTCCCATGCCAGGACTGGAAGCCCCAGAGCCGCCCATGATCGTGCTAGCACCGAGAGAACCGCCGCCCGATCCAAGCCCACCACCTCCACCACCAGAACCGCCGCCAAGGGTGGAAAGGAACTTGAACCCTACATCCTCAAAACCACCGCCCGTATTCTCTTTGACAAATCTTGGCGTTCCGCCTCCACCGCCCCCGCCTGAACCGCCTGAACCGCCTGAACCGCCGCCGCCGCCACTGTCGTCATCGTCTCCCCCGCCGACGACAGGAAAATCAACAACGCCGAACCCACCACTGGACGCTGGCTTTCCGCCGATTTCTTTTGGAGTAAAACCACCGACCTTCTTATCGTTTGTGGAAGGCTCTGGCGGTTTTGCGTCTCCATAAACGAACCCGTTGCCGCCGAAAGCAGGGGAAGCAGGATAGAGTTTAGAAAAATCTTCCTCGCCCGTCAGCCCGTTCTTGGTGACGGCGGACTTGAGCGGGCTATAGATCAGCCATCGTCCGGCAGAGGCGAACAGGCCCGCGTCGGACTCGTTGGCGAAGCCCGTGCCCGATGCCGTGAACGAGCCTGTGGCATTGATCTTGGCACCGCTCTTGGCGGTCACTTTGCCTAGCGCCTCGACGATCGTCTCGCCCGTGGTCGCCCAGATGCCTGCAAGCGTGATGTCATCCTTATCAACAATCTTGGTCTGACCCGCCTTCGTGACGGTCACTTCCTTGAAGTTGTTTCCCGCCTTGTCCAACATCAGCTTGCCTGTCCCCGCATCGAACTTGGCCAATCCTCCAGAGACCGTCAGGACGCCCGTGCTGGTCATGTCGCCGACGGAGACCAGATCCAAGTCGCCCGAAACCGTCACGCCGCCGAGCGCCAACACGCCCGAGTTTTTCAGAGTGAAGTTCTTGGCAGAAGTTACCGCAAGCGATCCGAACTCGTTGAGCAACGAGGTGAGCGTCGTGTCGGCGGTGCCCGAAAGAACCGTCAGCGTGCCCGTCGTAAACCACGCCCCCGCCTGGGCGATCCCGCTCGCGTGCGTGCTGGCGACCGAGATTGCCGAAAGCCTGCCCGCACCCGTCGCGCCGACCGTCCCGCCGAGCGTGATGTCGCCGCTACCCGCATCGAGGGTCAAACCGAAGCCCGAGCCCGTGATGTTGCCAGTCACGGAGATGTCGCCATCGGTGCCCGTGGCGTGGTCGGTATCTATGCGCAAGTTGCCGCCCAAAGCGAGCGCGCCCGTGATTTTCACATTCCCGCCGTTACTGCCCAAATCGGCCAGAAGATCGCTGGAAGCTGTCACATCGCCCGTATATTCTTGTGCTCCAGCGGTTCTGGCACCATCGAGCGTGATCGTCGTCGCGTTCACGGTCAGGCTGGAAAGCGGGCTGGTGGAACCTGGATTCGTCAAAATAATCCCGCTCATGTCAGCCAGCTTCACATGGCCGCCACGGGTGACCGCCACCGTCCCGAAATCGTTGGCGGCGTTGTCCAACGAGATGTCCGCGCTTCCCGCATCTAAGGTCGCCGTGCCGACGGTGAACCAGCCGCCCACTTGCGTGATACCGCTCTCGTGCGTGCTGGTGACCGAGAGGGAGGAGAGCCGCCCCGCCACGCCCGAACCCACCATGCCGCCCATCGTCACATTGCCCGAACCCGCCGTGAGAGCCAGCGCTTTGCCGCCACCCGTCACATTACCTGTCACCACGATGGAGCCGTCCGTGCCCGTGGCGTGGTCGGTGTCCAAGGTGACGCTGGCGACACCGAGGAGGAGATTGCCCGTCACGGTGATCGAACCCGCGTTAGCTCCCAAATCGGTGGCGAGGTTGCCCGAGAGCGTCGTCGTGCCCGTGTAATCCTGCGAGCCGCTGGTGCGTGCGCTCGTGAGGGCGATGGTGTTGCCCGTCACGCTCACGCCCGTGAGAACGGTCGAGCCGCCGACTGCGCCGAGGGTGACATCGCCACCATTCGCCGTGATCGAGAGCACCTGCGCCCCGTCCACCGCGCCCAGAGTCACATCGTTGTCGGCATGACTGCCCGTCAAAGAAATCGTGCCACCGCCCGAGGCGAGCGTCGTCGCGCCCGTCACCGTCACGCCTGCACCCGCGCCTGTCACCGAGAGCGTGCCACCCAAAGTCGTCGCGCCCGTGTAGCTCTGCGCCCCGCTGGTCGTCACCGCTTTGAGCCCGATGGTGCCGCCCGTGGTGTCGAGTGCTGTCAGTGCGGCGGAACCGCCGACCGCATCCGAGAAGCTGACGGAACCCGCGCCCGAATTGACCGTGAGCGAGAAGCCGCCGTCCACCACTTTGCTGAAGGAGGCGTTGCCGCCGCCCGTCGTCACCTGCGAGTTGGCGGTGAGGTTGGTCTTGCCGTTGAAGGCGATCGCGCCACCCGCGCTCTGCACCACGGTGCCCAACGAGATTTGGTCATTGGCGGTGAGGCTGATGTTACCCACGCCGCTGGAGATCACGCGCCCAGCGATGTCGAGATCCGCGCCGATGCCCGCGCCCGAACCGACCCCGATGGTGATCGTGCCCGTCGCCAGCACTTGGTTGTTGGCTCCATCTGCAGCGATCACGACCGCGTCGCCGACGGTGCCAGGCGTCTTCCAGAGATCGGAACCTGCGATGGAGATGTTGCCCGTAGCAGAAAGCGCCGCCGCCGCCTGAATCTCCACGCCACCCGTGCCCGTGTTGTCGCTGTCGGCGGTGATCGAAATGTTGCCCGCCGTCGCGTTGAGCGTTCCCGTGATGATGATGTCGCGGAGAGAGGTGATGCTATGCGAGTTCGCGTTTTGCACCCCCGCGATGTTGCTGTCCATGTCACTGCCAGCCGCCGTCCCCTCGATGCGCACCGTCGTGCCGTCGCCCGCCGTCAGCGTGCCGTTTTGCGTAAAGGTGCCGACCGTCTGGATCGAGCCACCTGAACCCGCGTTCTGGCTCGAAATGGTGACACCTGCATTGACCGTGATGCGGCCTGCCTGGCTGTTGATCGTGATGTCAGCACCTGTCGCGGAAGAATCACCGCTAGTCACATTGCCCGAGACCGTCAACCCGTCGTTGCCGTTGTGCAGAATGTTAATGACCCCGCCGACGGTGGTCAGGCCCGTGATGAGTGCTGGCGTGTCGGGTGACTGGTCCGCCGCGTTCTGGATGTAGATCGCGCCGCCGCTACTGCCCGTCGTCGCCGTGAAGCTCTTGGTTTCAGCCGAGAAACGGCTCCCCGTGCCCGTGCCGATACTGCCCCCAGCCGTGAGGCTCAAGCTGGTGCCCGCCACCACCGTGCCACCCGTGATTCCAGCCGTCGAGGTGAGCGCGACGGTCGAGGAACTGTTCGAGTTGCCCAGCACCATTGCGTCGGCTTCGGAGATGTTCACCGCGCCCGCGTTGTTGAAGACCAGCGTGCCGAAGACATTGCCAGCAGTAACCAGCGTGATCGCGTTCCCCTGCGAGTCGAGCGTGAGATTCGAGGAACCGAGGTTCCACCCCGCGCTTTGCGTGATCGCGCTGTTCTCGGTCAAAATCACCGCCGAGGGGGTGCCGCCGAAGGAGACCGCCCCGAGCACATTGCCCGCGTGGTCCAACGAGATCGCGTTGCTCCCCGCGCTGAAGCTCGACGCGCCCGCCGCCATCGCGCCAGACTGGGTCATCGCGCCGTTGCTCGTGAGAGTCAACGCGCCGCCCGTGACGATGGATTTGATATTCATCGCGTCGTTCTCGTTGAGTGTGACCGCCGCCGAGACCGTCGCGTTGTCCGCCGCGTTGCGTGTCGAGGCACTCAGGCTTCCGTAAATGCTCGCGCCGTCGAGGACGATGTCGCTCCCACCGTCGTTGAGCGTCTTCAACACCGCGTTGCCCGTGACCGCAAGAACGCCGCTGTCGCTGATCGCGCCGCCCGCCGTGGCGGTCAGGTTGCCCGTCACCGTGCTCGCGCCGAGATCGAGCGCGTCGGTGTCGCGCAAGCTCACATTCTTGCCCGAGGTGACCGAGACGCTGGAGAAGTTGTTGCCCGTGCGGGTCAAGGTGATGTCGTTGGCTCCCGCCACGAGGGTCGTCACACCCGTGACCGCGAGGTCGCCCGTCTGCGTCACCGCCCCGCCGCTGGTAACCGTGAGGGTCCCGCCCGCTGTCGTCGCACCCAGCACCACCGCGTTGGTGTCGCGCAGGGCGATGTTCGCGCCCGTCGTCGAGATGGTCGCGAAGTCGTTGCCCGAGTTGTTGAGCGTGATGTCGGAGGTGCCGCCGTTGGCAGTCACCGTCGTCGTCCCGCTCACGACCATCGCACCCGTCTGCGTCACCGCACCGCCGCTGGTCAGCGTAAACGCCGTCGCGTTCACCCCAGCAATCGCCGTCGAGTTGATCTCAGTGATGGAGACCGCGCCACCCGTGATCGAGACGCTTCCCGCACTGAACCCGCTATCGAGCGTAATGGCGTTGGTCCCCGAGTTGAAGGTCGCCAGGCCGCCCGCGATCACCGCACCGCTGTCGGTAATTGCGCCCGTGGAGGTGACCGAGAGCGTCCCTGAAGCGTGGGCTCCGAGGATCGTCACCGCGCCCGTCTCTTTCCACGAGATGTTGCCGCCCGAGAAGTCCACATTATTGAACGAGTTCCCCGCTTGGTTGAGGGTGATATTGCCCCGCGTCCCGTTGGTTCCACCCTTGTCGGTGATGTAGAGCTTCTGGCCCGCACCCAGTGTCACCGCCGCCGTCTGGCTGATGTTGTAGGTGTTGGGTGCCGTCGTGCCCGTGTAGTTGGCCGAAGCCGTGGTAAATCCCACCGCCCCCCCGAAGGTGTTGCCCGCGTTGGTCAAAGTCACCGCCGCTGGCGCGATCGCCGCGCCGTCGAAGGATGCCACCGCGTCGCTGGTCAGGTTGATGGTGATGTCGCCCGCCCCTGGCAGGGTCAACTCGTTGAGATTGAGGTTCGCGCCCGCATCAATCACCGTCGTGTTGTTGGTGATCGTCTTGGTGCCGCCGAGGCGCACCGTGCCGAGGAGGTGGACTTCACCGCCACCGCCCGGCAGGGCGTTGAGGTTGCCTACCAAGCTGAGGGTCTGGTCGGCGGCTTGACGCACATTGCCTGTGGAATTGATGAGCAGGTTGCCGCCGATAGTGGAGGTCGCGAGATCAAACGCCGCGCTATCGGTCACGCTCACGCTCCCGATCCCCGCCGCGTCCGAGGTATTGAAGCTCGCCGCCCCCGTCGTCGCGATTGAGGTGCCGCCCGTCTGGGTGATCGCACCGCCTGCCCGCGCCACGAGGCTCGCGACATTGACATTACCGAAGTTCATCGCGCCGCTGTCGCGCACTTCCACCGCGCCGCCCGTCAGGATCAGGTCGCCCCACTGGTTGGAGGCGTGATTGAGCGTCACCGCCTGAGTTCCGGCACTAATCGTGGTCGCACCAGAGACGACGGCCGAGCCCGTCTGCGTCAAAGCGCCTCCCACCGTAATACCGAAAGTGCCGCCGAGGCTGACCGTGCCAAGCACCAGCGCGTTGGCATCGCGGACGGAGACGGCGTTGGCTCCACTATTGGAAAGCGAAACCGCGCCCGTGAAGTTGTTGCTGGCGTGGGTCAGCGTGATGGTGTTGGCACCCGCATTGAACCCGCTCGTGCCCGTCACCGCCAGTTGGTTGGTCTGGGAAATCGCGCCGCCGTTGCTCGCCGCCACGAGGTTGCCCGCGACTGTCACCGCACCTGTCGAGCCGAGCGCCATCGCACCCGTGCTGGTCAGGGTCAAATCTTTGCCGACGCTTGCCGTTGCCACGGTCAAAGCGTTACTGTCGGTGACCGCCACATCGTTGGAGCCGCTGTTGGCAAGAGTGACCGCGCCTGTAAAGTTGTTGTCCGCATCGGTCAGCGTAATGGCTCCCGCACCGCCGTTAAACGACGATGCCCCCGCCACCGTGAGGCTGGTCGTGTCCTGCGTGATCCCAACGGCGTTGACCGTCAGGTTCTGCCCGACATTAACCGTGCCGAGCTGGATAGCGTTGGCATCGGTCACCTGCACCGCGTTCGCGCCGCTGTTGCTCAAGCTCACCGCGCCCGTGAAGTCGTTGCCCGCGTGGGTCAAGGTGATCACGCCAGCCCCGCCGTTGAATGTCGCCGCGCCTGCGCCCGCCGCCTGCGTGATCGCACCCGTCTGCGTGATGCCCACCGCGTTGACCGTCAGAGTGCCGCTCCCGAGCGTGCTCGCGCCTAGGATAATGCCATTGGTGTCGGTCACGGTGGCGTTGGTCGCCCCGCCGTTGCTCAACTGGAGCGTGCCGAAGTTGTTACTGCCCGCGCCCACCAAGGTGATGTTGCCGCGAGAGACCGTGCTCGCGCCCACGCTGAAGGTGGCGATGCCACCCACCGTGATAGTCGTGCCCGCCGTCTGCGTGATGCCTGTCGCCACATCTGCGCCCGCCGCCGTGATGCCGTTGGTGATCGGGGTGGTGATCGAGATCGCCCCGGCGATGTTGTTGGCCGCATTGCCCAAGGTCACCGCCGCTCCGTGCACAGCCGCGCCCGTGAATGTTTCACCGCTGGCTTTGGAAATCACGATCAGGTTGCCCGCGTAGTTCATGTTGCCCAAGGTCGCCACGCCGATGTATTGGAGCTGCTGGTCGGAACCGGCCGCCCACGAGCCGCCCCAGACATTGTCCGTCCCCGTCAAACTCACCGATCCCGCCGTCGCCGAGAATGCCCCGTTGACTTTGATGGTCGTGCCGTTCGCCTGCGTCACCGCGTCGCCTGTCGCCGTCAGGGTGTAGTCGCCCTGCACCAGCGTGTTGCCCAGCACGGTCGCTGTCGCGCCGGTGTTGTTGATGACCACATCGCCCGCCGCGTGGGTCGTCGTGACGGATAACCCGCCGCCGACCGTGATCCCCGCCGTTTGCGTCACTGCGCCTGCCGCTTGCAGGGTCAGGTCGCCGCCCACCGTCGAGGCTCCGAGCACCAGCGCGTTGGTGTCGCGCACAGAGACGGTGTTGTTGCCCGTGTTGCTGAGCGAGACCGCACCCGTGAAATCGTTGCTCGCATTGGTCAAGGTGATCGTGTTCGCCCCCGCCGTGAAACTGCTCGTGCCGTCAATGTCCAGCACCCCGCTCTGCGTCAGGCCCACGCCCGTAGCACTGAGTGCGCCCGTCAAGGTGAGCGCTTGCAAGTCGAGCGCGGTGGTGTCCACCACTGTGACACTGCCTAGCGTGCCCGCGCTCGCCGCGAACTGCACCGTGCCCGTGAATGCGTTACCCGCGCCGTTGACCGTGATGCTCCGTCCGCTTGCCGCAGTGAAAAGGCTGTTGCCCGTCACGCTCAGGTTGCCGCCCGTGTTGGTGATGTCGCCCGCCGCCGTCGCGGTGACATTGAGGTTGCCGCCCACCGACGAAGTGCCGAGGTTGATCGCGCCCGCATCCACCACGCTGGCGTTGTTGTTCCCTGTCGTATTGAGCCCGACTGCTCCAGTGAAATTATTGCTGGCGTTGGTCAAGACGATGGAGTTGGCTCCCGCGTTGAAGGTCGCCGCTCCTGCGCCAGCCGTCTGAGTGATCACGCCCGACTGGGTGATGCCTGCGCCGTTGACCGTCAAGGTCCCCGTGCCCACGCTCACAGTGCCGAGATCCATCGAGCCGCTGTCGGTCACCGCCACATTGTTGCCGCCGCTGTTGCTCAAGCCGACTGCGCCCGTGAATGTGTTGCCCGCGTTGGTCAGGGTGATCGAACCCGCGCCAGCGGCGAAGGATGCCGTGCCCGCCCCAGCCGCCTGCACGATTGCGCCCGTCTGCGAGATCGCCCCCGTGCTGTTGACCGCAAAGGTGCCCGTGCCCACACTGCTCGCGCCGAGCACGATGGCGTTGGCATCGGTCACCGCCACATTGTTCGCACCGCTGTTGTTGAGCGAGACTGCGCCCGTAAAATCATTGTTCTGCGTCAGGGTGATGGCTCCAGCCCCGCCGTTGAAGGTCGCAGACCCTGCGCCCGATGCCTGTGTGATCGTGGAGCCTTGGGTGATGCCCACGGCGTTGACCGCCAGGGTGCCTGTGCCCACGGAAAACGAACCCAGAAAAATCGCGTTGGAATCGGTCACCGCCACATTGTTCGCGCCGCTGTTGGTGACAGCCACCGAGCCAGTGAAGTCGTTGCCCGTGTTGGTCAAGGTGACCGCATTGGCGCCCGCGTTGAAACTGCTCGCCCCGTCTATGTCGAGCGCGCCGCTCTGCGTGATGGCCCCGCCGGCGATCGCACCCAAGTTGCCTGTCAAGTTCAGCGCTATGAAGTCGAACGCCGTGGTGTCGCGCACCGTGACATTGGCCAACGAGCCCGAACTCGCCGCGAACTGCACCGTGCCCGTGAAAGCGTTGCCCGCGCTGTTGACCGTGATGCTCCCACCGTTGCCGGCCGTGAAGACGCTGTTGCCCGTGATGGCGAGGTTCCCCGTGTTGGTGATGTCGGTGCCGGCCGTGGCATTCAAGTTGCCGCCCACCGTGCTCGCGCCCAGCGCCAGCGCGTTGGCGTCCACCACGCTCGCGTTGTTGCTGCCCGTCGCCGTCAGGATCACGCCGCCCGTGAAGTCGTTGCCCGTGTTGGTCAAGGTGATCGCGTTGGCTCCTGCGTTGAATGTCGCCGTGCCAGCCCCTGCCCCTTGCGTGAGCGCGCCGCTCTGCGTGATCGTCCCGCCCGCCGTCACCACTAGGGTGCCCGTGCCCAGACTGCTCGTCCCCAACACGACCGCGTTGCTGTCCCTCAACTGCAACGCCGCATTCCCGTTGCCCGTCAGAGAGACCGCGCCCGTGAAGTCGTTGCTGGCGTGGTTCATAGTGATATTGCCGCCGAGTGCGACAAACGAGACCGCGCCTGCCCCCGCCGCCTGCGTGATCGCGCCGCTCTGCGTGATGGATCCGCCGATGCCTGTCGTCACCGTCAGCGTGCCCGTGCCCAATGTGGCCGCGTTCAAGATGATCGAGTCAATGTCTCTGAGCGCCACATTGCTCGCCCCGCCGGTGCTCACATCAATCGTCACCGCGGCACCAAAATTGTTGTCCGCATCGTTGAGCGTGATCGAGCCCGTGCCGGCATGGATCCAAGTCTGCCCCGTCACTGCGACACTCGTCGCGTCCTGCGTGATGCCGACCGCCGTGACATCGAGGCCGCCATTGCCCACGCTCACGGTGCCGAGCTGGATGGCGTTGATATCCGTCACCGACACCAAGTTCGCCCCCGTATTGGAGAGCGACACCGCGCCCGTGAAATCGTTGTTCAGGCTCAGCGTGATCGTGCCTGCGCCCGCGTTGAAACTGCTTGCGCCGCCCAAGATCAACGCGTTGTTCTGCGTAATCGCGCCGTTGGAAACTACCGCCAAGTTCTGCCCGATGCTCACCGTGCCCAGCACGATCGCATTGGCATCCGTCACCGCCACATTGTTCGCGCCGCTGTTGCTCAGGTTCACTGCGCCCGTGAAGTTGTTGCTCTGCGTGAGGGTGATGACTCCCGCGCCGCCACTGAAGCTCGCCGCTCCCGCACCCGCCGCCTGCGTGATCGCACCGTTTTGCGTGATGCCCACACCAGTGACCGCCAAGGTGCCCGAACCCACGGAACTCGTCCCCAGCACGATGGCGTTGCTGTCGGTCACTGCCACATTGTTCGCCCCACTATTGGAGAGGGTCACCGCTCCGGTGAAGTCGTTGCTCGTGTTCGTCAGGGTGATGGCATTCGCCCCCGCCGTGAAACTGCTGGTGCCGTCAATGTCGAATGCGCCTGTCTGCGTGATCGCGCCGCCCGCCGTCACCACCAAGTTTCCTGTCAAAGACATAGCCCCCAGTGCCAGCGCGGTCGTGTCCACCACGGTCGCGCTCCCGAGCGTGCCAGAGATCGCAGAAAATGTGACTGTGCCGCCGAAGTTGTTGCCCGCGTTGTCCACCGTGATCGTCGTGCCACTGCCACCCGTGAAGGTCGAGTTGCCCGTCACACCCAACGCGCCGCTGGTGCTCGTCACCCCGCCCGTCGCCGTCACGCCGAGACTCGACGCGCTCACCGCGCCTTGCAAAATCACTTCGCTCCCCGCCGTCGCGCCGTTGTTGACAATCGTCACCGCCCCGCCCGTCACCGAGCGCAGGGTAATGTCGCCGCTGGTGCTATTGGTCAGGCCCGCGCCGGTCGAGAGCGTGATGCTCAAGCTCCCCGTGCCCGCGTTGATGCTCGTGCCAGACGCCATCGTGATCGCCGCCGCGCCCGCCGTGCGGTTGGCGTCCACCACGCCGTTGGCTAGCGTGTCGTTGCCGATCAGCACCAGGTTCCCGTTGTCGGTGGTGATGTTGGCGTTGATCAGGATACTGCGCCCTGCCTGTAGAGTCAGCACGCCCCCGTTGCCGCCAGTGTTATCCACCGTGATCGCCGAATTGATCGTGATGTCGTTGTTCGCCTGCATCGTCACGCTCGCGCCCGTGTTGAGCACATCGGTGAGCATCGAGGATCTCAAAGACTTGTCGTCCGTCGGGATCGTCCCGTAGGTCATCGTGTTCGGATCCGTCACCACCGTCTGCAACCCGTAGATGGAGAGCCGCCCCACATTGGAGATCGTCGCGCTATCGTATTGGTGAGAACCGATCAGCACCCGCCCGTTCGAGATGGCTCTGATACCACCATCCCATGTCCCCACCTGATCATCAGCCCGCTCGCCCATGTAGCTGTTGCTCGACGAGATCGCCAGAGATCCGTCCAGCTTGATTTTGCCGAGGTTGGCTCCGCTCCCCGCCATGATCGCCACCATGCCGACATTCGCGGTCGCGCCATTATCCCAACTGGAAGCTCTTATCGCCCAGTCCCCGTTATCCAGTGCCTCCACACCTTGGACATAATCGTTTGCCACCAACCCAAAAACGGTGTTTGCGGCACTCATCACTTTATTATCGTTCAGCACCGCTCTGCCCGTGTTCGCATCTATGATCGTGACAGCACCCTTCCAACCGTCGTAGGCGTAATTATTCACCAAAATATAATCGCCCGTGGAATTCGGAACTATCGTATAATTAGGACCCGTTGACTCCGTCGTGGTGAACACATTATTTGAGGTTGCTGGATCCAGAGTGCTGATCGTCCCGTCCAAAAATTTTCCCGTGCTCCCGCTGGCGATCGCGACAGCACCTTTGTAACTCCCCCCCGTCCACGAGTCTCTGTAAAAGACCAAATCGCCCCGCGCCGTGGTCAATCTTGTAAAAACATCGGGGAATGCGACGGACTCGCTCGAGCCCACAGCGGTCGCACTCGTATTGAGAAAGGGGACTACAAATCCATTTGCATTGATCGTCATTAACGCTGATTGATAATTACCGTTCCAAGTCCAAAACAGATTGTCTCCCGACTTGCCATCTCCCACACCTGCCCCCCCATTGGCCGTTGCGATCGCATTTTGAGTGGCTCCATTATAGCGCCAAAGGAAACTCGCATTTCCCGTAGCCATTCCGCCGTCGCTCCCGTCACGCGCCACCACATGGCCATCGCTGGCGCGGATCGTGATAAAACCACCTCCATTGTTTAGGATGTCGGTATAGGGGACAACGATCTGGTCGAGATGATCGGGGCTTTTCCAGACAGTATTACTGAATTTGCCCACATTACCAGATCCGACACTACCATCCCCCCAGACCGAGTTAGGCGAGGTGGCATCTCCCTGTCCAGTATTGGGCCCTTTGACTAGAAAAGTGTCGTCCAGCAACTTGCCCGTGCTGATTTTGGCAACAGCCAAGTTCCCCATCCATTTGTATATGGTATCTTGAGAATTAGAGACAGTGCTATACCCACCAAGAGAATTACTCACGATCAAAAAGCCGTCCACCCCCGCACCAAAAGTCTGAATCCCTCCGCCGTTGGCGATTGCGAAATTGTTAGAGTTGTAAATCACGGATCGGATCGAGTTGGTATAAGTGCCACCCGACCCCTCGACATAGATGCGCAGATCGCTTGTAGAACCTTGGGAAGCGACAGGTTTGCCCGTCGTGCCATCCGCCAAGGTGATGGCACCTGTTCTGTAGGGTGTCCCCCAAGACGCCCCACCGTTATAAAAAGTAAAACTGTTTAAGCTGGTATCAATTGAGTTAATGACATAGGCATAATTGGGGTTGGATGTCGCATGATAAGGGAGTGCCGTGATGCCACCGCTCCCTACCCTGTAACCGTAGCTACTCGGATCCCAATAACCATGAATACTGTTGCTGGTCGAGACAACCCACGAATCATTGATTTTAGCCTTGCCTGTCGCGCCATTGACCAAGAGAACCGCACCCATTTCTGGAACGCCAGCCCCGCTCGTCAATGAGGCCGAAGAGAGCGCCATGGGAAGACAAATCACATAATTCCCGTTTTCCAGCTCGGTGACAGTCGCATTACTATATGAGCTCTGGCTTGAATTGGCAGACTTTCTTGGGATGAGGATGCTGTTGTCTGTCGCCACGAGCGACTTGTCCGCGCCTGATTTTGCCATGCCTGTCGTGCCGTCCACCAGCGTGAACGCGCCCGTGTAGGTCGAGCTTCCGCCCGTCGTTTCTTGCCAATAGGGACTCGCGACGAGATAGTCATTCGTGCCGCCATGCACATGATCCCCATATTTGAGGGTGGTAACGGCGGCGTAGCCGACATACTGATTGGTTATATTTCCATAAAGGGCACCGCGGACCGCACCGCTCGTCCCGTTGAAGAGATAGACCGCGCCCCCATCGGTCACTTTCGTGTCATCGTAAGCATGCCCGTAAATGATATCGCCGTTGGGAAGAACGGTGACAAATGTGCTATTAAGCCCTCCTCCATTTCCCCAATAAGAATTCGCTCCACGGACATAAGTAGGGATGAGATCAATGATCGCCTGCGCGCCCGTGGCGGCGGCATCGTCAATGGTGATGTTTTTCGGGTCGAGCAGGAGGGAACCCGCCACGCCGTGGGGAGCCGCGAGACTGATACGCCCAGCGTAGGTGAGGTCGCCGCCCGAAATCTCGATGCGCCCAGCATCACCGCTGACCGAGCCGCCCGTGGCGGAGGCGTTGCCGTAAAAGAGGTTGCTCGTATCGCCCCAGACCACGATCTCGCCGCCGTCGCCGCTCTCTTTGGCCGACGCATCGAGGGTGGTGCCAGGAGAGACCAAGACCTGATCGGCATGGGCGAGGTCGCCCGAGCCCTGCCACTCGCCACCGACATGGATCACGCCGCCGCCCGTCTGTCCCGAGGCATCCAGCGATGCCGCGACCAGCGCGACGCTCTCGCCCGTCACCTCGATCGTGCCGCCCTGCCCTGTCGCATGGCTCGCGTCTATCGTGCCCGAGGAGAGAACGGCGCCGCCGCCACCCAACGAGATAGAGCCACCGCCTTGGGCGAGGAGCTGGGCGCTGGAGAAAAGGGTCGCCGCACGGGGAGCCACGATGTCAATCGAGCCACCCTGCTGAGTGCCGCTCGCCGAGGCGATGCCGCCCATGATGAAGGCATCCGTGCGGAAGGAGAGCAAACCGCCCAGCGCACCGTCGGCGCGGGTCTCGCCCATGAGCGTGATCGCGCCCGGCTCCTCGGCGGCGGAGGCCTCCGCGACCATCGTCACCGCGCCGCCCTGATCCGCGCCCGAGACCGAGATCACGCCCGACTGGGAGATACTGCCCTTGGTCTCGATCTGAACCGTGCCGCCACGGGATGCGCCCGAGGCGTCGAGCGTGCCCGAGTTGGCAACGATGCCTTTGTTGGCTTTGAGGTAGATCTTGCCGCCTTCGTGGGCGACACCCGTGGCTTTGACAATGCCTGTGTTGTTAATCGCCAGCGCGTAGGGGTTGCCGCCGGCGGCTTTGAGTTCCGCATTCACCGCCGTGATCGTGCCACTGTTGGTGACGGTGCCATCGCCCGAGGCGATCGCCACGGCGAGCTTGCTCCCGCCCGCGCCCGCTGGGGTGAAGAGGATGTCGGTGCCACCCGCGAGGCCGACCGTGCCCGAAGCGGCGTTGATCGTGCCTGCGTTGGAGACATCTTTACCGATCAAGAAGACATTGCCGCCAAGGGCGTTGATCGTGCCGAGGTTTTCCACCTTCGCGCCCGAGGCACCCGTGAACCGCATCGCGCCGCCCGCCATGAACTCCGCATCGCCCACATCGAGTGTGGAGGCGACGAAGGATTGGGCGTTGATCACGCCTGCGGGCCCGACAAGGATGCCGTTGGGGTTGACGAGAAAGATCTGGCCGTTGGCGGAGAGCGTGCCGTAGATCGAGGAGGGGTCGCCGCCCGTGACGCGACTGAGTGTCGCGCTGGAGGAGTTGGGCTGGATGAACTGGGTCAGCTCGCCCTGCTGGATGGAGAAGTTCTGCCAGTTAATGACAGCGCGGTCGCTGGACTGGTTGATGAAGAGATTGCCCGCGCCACCCGAGATCGTAGCAGTGCCTTGGGCGACGGCTCCGCCCGAGGGATTCGCCATGAGGCCGCAGGGGGTGATGGCGTAAGGCAAAAGGGCGAGGATCAAGAGCCACGCCGAAAGCTTTCTCTTCCGCTCCAGTTGTTGGCTCAAGCGGTTGGGTGAAAAGTCGCATTTGTTCATGACCCAGTGATAGCGGGTCAGAGGCGATGGGGTCTATTGGACGAAGTGCGTATTTTTTCATGCAGAAAATACGCAGTTCTGCGTATATCATTTGATTTGCAATCTCATACTATCATCCTAATTTGCCCGTGTTTATGCCCATGACTTCAAGCAAACTTTTAACCCTATTGGACTACCTTTACCACGACAAGAACTCGGCGGTGGAGGATCGGATTTTACAAGTCATAGACAAGCTCGGAGTGGGGACGGCCGCTTCCATGACCCACGCTCTGACGACTTCAGGAAAGCTGGAACTGCACATGCTCCGCCCCGAGGAGTTGAACCTCCACGACGGCGGGCACGCGCTCACCGTATTCCGAAAATACCTCGAAGACTTCCCCAGCATCCATTTTTTTAAGAAACCTCAAGTGACTATCTGCAGGATGTCGGATCACTCGCCTGCCGTGATGAATCGTTACTTGAAGTCGCCCATCTACAAGCTGGTGTTCCAAGCGTTGGGTTTAGAAGATTCGATCAACGCGGATGTGTCGCTCGGGCAGAGGCTCCTTTTCCTCAACATCGGTTCGAAGCGACCGTTTACCTCGGATGAATACGACCTGATCCGCTCGCTCCTGCCCCACTTTGGAAAGGTGTATCTGACACAGAACCGATGGGAATCGGAGGGGCCAGAAATGCCCCCGACAGCACTCGTCAACTCTCGCCTGAAATCGGTGGTGTGGAACCCGTCAGCCCAAAAAATACTCCGAGAGAATGGGTATGCGCAATTTCAACTGAAGGGGTGTGTTCACAGCCTAGATCCGACCTGGCGGATCAAACGCTGGATCTGGCGTGCGGTGGAGCAATGCGCTAGCGGGGAGAAACCCTCTTTGAACCTGCGCACCGAGAAGCAAGAATTGATCTTGAGCCTCCACGCTTGCACCACGGACACCTACTTGATCACATTAAGCGAGACTGCCGCTTCCCCATTCTCCGATCTGACGGCGCGTGAAAAAGAGATCCTGCGCCTGCTCGCCGAAGGGAAAAGCAACAAGAAAATCGGTGCCGCGCTAGGCATCTCGGAAGCCACCACCCGAACCCATGTGCAAAATATCCGCAAAAAGCTCGGCGTGGAGAGTCGCGCCGCCGCCGTCGCCATCTATCACGAGAGGCGGAAGAGAATTGCAGAAGGCAGATTGTAGATTGCAGAAGTTTGGATCCTGGCGCTTGGCAGAAGAGAGAGCGACAAGGGGGCGGAGGGGAAAGAGAAAAGTGGTAAGAGAAAAGTTTCCGAGCTGAACCGAAATAACGGAAATTTCACCACGAAGACCGCCGAGAGCACGAAGGGCAGATTTTTTCAATTTTCCGTTCTTTGCGTCTCTGTGTCTCCGTGGTGAATTTTTGAGTTCCTTGCGTTCTTTTGTGGCTACCCTTTCCGAGTCTCTGTTGACTCAGTGAGTCGGGAGGAGGAGACCCGCGATCCACCCAATCATCAATCCATTGGCGTTCACGGGCTTTTTCCTTTCGGACGGCTTCGATCCGGCGTTCTTCCCTGCTCGGGATGAGCTTGTCGAGAACCCGCCCGATGACGGGGATCGCTTGGAGGAACGCCAGAACAGCCGCCCACATGGTTCAGGGTTTGAAAGATTGGTTTTCTTTGCCGTCATCGAGCAGGTCGCCGATGCGGTTGACCGCATCTTTGAGGATGGACGCCCCCGCGAAGATCCAAACTCCGTATTCTTGGGAGATGAAAGGGATGGCGTTGAGTGCGGCGACAAAACCAGCGATTTTGCCGACCAGCGAGAGGATTTTGATGGTGTTCATATCCCTCGTCACGGTGTCAACTGGTGCTTGATTTAGATTCTGATCTCGGGCAATCTCTTCAACAGTGAAGCCCAAGCTGTATTTGGAAACGACTATTCCGAGCTATTTGACGGCTCGTCCGAGCAGGGACTTGATTATTGCTGCCAGTCAGCAAATTACGAAGGATTGGTGGGAAAAGCGACGGGGCAGATTTGAAATTTTCATATCCGAATTTGTGATCAAAGAGATTTCAGCCGGAGATAGCCTTGCGGCAAAGGAGCGCTTGGCCATTTTGCAGGGCATTCCGCTTTTGGATGCCACACCCGAAGTGGGGGAACTGGCCCGCATCATATTGGGGACAAAGGTGATTCCAGCAAAAGCGGCTCAAGACGCAGTTCATATTGCAATAGCGGCGGTTCATGGAATGGATTTGTTGATGACTTGGAACTGCAAGCATATTGCCAATGCGACTATTTTTTCTTCGATCCGATCTGTTTGTCAAAAACATGGTTTTGAGTGCCCCGAAATATGCACTCCCCAAGAGCTGTTAGATTAAAATATGAAAAACCCGATTATAGGCGAAGTTAGAGCAATCAGAGAAAAACTAGCCGCCCGCTTTAATTTCGATGTAAAAGCCATTTGCGCCGATGCCAGAAAAAATCAGAAAAAATCTGGTCGCAAGGTTGTCTCCTTTGCAGGAAAAAGAAAGTTGTCCGCCAACGCCTGAAAATCATTGCCGTTTGAGTAGTTCCTTCAAATCCTGCGCCTGCTCGCGCTGGATTGGATAAAAATACCCAACCGTTCCTATCTTGGGCGAGGATGCCATTTGGATATGATAACCCCGTCTTCCCCCACGAGCTTCCTGCCCGAGGGCGCAACCCAGACGCTGGGGATGCCGAGGGTTTCATACGCGGCGCGGGTCTTGGGGTTGCTTTCGATGGCGAGATATTTGGGTTGCTCGCCAAAGACTTCGCCCCTGCCATACTTCGGGAATATCTTCTCTAGCAAAATCTTTTTCTTGATAGCGGGCGGCGTGCGAATATTCCCGTCATCGAAATAAGCGTCGTGCGGTGCCCAGCCCGTCTCTTGCTTGATTCTTTGGAGCGTCAGTTCTTTCCACCTTTCGGGTCGAGCCGTGATCAGGATGACCGTGTGTGGTTTGACCAAGTTGAGGAGCCACTGGCGGTAGCGTTCGCTTTTGAGCCGGACAGCCATCGCAGGAGGCACTGTCCCCCGTGGCGCAGAGTTGGACACCAGCGTATAGTTGAGGTCTAGCAGGATGATCATAACGCCACCCCCAACCGTTTGGAAAACGCCGCCTTGGCTTCCTCGACCAGCCCCATGCGTGTGCCGTCCGGGTAGGGCAGGTCAAACTCGAACTCGAGGGCTTCTTTGAGTTTGCCCAAATCAGCCGCTCTCGCCCCCGAGCAGACCGCCGTGATGTTGTTGCTCATCTCCGCCACTTTGACCGAGCGGAAGAATGGCGTGAAGAGCGCGTGAAACTCTTGGGCCGTGTGATATTTCTGGACTTTGGGTTTCTCTTGGAAATCCCCGATCCGCACGCCCGGCTCGTAGTCCAGCCTGAACGCGATGTTCCCGGCGTTGTTGTGGTTGAGGAACCCTTTGCCCTGCACCTGCCGCCAGCCCGTCTCGCTCGCGCTCGAAGCGCAGGCGTAGAGTTTGGTGAACGGCTTGCAGAGAGCAGCGCAAATAGTGGAGATCTTCTCCCTGTCTTCTTTGAACGGGACGGAGTTGAGGACGCTGCTGATAAAGATCGAAGTCCATTCCGTGCCAGACCCGACCTCCGTCAGGAAGTCTCTCGCGATCTGGACGCTCTCGGTTTTGTTGATGCCGTCTTTGCCTTGGAGCCGGTAGGGTTCAAACGGCGTGCAGGCGATCCCCGCTTGGCGCAGGAGAAAAGTCTCCGTCAGATGACCCGCCCCGAAATCTAGCACCGAGCTTCCGTGTTCCTTGACCCAACGGGCTTTGTCGGCGGGACGCCCGATGTCGAAAGTCGAGCAAGGTTTGGAGCCGTGGACGGCGAAGATGAACCCGTTGCCGAGTTCTTCCCTCACCCGCCTCGCCCGCCGGAACGAGTTGTAGCGGAGCAAGTCGGCGTAGCGGGTCTGGATGTCGAAATCCATGGAGAGCAAGTTCATCATCGCCCTCGCGAACTCCGCTTCCTCCTCGCTCACATAAACCACAGGTGCGAAAGGAAGTTTCTTTTCGGCGAGCATTTCCAACCGCCCGATGCCGTTGATGACCGTCCCGTCCCGCTTGCAGACAACCGGCATGAGAACTCCGTTGCGGTGCATTGTCTTGGCGAGGTTCTTGGCGTATTGCAGCCAGCGCCCCGAGTTGATCCGGCAAAGTTCTTTGACGCAAACTTCGGCGGGCTCCATGCACCGTAGAAACTCGGCGCTGTCCACCGCTTTGTCGGGGATGGATTCCGCAAGTTTGTGGAGGTCCAGCCTCTGGAGTTCTTTCGTTGCTCTGCCCGGCGTGGAATGGAAATCGAAATCGTTGGTCGCGCGGTTGAAGACGATGTTGAGCGCTTTCCTGTCGGCCAGTTCCATCTTGCCCGTCCTGAAAACGGGGAGGCGTGTTGCGCCCATCCGCTCTGCCACCAGATGGCGCTGGTGCCCCGATAAAATCTCGCCGTCGGCATCCGCGAAGATGGGGGCGAGAAACCCGAGTTTCCTGAGCGAAAGTTCGATCAAATCCAATCGTGCAGGATCCGCCGTGCGCGGGTTGTAGGTGCTGGGTTTGACCGAATCAATAGGTTCCAGATTCATAGCCCGAGCCTTTCTCTGATTGCTTTCACCACTGAGTCCTTGTCGAACCCGACCTCCTGCTTGAGCCGGTCTGACCATGCCAGAAACTCGGCCTGTTCCACGAGATACCGATAGACTCCCACGGCGATAGCGACCTTGGCTTTGTCCAGTTCTTCGTCTCGTTTCTCGTCTCCGTCCTTGGGTTCTCCCTCTCGCGGTTTGAGCAAGGCATCCAAATCCATCGGCTCGAAACCCGCCAGTAGCGTGTCGAAGTTCTCGCTCTTCCAAGAGAGAGCGATTTTTTCGAGCTCGTTCAAGTCCGTCGAGGAAAGTTCGGCGAGCCTGTTGTCGGCGACCAACACGGCCAGCTCGTCGCTTTCGCTGGCAAAATCTTGAAAATCTACGGGGACGATCTTTAAGCCGAGTTGCTTCGCCGCCATGAGCCGCCCGTGCCCCGAGACGATCTGCCCAGAAAGGTTGGAAACGGTGATCGGGTGACGCCACCCGAAATGCTGGATGTTTTTGGCCAATAGCTCGACCTGCCTCTGCGGGTGGGTGTTCGGGTTGCGCGGGTTAGCTTCGAGGTCTTCGACGGGAACGAGCTTGTCGAAACTGCACCAGACATCGACCCCGTCGGCGAGCGTTTTGGATTTGTTGTCTGTCATACTCTTCCCGTTGTGTCAACGCCACCTCGCTCCTTGGGCGATCTCCATGAGCCCCACGGCGATTTCTTTGCCGTCGTAACCTTCCCCCTCCGCCTCCTGCATCCGGGCATTGGGAAAAAGCCCGAACCTCACCCCGTATCGCTCGTTCTCTTCCATCTTTTCCCAAAGCTCCCCCGCCTTTTGTTTGTGCTGTTGCCGGTTCATGGATTCCTCCCCGCATCCATCCAGTTTTCTAAATCTGCCAGCGCCGCCCTGACGCAACCCCCGCTGCCGACTGCGATCCGCATCGCCACCGCGTCGGGCGTGTGCCATCTGTCGGAGAGAAACTCGGCAATCTCTTCGGTCGTTGGGCTCGGGATTTTGATGGATTGAAACCGTGTCTGGAACCGTTCGGTCAACAAGTCCAGTTGCAAGTTGCTCGTGCCGATCACCGCCCGCCCCGAGGGGAGCTTGTCCAGATAGGTAAGCAGCAGGTCTTGGGCATCCCGGCTACACCTGTCCAGTTCGTTGACGATCTTGACTGACCACGGGCTGAACAAATTCCCGTAGGCCAGCGACGGCATCCAG
>JAIFLJ010000103.1 GCA_020049135.1 bacterium | reverse complement strand
TATCGCAACGGATATCTTCCCTCCTTGCGCCTCGATGCCAGGCTGTTTTGATCGCCACTCATACGAAATCTTTTGTGTTACAGGCCACTAGAGATACTGAGCATCCCTCCAAAGCGGCCTGAATGCAAACTCAATTTCGCTGGTGTATAACCAATCTTTTGCGATGAGGCTCATTTAACAGGTGCCTTGCTGACGGGGATCAGCCTGCGTGTCTTTTGCTTGCTGTGAGAGGCACTCATTGAGGCTATCTGTTTTCTGGCCATTTCCCTGAAGGTGAGTTGGGCTTGGACGGCTGGCTTTGAATCAGACGATTTCAGGCGGATATATGTTCCGTCGGGTCGCAGTTCCCTTGATTTCACGCAATCGGCGAGGTAGGTGGGGATCACCTCCTTCTCAATGTAGGCTTTGATTTTTGAGTCTTCGATAGGGAAGACCACTTCCACGCGCCTGTAGAAATTACGAGGCATCCAGTCGGCACTCCCGAGGTAAATGTCTGGCTTTCCATCGTTACCGAAATAATAGATCCGGCTGTGTTCCAAAAATCGCCCAACAATGCTGACAACCCTTATGTTTTCGCTAACGCCTGGGACGCCTGGTCTCAGGCAGCATATACCCCTGATAATCAAATCCACTTTCACGCCCGCGCACGATGCTTGGTAGAGGGCTGTTATCATGCTTTCGTCAACGAGCGAGTTGACCTTCACTACGATGCGCCCCAGCTTGCCAGCCTTGGCATGTTGGATTTCGCGTTCAATCATGGCGGCGAACCGATCGCTCATCTCGAATGGTGCCACAATCAGCTTTTTGAACTTCGGGTAGTCTGCCAGCCCTGTCAGCACATTGAACAGCACGGCCACTTCGCGAGTCAGTTCTGCCCGGCATGTCAGGAGGCTCATGTCGGTATAAATCCGCGCCGTCTTCGGGTGGTAGTTGCCAGTGCCGAGGTGGACATAGTGCCTGAGGCTTGATTCGTCTCTGCGCACTACCATTGTCATTTTGCAGTGGACTTTCAAGCCGACCACACCGTAAACCACATGGACGCCCGCCTCTTCCATTTGCTTGGCCCAGTTTATATTGTTCTCTTCATCGAATCGCGCTTTCAGCTCGACCAGCACAGTGACCTGCTTGTTGTTGCGGGCGGCAGCGATCAGCGCGGCCACGATAGGAGAATCTCCGCTTGTGCGGTAAAGCGTCATTTTAATCGCAAGCACCTGCGGGTCGCTGGCTGCGCGGTTCAGGAAATCAATCACACCGTCGAATGTCTCGTATGGGTGGTGCAAAAAAATGTCTTCCTTGCGCATGACATCGAAAATGTCGGACTGCGGCGTAAGCATTTTTCCATAAGTAGGGAGAAACGGGCGATCCTTGAGATGCGGGAAATGGTCGCTGAAACAAATGGATGAGAGGTGCTGCAAGTTCAGTGGCCCGTGGTAGCGGTAGCAGTCCGCCTCCTTGAGCTTGAATGTGTCCATTAAAAACTGCTCGATTTCTTTCGGGCACGACGACTGCACCTCCAGCCGAACGGCGTTCCCTCGGTTGCGTTTGCGTAGCTCGTTTTCGATGGTGCGCAAAAGATTCTCCTCCTCTTCATCGTCTATGTATAGGTCGCTGTTGCGCGTGATGCGGAAAGCGTGTGCCCCCACCACCTCGGACGATGGGAAAAGCTCACCGACATACTGTTTTATAAGACTGCTCAAGAAAACATAGCGCGATATTTCTTTTCCATCTTCTTCTGGCAAAAGAATAAGTGCAGTGAGCATCCTCGGTATCTGGACGATGGCGTAACGAATGCCGTCGCTGTTCCTCAAAACCACGATCAGGTTGTGGCTCTTGTTCATCAGTTGGGGGAACGGATGGCTAGAATCTACTGCCAACGGCGTCAAAATAGGAAATATTTCTGCTTGGAAAAACTTCTTGCCCCAAACCTTGTCAGAGGCGGTAAGCTCATCGGCGTTAAGGATGTCTATGCCGTGTTTTTCCAAGGCTGGTTTGATATCGTCGTTCCAGACGCGGTATTGCGTTGCCACCAGTTCGTGAACCTTCTTTTGAATCTCTCTGAAAATCACGGATGCTCCCATGCCGTCCGGACCTGTGTCGCTGGTATTGTTCTCAATCTGCTGTTTGATGCCTCCAACCCTTATTTCAAAAAACTCGTCCAAATTTGAACTGAAAATGCAAAGGAACTTGACCCGTTCCAAAAGCGGCTGATGGGTGTCTAAAGCCTCCTCTAGCACCCGCTCGTTGAAAGCTACCCAACCCAACTCGCGGTTTATGTAGTATTCGGGATTTGAAAAATCTTTTTCGGCATGTTCGGTCATATATCCCCATGTTAGGCGCTACCCATTTTTTTGACAACTTCACAAATGTAACAATTTGCAACCGCAACTACAAAATGTAGGTTTTTATTCTTAGTGATTGAAAAAAAAGGAAAGGCATATAAAGGTATAAATATGGCACAGCTTTATCCTAAAAAGCCCTCTCAGATCGCCGTCAAAGAACGGCGGATAGAAATTGACGCTGGCGGGACGGCGCATGACGACAACGCAGATAACAGCATCTCGCTCTCTGAGAAAATGGAAAGTTATTTGGTGCGGCTAGGTTATTCAAATACCTATGTGCTTGGAATCATCATCCAGCTTATGACCCAAGGCAAAATCCGTGTCGAGTTCAGAAACCATGTAGAACGACTTGAGGTCAAGCCATCCGATTTGCTAACGCGCACTCAGGCGGCTGCGCTGTTCGAGGATTTCGTCACTGAGCTGCAAAAATTGCAGAACCAAACTGCAGCACCTGTGGCCAATGTCACGCAACGGATCGTCGTTCAAGCACCGAAACGCTGATGCAGCCAGACATATCGCATGAGTCAGACGCCCATGCAAAACCAGTAGAGTCCAAAGACTACTACACTGTGATGATCCATTTTTACCGTGGCGAACTCGGCAGAGCCGTCCATAAAGATTGGAAAAGGGTTGATTAGGTGGAATTAAGCGGAATGAGTTTGAAAATCAATGAGTTGCGCAGATGAAAAATTGTGACGGCTGAAAATTGGGAAAAGGGTCAGAGTTGCGATTTGAAAAGGGTCAGCGGAGAGGGAGAATTGATTGACCAGAATGACGCTCAATTTGAGTTGGGGCGAGGCCGATCAAGCTGCGGGAACGGGCTAAAGACCAGCGGCGAGCTTTTTTGAATTGGGCGGCGGCGTGGCGGCGGAGGCGATGCCGAGCCTTGGCGAAATCATCTATATCTAGTGTGGCAACATGGCGGTAGCCGAGGTGGCTGGAGACGGCGAATAGATCGAGGAGTCCTGGTGTGTGGCCTATGGCTCGGAGTTGTCTCTCTTGGACTCCGAATATCGTGCAAAGTTCCTCGGCCTGCACCCAGTCTTTGCGGTCAAGCAGGAGTTGTTCAATTCGAAGTTGAAGCGATGTTAGTTCCATAATTTTTACGGGCTCGTGCCCTCATGGTCATTGCGTAGGAGGAGGCTTCGCGCTCGGTCATGTCGGGTTCAAGGATGCCGTCTCCCATTTTCTTAAACCGCTGAAAATCTGCCCTGCCGCCGGAACGGTAGCCCGCCTTCTCACGGAAGTAGGAGCCTTGTCGTTGAAGGTTGACGGCGCGGGCTGATGTGCGGTTTATCTGGTTCCAAACGAGCGTCCCGCGTTCATCTCCGGCGAGGTGCCGGAGGTAGGCGAATAGGGCGGTGATCTGGTATTGTGCGAGTTTTTTAGTGGAGTCTGAGCCTGTGGCGTGAAGGGTGGCGGCTCTGCGGTGGGCTTCGTCTGAGCGGTCCCAGCCTTGGGCGGCGCAGGCGGACGGCCATAGCTGGGTGAAATAAATTCTTCGTTGCTTTGGGTTCATTTTCGCATCCTCGGCAAATTGCAAAAACGATCTCCGCGCATGATGGCGAGCAGCAATAAAAAGAGGTTGATACTTCGGTAGTTCATAGAGCGAAAAGGGTCGGCTCCTGTGGTTTGACAGCGATTTTTTTTGCTGTTGGTTTTGATTTCTTTTTTGAAAACAGGAGCGAACGGAGTTCGGCGAGCTGGGTGACGGGATCGGGTTGGGGTGTCTGTGGAGTCGAGCGGATGCGGGCGAGTGTTTTTTCGGCGAGGTTCCTGACATGCTTCCCGCGCTCGTAAAGCTGGTCACAGTGGTATGTCACTCGTGTTTTGAGGCAGGTTTCGAGATAGGCAGGGAAGTAGCCTTCGCGATAATTACCGTGGCGGTGGATGGCGGTTATCTGCGCGGAGATGAACTGGATATACTCGTGGGGAGGGAGGGTGACTCCGCGATCGTGGAGCCATTTGGCGGGGCGGGCGAGTGCCATGATGACATCCCGCCTCTGGCTCCACCACGCCTGAGGCGGTTGGCCTTCGTAAAAACGCTTGGCCAGCTTTTCCAGTTTTTGCACCAGTTCTTCGGTCGTCATTGGCTGATAACCGTTACTGTCGCTTCCCGTTTTTGTAGCTCATGACCGTGCAATTTGTGGAAGGCGTATAGCTGCCTGCCCACAGCGGACACATCGTAAATAGCTAGAGCGACGATGAGGGCGAGGCAGAGCCAGCCAACCGTCTCCACTCCAGAGACGACGCTGCGGTGGCAACGCCAGATGATGGGGTTTGAATTTTCGATGGGGTCGGGTGTGAGGAAGAGGTCGTGTTTGTGGTGGGTCATATTTTTTTTCAGCAATAGCCGATCACGGGCACCCTTGCGAATGCCCGCGATCAGGCATGTTATTCGGATTGTTTGGTTTCGTAGGAGATGCTCACGGAGCCTTTCCCAGAGAAGGCTTTGACGAGTTTTTCTCCTGCTTTTCCGAGCAGACTCTCGGCGCGGCGGCGAAAGTCTTCGGCGAGTTTGTAGGTGACGTGGGCTTCGAAAAGCTGCGCGAAAATTCCTGAGTTGTTGCTCAATGTTTTAGCTTTTTCGACATCCTTGTCAGATGAGATTGATGCTTTGAGCTTCGCGCCCTGCTGTGTAATTCTGGCGATGCAGCCATCCGCGCCTTCGGCTACCCAGCTCCAGCCGCCCCCGTCGGTGGGTGTGTGTTCTTCTGTGCGGCTTTCGGCTTCTGCGACGAGCTGGTCTTTGATGAGTCCCAGTCGCGACTCTATTTCTTGCATTTGGCGGTCGAGGCTGACGGCTTCGGCGACGATATTTTTTAGTTTTGCGTTTGTCATATTGTGTTTTCCTTTTCTGTTTGGTTTTGGTTTTGGTTTTCGATGTGAATGGGCGCAGGATATGCGCGGTCAATGATTTGAGTGACGAGGGAGCGGAGGGTTTTGTTCTCCACTTCTAGTTCACGGATTTTGTCTTTCAGTTGGTTTTTATTCATGGCTTTTATTTTGGCGGCATGACCGCGATGATGCGGATGGCCATGTTGGGTTTTATGCGGGTCAGGGAGAGGGAGAGTTCTTCAAGTGCTTTGAGGTGGTCGGCGATTATGCGCTGGACCGTGAACGGGTCGCACACGAGCGTGCATTGGCGGGACATTAGTAGTGCCTCGCTGGCGGCGGATCGGAATGAGCTGGCAATTTGCTCTGCTGGGTTATTCATTTTTTTTAAGCAGTAAGGCGGATCATTTTTTCCACGCGAGCGATGGCGGCTTGCACGCATTCGGGCTCGTCGGGATCTATCTCGCGGAGGATGCGGTTGACCGTGTCCATGCGATGAAAACGATTTGAAAAGCTGACCACGGGTGCGAGGGAGATGGACTTGGGGATCTCGGAATAAAGATGATCTCGGATCGCTGAGACTTCCACGCTTGTCACCGCCCCGATATGAATGATGGCGACGGCGCGGCGGACGAGCTGGCGGCTCTCTTCGCGGTGGACAGCGGCGATAAGATTCAAATGATTCGGCAAAGTGCAAAGGACGATTGCCGCTTTCGTTTCGTTCAAGATCGTTTTTAAAAAATTAAGACCGCTCGCGTTGAAGTGATTGGCTTCATCAATCACGATAAGCCTCGGGGCGTGGGCGAGTTCGGCGAGGATCGCTCTTTCGGCACTGCCAGCGGAGCGGAATACGGAGGTAAGCCCGAGCCCTTTGGCGATCTCCGTCAAGCATTCAAGATAAGAGCGCGTCCACGAGGGTTTCGCGTGAATGAGTTGACCGCCGAAGGCGCGGATCAGGTGGCGGGCGGTTGTGCTTTTTCCAGAGCCGTAAGTGCCACATATAATAACCAGCCGATGTTCGTCGCAGGCGCGGCGGGCAATCTCTACTGAGGAGACCGCGTCGAGAATGTGATCGAAAATGATCGTGCCTTCGGCGGCTTCGATGGTTCCTTCCGCGCTGGCTCCAGCGAGGGATTTCTTCACGCTGTTCAGGGCGCGGGAGGCGTTGCCGCTGAAGGTTCCTTTTTTGATTTTCCCCCATGAGCTTCCGCTCATGTCGAATTTAACGGTGCGACAAAAGTCGCCGTCGGGGAGTTGTCTTTCGAGTTGTATTTTAGCCAGTGCAAGCACGGGTGCCGACTGGCTTAGTTGGGTTGGAGTCATGGGGTTTATTTTCCTTTTTTTTGTTTGGGGTTAATCGAAAAGTTTTACCAGTTCGCCTCCTCGGTGACGGCTTGGGCGGCGCGGCTGCGGAGGCTTAGCGAGACGGCGGCGGTGGAGGCGCGGTTGATCGGCGCAGAGGCGGCATCTTGCCGCTTGGGGGAAAGCGGCGGGACGCCGCTTCCACTTTCGTCGGCTGGCATGGTCAGGGAGATGCGCGTCTCGGAATTTTTAGCGACAGCCTTGCGTGAGGAGTGGTCCACGCCGAGCGAGCGATATTCCAGGCGCACCATGGAGCGGGCGCGTTGTGTGGCGGAGATGCTTTCGCCGAGGGTTCCACCGCCGACTGCGGAGGTGCAAGTGGCACGCCCGATTACTTTCGGAACTTTCGCTTCTAATATGGTGGCACCATCGTCGGGGCAGAGCGGGTCGAAAGCCACGCGCACTTGCCGACCTTCGTGTTCCCATAGATTTGACCCTGAGAAATAAAAATCTTGCCGCTCGCCGAGGATGCCATCGGCGCGGACTTTGACTTGAGCGCGGGAGACCGTCCGCACTTCGATGATGGGAGCCGTCGCCCACATCGGTATTTCGGAGGAAATTGGAAACATGGGATATTGCTCCAAGTCGGAAGCCCAGCGTTCGGCGGGTATCCATGTCCCCCTGTTCCTTCCATAAAATTAACCTTTTTTTGAAAAAGCCTCTTGTTTTCGGTATTTTTCTGTTGACATATTATAGATAATATATCT
>JAIFLJ010000146.1 GCA_020049135.1 bacterium | reverse complement strand
TGGAAGAGGCGCGAGGCAATGTCGTTCGGGCGGTGAACACGAATATGGTGCTCGCCTACTGGATGATCGGGCGGGAGATTGTTCAGGAATTGCAGGGGGGCGGGAAGCGGGCGGAATACGGCAAGAAGGTCGTCGAGGATTTGTCCGCCCGGCTGACGGAGCGGTATGGGAAGGGGTTTTCAGGGCGAAATCTCAAGTTGTTCAGACAGTTTTATCTCACTTACAGTGAGAGGCTTAAAATTGTGCGCCCATTGGGCGCACAATTTTCGAAGCCTGTAATTCCCTCCCCATTGGGAAGGGAATTGGGCGATACCAGGATTCTATCCCCGTTGGGGAGAGAATTGACCCTGCCCGCAAGAAGCCACCCAATGGGTAGCGAATCTCTCCAAGGCTTCTCCCCGCAACTCACTTGGTCGCATTACCGCGCCTTGATGCGGGTGGAGAGCATCGAGGCCCGCGATTTCTACGAGAGAGAGTCCGTTGCAGGTGCTTGGGACAAGCGCACGCTGGAACGGCAAATCCAGTCCTTCTACTACGAGCGGATGCTCAAGAGCCGCAAGCCGGAAAAGATGCTGGCGGAAGGCCGCCACCTGCCGATTTCTGGCGGCATGCCCATTGATGCGCTGAAGAATCCGTATGTGCTGGAGTTCTTGGGACTGCCGGATGCCGCTGAGTTTCACGAGTAGTATCTGGAGCGGGGCATCATCACGCACCTGCAACGCTTCCTGCTGGAACTGGGCAACGGGTTCGCTTTCGTTGCGCGACAGAAACATGTCCGCATCGAGGAACAGGATCGCTATATTGATCTTGTTTTTTATCACTGTCGCATGAAATTCTATCTGTTGATTGACCTGAAAGTGGGCGAGCTGACCCACGCGGATGTCGGTCAGATAGACGGCTATGTGCGGATGTATGATGGGCTTTTCACCGAGCCAGATGACAACCCTACGATCGGGCTGATTCTCTGCACCGAAAAGAATGAAACGGTAGCACGCTATTCGGTGCTAAATGATCGCAAGCAAATCTTTGCCTCCAAATACATGGTGTGCCTGCCCACGGAGGAACAACTCAAGCGGGAGATTGAGAAAGAGCGGCGGCTCATCGAGTCTGCCTTGGAGGACGGGGGCGATGAGTAAAACCATCGAAGTAATCCTCGCGCCAAAGTCGGAGGCGCGACCTTCGACACCGTTAGAGTTCATTTTCGTAGTTCTCTCGCTATCACTTCCCGCAGGATCGTCCATTTAGTAATTACACCATGCGTGATCTCTAAGGCTTCGCGGGCGTTCTGCGCACCAGCTTCGACGAAATCGGGGTGGTGGACATTGGTCATGGCCACATAAACGGGGTCTGCCGACCAGTATTGTTTCGCCTCTTCTACCGTGACACCGCAGACTTCTTCCGTTTTGGCATCGGCGGGGATCATCCTTTGGTAGAACCTGTCTGTCAAAAAACTCTTTTTCAGCTTGGCTAGCCTGTATTCCGTAACTGCGACGACGATGGCGTAGCACGGAAGGAAAAGGATCAAAAAGGCGATCCCCCAAGAGGTGAAGATATTGTCGTCTATGAACCGCAGCACGGGGCCTGCTTCACAGATATAAGTCACATAAGACCCTACGAGGAAGGGGCTCCACAGGTAAGCCCAGAAAGCCCCGCCGCACAGAGTCCCGTAGAAAATCTGGTTGTTTGAAAGCGGGTAGGTGTATAAGCCATTAAACCTATCGCAGTTTTTCTCCTTCCTCGGATTGACTTTCTCGAAGCGTTCTCCCCAGTAAAAGAGCGGGATGAAGTAGGTCAGGAACGCCAGCGCTATAATGCAGGCCGCGATAGCCCCGCAAAAGAGCCTGTAAAGCAAAGGCGCAGGGTTCAGGTTAGCCGTGATCGGTTTTCCATCGTATTCGCCAATTTGTAATTTCATACTCTATTATACATCCAGAGAGGCAAATTTTAAGAAGTATTTTGATTTTCGAGCATTTTTATGCGACTAATTGTCTCACTCGGTAATCATAAGTAGAAATGCAGCGTCACAAAGAAGACTAATCAGCCATTTTATTTTTGCAAATAATGCTTAGAAATGAGATTATACACCTATGCTTTTTGATGGAAAACAGATAAAGTGAGTTATAGACCTCATGCTTTTTTAAAAATACATCTTAAAATTTGGAGGCCTGGATGTATAATAGATTAAACAACAAAAGGAAATCAAAATGAACAATAATTCACCAAAAACGAACTGCAAAATCATCAAATGTAAATGCAAACACGATTACCAAGATGAAAAATACGGTAAAGGCAACAGGGTTCATAACCCGACGGTTAAAGGTTATCGTTGCACCGTTTGCGGGGACGAGAAGGCGAGTTAAGTGTTATAACTCACAACAACTGGAGTTCTAACCTCCAGTTGTCGGTTTTTTGGCAAGGAGAAAAAACATGGGATAGGGTGAGGGGATAAATTTAAAAAAGAGAGCATGATAGAATGGTCTGAGTTGAGGGTTTAACGAGAAAAAACGAGGAGGATGTCTATGAGAAGCGAAAATGAAGCACACAAAAATTTATTGAGCAGACAAACGGAGGAGACCGATAACACGATTATGCCTATCACTTTATCTGAAGAAAATATAGCGCCGAGCATGGCGCCCTGTTTGGACAGCGTGGCGAACGAGGAGAATGTTGCCGACTATTATGTGGTCAAACCCGATGTGGGCGTAGAGGCCTTGGACAGTCAGACCGAGTGCGGGACGCTCACGCTCTCGACGGAAGCTCTCACGCTCCGGCAACCTAAATTTACGCCGAACGACATCGGGTATTTCAGGTTGCCGATTTACGAGCATTTCAAGGGCGGGAATTTCTACTGTGTTTCGGGGAGCGGGGAGAAATGGGATATGCTCAAACTGGCGGCAGACAACAGCGCGAAGGTGATCCGGCAGAGGGTGGAGCACGGGATAGACCGCGGGACCAACCGGTGGACCAAGGAGAGCGTGAGGTTGCTGATCCGGTGGGAGAAAGAGGTCTTCGTGTTCAGCCAGTTCTCGAACATGATCATCGTTTACGCCGACACTTTGAGGAAGGCCCAAGCGGTTTACGACGAGATCAAGGCGGGGTATTTCAAGCGGGATCGGCGCAGGCAAAACAAACCGTTTTTCCATATCTTGAGCCTGACCTCAAGGGGGTGCGAAACCGAGGAGGTGGAGGTGAATCGCTGTTATGCCCAGACCGACGAGACGCTCTCGCTCCACTACGGCGAGGATCTGCTGGAATGGGAACGGGGCCTGGCACGAAATCTCGCCAAGAAAGAATCGGGGATCACGATTTTGCAGGGGGCGCCAGGGACGGGCAAGACCTGCTACCTGCGGCATCTTGTGCAGAAGCTGTGCAAGAAATGCTGTTTCTACTACTTGCCCCAGACCAACTATTCGCTTCTGTGTAGCCCCAACATGGTCCCCTTCTGGGCGGAACAGTCGCGGCGTTACCCCAAAAAGAAGAAAGTGGTCATCATCGAAGACGCGGAATCTATCCTGCTAAAACGGGCTGGCGACAACCGCGAGGAGGTGGGGAACTTGCTCAATATCTCCGACGGGTTTTTGGGCAATTTCATGAAGATGCACATCCTCTGCACGATCAACACGGAGGTGAAAGACTTGGACAGCGCCCTGCTGAGGCGGGGGCGCCTGATCGCCTATCGCGAGTTTGGGCGGATCGGGCGCGAGAGGGCGCTCGCTATCGCGGGGACTAAAGGGATCGATCTCCCCGACCAAAACGACTATTCGCTGGCGGAGATCTACTCGCAAGACCACCTCTGGCAGGAAATCAAAAAAGAGAAAAAAGTAGGGTTTTGAGAGTTGCAAAAAAAAAATAGGAGGGATAATTTTGTTTATGGATAGTAAAAAAGGCGAAAGTGAAAAAACGGAGGTGAGAGACGGGCAACGGGATGAAGAGAATCCCCTGCCCTTCGAATCCAACCCTTACACAAAAGGGGTGAGGGCGGTCGCGGGACGGAGAGGATCGCTCCGCGTAGAAGCGCTTCCTGCATGGTTGCGGGAGATCCCCGAGATAAACCCGCAACCCGAGTTTTCGATCAAACAAATCCTCGAAAACTCGCTCTACTACCCTGCGAGCGGCCTCGATGGCGGGCCCGTAAAAAATCTTGCAGGTCTAGTTCATTCGTTCGTCTATGCGGATTATTTTATCAAGGAAGAGAATCTGTTGAATGAGGTGGGTGGGCGTGGAGGATTTACTGGCTACCGCCTCCTTTTTGGTAGAATAATCAAGGAAGAAGAAGTGGTTCCTCCAGGGTGGAAACCGAAGGTCGTGCCCAGTGAAATCCAATACGAATTGATGAACGGACAAATGAAACACTTCTATAATGGCAAACCGTTCGGTTACTGGGGCATCTGGCAGAGAAATGAAGACTGCCCCCCTTCCCACGGACCCGAGCGGTTCAGCCTCTTGTTTCTCTGCGGCGAGATGTCGGCGGTCTATCAGGGGCTCTATTACGCACACAATATCGTGCCGAAGATACTCGCCATCATACGACCCGGCATCGGGTTTGGCGGGGCGTGGGAATGTGTCACAAGAGACAACTCGTTTTTCAAACGGGTCCTCGATGCTCACCCGAAAGGGTTGCCCGAAGTGTTGGTGTGGGGCGACAACGGCCCGCAACCACCTCCTTGGACGGACTATCAACGGGGATTTTACTGGAGCGGACACTGGGGGGTGGATAATGAACTTCGTATAAGCAGAGAGATCGAGATTTTGGAGAGGGTGAGAATAAAATGAGTCTGGAAATCTGTAATGTAAGTTATTCAAGCCTAATAGTTACTACGGGTTGCATAGTTTTCGGGGTTCAAGTTATACGCCTCGACTGCTGCCGTCTTTACAAGGCGGCGGTGGTGGCCGTTATTTGCTTATCCCTCGCCAATGTCACCTTGAAGTTCTTGAACGGCAGGAATAAAGTCGCCTCCGCACCGAAAGCACACGAAGTCCAAAGCACCGTCAAGAGCAGAGACAAGTCCCCTCCTCCAGCTCAAGTTCTTTACGCGCCAGAAGAGGGCGACATCAAGCTGGGGATGATCCCCGCAGCCCTGCACGGGGAAGTCAGTGCCTACTCTGGCAACTCGCGTAAGATATGCCTCTATGTGAGCAGCAACGATAAAACCATCGTCTCCTTGAAGCAAAACAAGTCGTTCAAGATTGTCGCGGCCTACTGGGGGTGCGGAGGATACGGGTTAGGGGAGAACTTAAAATTCGTGGCGGACGATGGTTCGGTTTTCGCCTTTGGCTGGGGGAGGGCGGAAGAGGTGTGGTCCTTGAGCATAACGGACAAGGACGGCCATGAGGTCGAGAGGCACGGAAAAGTCGTCCCGCTACCGTTTTACTGCTCGCGCTAGTTGTTGGGAAATCTCACCAGTAGGAAGATTGGAACAGAAATATACATAAAGGAGAGAAGAGATGAAAAAGATCGTTGTGAAAGGGTTGGCATGGGTTTCCGTGCCGTTTTTGTGGATCGGGGAAACGGCGGTGCTCTTGTTTGGGCGCAAGCTGACGGAGGAAGAGTGTAAGACCGCGAAACGGTTGAGGGTGAAAAGCCCCGAAAAAGTGCGGGTGTTGTGTTTGGGCAGGGGGAATGCCGTCGGGGGTGTGACGCTCCATCGGGGGATTGCTCTATTCAGGCGCAGAGACATTGGCGGCGATCATACACTTGACGCGTATTTGAAGCACGAGCTGGTCCATGTCGGCCAATACGAGCGGCTCGGCGGGAGAGCCGCCTTCTTGCAAGAGTATTACGACCAGATCTTCGGATATGTCTGGCAGGTTCGTGGGGAAGGAAAAGGGAGAAGCCACGGTCTCTCATGTGACTTCTTTTTGGGATACATCAACGCTCCCCTAGAGATTGAAGCACGCAAGTTGTCAGGGACTAGGATCCCTAGGTATGATTGTTGATGGAAGAGAATACTCGGTTGAATTGAAGCAACCGCAATGCAGAGAAGAAAAAAATATAGTTTTATCACCTAGTTTCTTAAAATTTGTGCCCCTCGATGTATAATAGGATATGAAAGACATAAACAAAAAACTCTTGGTAAGCCTTTTGGAGACTCCATCCCCATCTGGCAGGGAATACGGGGTGGAAAAACTGGTGGAGGGCTACTGTCTCGCCAAAGGTTACGAAGTCGAACACGCGAAGGGCGGTCTCCTTATCACGAAGGGTAAGCCGCCAGAGGGCGAGAATTACCCGTGTTTCGCCGCACATCTGGACACGGTGTTTGATGACAGACCTTTCAGGGTGGAGGAGTTTGTCAACTCCAAGTGCGAACCCGTCTTCCAAGGGAGAAAAAACGGCTTCCGTTGCGGCATCGGAGCCGATGACAAGGCGGGTGTTTATGCCTGCCTGCACTTGCTGGACGAACTCCCCTTCTGCAAAGCCGCCCTTTTCGAGCGAGAAGAGATCGGGTTTTTGGGCGCGACAGAAATTACGACACACCGCTTGAGCTGGTTTGAAGATGTCGCTTTCGTGATAGAGTATGATTCACCATGCTCGAACAGGCACACTTACACCTGTAGCGGCAAGAGGATCAACTCTGACAAAACTTTCATTGAAGCCAAAGACCTTCTGGAAGAGAACGGGGTAACGGTTCACAGCAACGACCCTTACACGGATGTTCTTGCGCTGGCTTCTGCGGGCATCGAATGTTTCAACCTTCCCATCGGATACCGAGACTGGCACACGGATAGGGAAACACTCAACCTAACGGAACTGGCCAAAGGAATCGAACTCGGCAAGAAGCTGTTTGAGAAGCTTGGTTTGGAAACAAAACGGCGGTTTAATAGATGAGGGGTTTGTCAGCGTGGTGTAGTTAATTTTGAAACATAAACAAAAGGACTAATATGACAAGCAGTAGAGCAAAGAGATTGATTGAAGATAAACTTTCAAAGGGGCATCCCGTGGATGATGGCCGCCCCAAATTCAGCAAGTGCATACAGGAGAGTTATCCGAGAATCGCACAAATCCTTCGCGGTGTCGTCCCAAATGTGCGGACTATCGGGATTATCACGGCGGAGAACCCGATGAGCCAGACGCTCTCGAAGAGCGAGAACAAAGAGCGAAACGAGAGGCTGGAGCGCAATTTGCGGTCCTCAAATTACGGTTTTCATCACGCTTTAGGTTACTTCAGCGGCAACTTTGAAAACCCGTTCATCGTTCTCAATCAAAAACGAGACTCCTTGCTGAGATTGGGCAATGAATATGACCAGACATCCGTTATCTACGGCTATTCGCCCTACCCCGTAG
>JAIFLJ010000185.1 GCA_020049135.1 bacterium | reverse complement strand
GGTGGATATTTTCACCCCCTGTGCCCGTCCTCGCGGGCGAGACGCACCGCGCTCCTTTCCGAAAGCGGCGGGACGCCGCTTCTACTTTCTGCTCCCGCTCCTTTTCTCTTTTTCTCTTACCACTTTTCCCTTGCCCCTTGCCCCTTGTCACTTGCCCCTATTTTCAGATGAGCCTGTTGCAAACGGGTTAAACCCTAGTTGCGATCAGTGAGCAGTTGTGTCCACCGAAGCCGAACGAGTTATTCATGACGACATCCACCCTAGCCTCTCTCGCTTCATGCGGGATGTAGTCCAAGTCGCACTGCGGATCTGGGTTGTCCAAATTGATCGTTGGCGGGAGGATGCCTGTTTCTAGTGCCTTGACGCAGGCGATCATCTCAACGCCGCCTGCTGCACCAAGCAAGTGTCCGTGCATGGACTTCGTGGAGCTGACCATTACTTTTTTGGCGTGGTCTCCGAAAAGGCGTTTTATAGCGACCGTTTCACAGATGTCCCCCTGCGGTGTGGATGTGCCGTGTGCGTTGATGTAACCAATTTTATCTGGCGTCATTCCAGCCCATTCGAGTGCCCGTTTCATGGCACGCAAGGCTCCATCTCCATCTGGGCAAGGTGCTGTGAGGTGGTGTGCATCGGCACTGAGTCCGTAGCCCACAAGCTCCGCAAGTATCGGAACGCCGCGTTTTTTGGCGTGTTCATACTCTTCAATGACCACTACGCCAGCACCTTCACCCATGATGAAGCCGTCGCGGTCTTTGTCGAACGGGCGCGATGCTTTTTCAGGGGCATCGTTGCGAGTGCTGAGAGCCTTCATCGCAGCGAATCCGCCGATGCCCATAGGGCAGACAGCTGCCTCGCTGCCGCCTGCCACGATCACCTCGGCTTCGCCGTCACAGATTATGCGCCAGCCTTCACCGATGGATTGTCCAGCGGTGGCGCACGCTGTGACGACGGCCAGATTTGGGCCACGGAAACCGAACTCCATGGAGACCATACCAGCCGCGATGTTGGAAATCATCATGGGGATTAGGAAAGGCGAAATACGTCCTGGCCCTTTGCCCATTAGTTTCGTGTGTTCTGTTTCAAGCGTGATAAGTCCGCCGATACCAGAGCCTATGATCACACCGATACGCGTGTAATCCAAGGCTGGGTTGTTTTCGAGTGCTGCTTGTGCAACGGCCTGCTTAGAGGCGGCCATCGCGAAGTGTGTGAATCGGTCGGTGCGTTTTGCGTCTTTAGGGTTTTTGAAGGCCTTGGCCGCCTCGAAGTTTTTGACTTCACCAGCAATTTTGGCATCGAAATTGGTTATGTCGAACGACTGTATGGTGGCTATGCCGCTTTGTCCGCGAACCAGTGCCGACCATAAGGATTCAACATCGTTTCCCATAGGAGTTATAGCTCCCATGCCAGTGATCACTACGCGACGACTATTCATTTTACAGACTATATAATATAAAAACAATTCGGCGGAGCTTCTCATTACGAAAAGCCCGCCGAATAGCAGAGAAGATTACTTTTCTGTCTTGTCCTTCAGGTATTCGATGACCGTGCCGACTGTCTGGAGCTTCTCAGCATCCTCGTCAGGGACTTCGACACCGAACTCTTCTTCAAAAGCCATGACTAGCTCAACGGTGTCGAGCGAGTCGGCTCCCAAGTCTTCGATGAACTTGGCTTCGTTTGTTACCTGCTCAGCGTTCACGCCGAGCTGGTCAACGATTATATCTTTAACTTTTTCTTCAAGTGATTTCTCTGCCATATATTTTCCTCTCGTTATAGGTTTTGGGTTTATTGGATGTTTTGCTCAAATTTTGCAACAGTTTTTTTCGAATAATTTGTTTTTTTATTTGTGGAGAGGCGTCACATGGTCATGCCGCCGTCCACCGCGAGAACCTGTCCAGTGACATAATGCCCTGCTGGAGAGGCTAGAAAAAGGGCTGCTTCCGCGATGTCTTCAGGTTTCCCGAACGCGCCTAGCGGGATGGCTTGAACGACCTTTTGTTTGATGGCGTCAGGGAGGGAATCGGTCATGTCGCTGACGATGAAGCCCGGTGCTATTGCGTTGCATGTGACGCCGCGTGAGGCGAACTCTCTGGCCACGGATTTCGTAAAACCGATCAGTCCAGCCTTGGATGCTGCGTAGTTGGATTGGCCGCCGTTGCCGACGAGACCCACTACGGAGGAGATGTTGACGATGCAGCCGGAGCGCTGTTTGACCATGGCGCGAGCCACGGGTTTGGTCCAGAGGAATGCACCCTTGAGATTGGTGTCTAAAACGGTGTCCCAGTCCGATTCGCTCATCCTAGCGAGGAGGCCGTCGCGTGTTACGCCCGCGTTATTGACAAGTACATCTACGCGCTCGAAATCGGTGAAAATTTTTTGGATGGTTGCTTCCGATTCTGCCGCACTGGACACATCAACGGCGTACGGGATGGCTTTGCGTCCCATGGCCTGTATTTCATCGGCTGTTTTTTTTGCGTTTTCTAGGGTGCGGCTCACGCACGCCACGGATGCGCCGTTCTGGGCGAAAATGCGGGCGATGGCGGCACCGATGCCTCTACCTGCTCCTGTGACGATGGCTACTTTGTTTTCGAGTTTCATGTGGGCGAGTTTCCTTTCTTCGTGTTTGTGTTAATCGCAAAGCTGTTCTTGCGCAGCGAAAGCCACGGCTTTTTCCAGCGAAAGCATATCGCTCACGCTGGCGACTTTTAGGTCTGGGTCTATCCGTTTCATGAGGCCGGCGAGCACCTCACCTGGACCGAACTCAATGAAGTGCGAGACGCCCATCCGTTTCATGGCCAGAACGCTTTCTTCCCACCTCACGCTGCCAGTGATCTGTTCTAGGAGCAGTTTCTGGATAGAGTTTGTGTCGGTTGTCGGTTCTGCGGAGAAATTCGAGACGACTGGGACGGGCGGTGTCTGCCACGCCACGGCGGCGAGTGCGTCAGCCAAGCGTTTTTTTGCAGGCTCCATGAGTTTGGAGTGGTATGCGCCAGCCACTTTCAGGGGGATAGCTCTTTTGACGCCCATTTTTTTTGCGAGTTCTGGTATGGCCTGTATTTTGTCGGCGTGCCCGGAGAGAACGATTTGGCCTGGGCTGTTGAGGTTAGCAACATCAACTCCAGCTTGCGCGGCAATATCTTTGGCCTGTTCGGTGGAGGCGCCGAGCAGCGAGAGCATCCCGCCAGGCGTGGTTTCACAGGCGTCTTGCATGGCCTGTCCGCGCAGTGCCACTAGGCGCAGCCCTTCGGCGAAGGAGAAAGTCCCGGCAGCGGCGTGTGCCGTGAATTCGCCCAAGGAGAGCCCAGCCACAAAAGCTGGCTTCAATGAAACTCTAGCGAGTAACGCGGCCAGGCTGGCTAGGCCATGCACATAGAGGGCAGGCTGGCAATAGCGTGTCTCGGTGAGTTTTTCTTCTGGCCCGTTCAGGCATATTTCTGAAATGGGGTATCCGAGTTCGGTGTCGGCTTGGTCGAACAGGAGGCGGCACTCTGGCAGTGTGAGCCAGTCGGCACCCATGCCGATTTTTTGTGCGCCTTGGCCGCTGAAAAGGAAAGCAACAGTTTTCATAGTCTAGTGGTGTGTGTTTAAAATGGCCGCCAGCTCAGCGACCTGTTTTCGGGATGGTTTATGATTGTGCGTTCGCCGTGAAAAAACATGTCTCATTCAATTTATGGCTCTGTTTTTTTTGTGTTTTTCAAACCAGCGAAAAGCCCAGCGAGGGAAGGGTCTTTTTTAACGATCTCGTCTCCGATCAGTGACAGGCAGGAGGCAATTTCTTTTTTATACTGCAACTGCAATGCTGTGTCTTTGGGTGCTTTGAGGAGGTCTTCATTCAGTGCCAAGCATTTTTCTACTGAGGAGATGAGTGCCTTGTTTCTGACCGCCGAATTCCAAGCTTTTTGGAACTGCTGTTTTTCCTGTTCCGAGGCTTTTTTCAGGATTTTGGCGGCGATCAGCGGAGGGATGGGCGTGGCTTCGTCTCTGGTTTCGCTGGAGATGGCCGCGCCAGATAAAAATGATTTGATTTCTCTCCTGAACTTCCAGCTAACGCCGCCAACGATGAGAGCGGCTAGGCCGATGGCGACATAGGTGCGCATGGAGAAAATGCGGTGCTGTTTGGAGAAATTCAGGGGGGACATGATCGGCCCCCTGCTTTTTGAAACGCCAGTGGCGCATTTGCGGGCGTATTCAAGACTGGAAATAAATTCATCGTAACTCTGGAAACGGTCTGACGGGTTGCGCTCCAAACATTTGTTGACCGTGTGCGCAGTTTCGTCCGTGACATGTGGGGCGAAAGCTTTCAGCGAGACCTTTTGTGATTTCAGGTGTTTCCATGCCACGATGGATGCGTTGCTGGCATCGAAGGGGGGGCGTCCTGCGATCGCGTGGAAAAGAGTGGCTCCAAGGCTGTATATGTCGCTGCGGTGATCTTCGCCGCTCTGATCCAGCTTTTCTGGGGCGACATAATAGGGCGTGCCCCATACATCGCCGAGCTGGCTGGCTGCTTCTTCAAGTGAGAGAGCGAGTCCGAAATCCACAACCTTGCCTTCGCGGTTTGCGCCGTAAAGGATGTTGCCCGGTTTGACATCGCGGTGCAGCAGTCCGTGCATGAATGCTTCCCTGAGACCTCTGGCTGCATCAAGGCAGACTTGCAGGGCATCCACTTCTGGCATAGCACCGACTTGGTTCATCTGGTCGTCCCAGCTTCCGTTTTTCAAAAGTTCTGCGGCCAAGTAGTAGGTTTCTCCTTCCTGCGCAAACTGGTAAACCTGCACGACATTCGGGTGGTTTATGGAGGCCGTTATCTGGGCTTCTTTGGCGAAACTTTTTATAAACTCCACATCGGAGGTGAGGTCTTCTTTGAGCACTTTGACCGCCACCACACGCCCTAGCACCCTGTCTGTGGCCTCATAAACGGTGCCCATGCCGCCTTGTCCCAGCTTGCGCGTCAATATGTAGTTGCCCATGTTCCATGTGGAGTTGATTTCCCCAGAACAATGCGGGCACTGGATGAGCGTGCCAGGCTCAAGACCTGTGGCGTCAATTGCCTGCTTGCACAAGGAGCAGTTCATGTGCCTAGTTTCATGGGTCGGCTGAGCTTGGTCTTCCATGCTTGAAGTTTTATACTGTTTCCGTGTGTAGGGGCAAACTTTTTTGCAAAAGCTTTTTCGCAGATGAGTCACAGGCAAGCGCAAATAAGAGGTATCCCTTGCTTCTGTTTAATTTTTTTGTCCTGCACCCTCCCGTTCAGAACGCCATGCCTAATTCCAATGAGCTTTTCAACAGTCGGACAATATGTTTATGATTGTTTTGAATGATGTGGTGTAGCTGTCAGGGTTCTTGGCCATATCATCCCTGAGTGCCGACATTTCAAAAAATTCACCATCAGTGATCTCTTGCGGGTTAAGGTCAAACGGGCCACTGTGCGAAAGCTTGGACACCTCCACAAACTCCCAGTCCGTTTGCGTGCCCGCCGATAGCTTGAAGAGTTTCTGCAACGAGCAATGAGAAACAGAGACGCCTATCTCTTCGGCGAGTTCCCTGACTGCGGCTGAGCCATAGCTTTCGCCCGCATCCACATGCCCGCTGCAGGATGAGCACCACTTGCCTGGGTGCGAATCTTTTTGCAAAGATCGCTTCTGCGAAAAAATCCTCCCTGCACCATCGAAAACCAACACATGCACGGCTCTGTGCAAAAATATCTTCGCGTGGACTTCGCTGCGCGATGCCTGTCCGATCACGGCATCGCGTTCGTCCACTACATCGAACATTTCTTCTTTTTCCATCGTGCCGCACACACTACTCGCGCACACGGGAGCAATCCATACTTTATTTTTTCTGCGCCTACGGCATAAATCAGGGATGGAAAACACGGCTGCATCTACGCCAGCAAAGGTAGGCCCAAAACCCGCTTGGCTGCGCCGCCCTCTATCACAAGCTGGAGATTTTGAAGCCACTGGCCACAAGATCGGGGCGAACGGGCTGCACACCGTCTGCGCCAGTGCCATGTGCCCAAACCGGTTCGAGTGCTGGGACAGACGCGTGGCCACTTTTCTTGTGGGAGGCAACCGATGCACGCGTGCATGCCGTTTCTGCGCTGTGGAAACAGGCCACCCATCCCCGCTCGACCCAGACGAACCCGCCCGTGTGGCTGACGCAGCAGTGTCGTTGGGTTTGAGGCATGTGGTGGTCACCATGGTGACACGCGACGACCTCCACGACGGTGCTGCCATGCATGTGGGCAGTGTGATAAAAGCACTCCGTGCCAAAAATGTGGGCGGAATCGTGGAGGTGCTCGTGAGCGACTTCGGCGGAAACCGAGGCTCACTCGAAACCGTGCTGGCTGCCGAACCTGACATTTTTGGACACAACTTAGAGACGGTGCGCCGACTGACGCACCAAGTTCGCTGCAAAGCCAGCTATGAAAGGTCTTTGTCTGTCTTGGCTGAGGCAAAAAAAATACGCCCAGAAACAAAGTTCAAATCGGGTATCATGCTGGGGCTAGGAGAGTCCGAAAACGAAGTCGAAGAAACACTGCGCGACATCGCGGAGACAGGCTGCGAAATGGTTACAATGGGGCAATACCTGCAACCCACCGCCAGACACCTGCCTGTCGCAGAGTGGATCAATCCAGCAAAGTTCGATGCGTGGAAACTTCTGGCCGAAAAAATGGGTTTCCAGCATGTGTCATCAGGCCCGCTCGTCAGGAGTTCCTACTATGCGGACGCAGTCAACCTCTTGGCCATCCGAGGCAGGAATGAAATAAATAAACAAAACCGTGCCGTCTTTTAGTCTGAACTTCCAGCGATAAAACAGCGCAACTCATTGATTCACATTGATTAGCTTGGGTTTTGCCTGAATATAGTAGCCATGTTCATAGAAGTCGTCCGCAACCGCAACTCGCCTCCATGCACGCTCCTTCGCGAAACCTTCCGCCAAGGCGGCAAAGTCAAGCATCGCACCTTGGCCAACCTTTCCAAATGGCCGAAGGCTTCCCTTGATGCTCTGCGTGCCGTGCTCCGTGGACTCCGTGGCGGAGTTGGTTCGGGTGGCGTGCCCGAGAGGGGAACAGCCCATTCAAGATAGTTCGTTCCTTGCCGCACGGGCATGTGGCAGCCGTGATGAGTGCCATGCACTCGCTGGGTCTGCCCAAGCTTTTGTCATCCAAACCGTGTGCCGAGGCATCGCTGTGCATGGCCATGGTGGCCGCACGCATACTTTTCCCGCCTCATCACAAAAGATTGGTTATGGCCTGTGATAACGAGGGAAATAGCTTGCACAATACGCTTTCCATTTCGACTTGTGTCAGCCAGAGG
>JAIFLJ010000056.1 GCA_020049135.1 bacterium | reverse complement strand
AATCTGAAGATGCAGGCAAGGATGCCTGCACCACATTTTCATCCCTTGCGGCGTTCGAGGAACGGGGTGACTCACCCACTTTTAATCACACCCGTTCGGGGCGCAAAGACGCAAAGAAGAAAAACATTCAATTCTTTGCTGGCGTAGGGGCATCCTTTGTGGGTGCCCTCTTACGAGCTGGCACAAGACCCGTTCGTGACTTTGAAATCCAGATGCCCGTTTTTGTCCGTGTTCATCAATGCCGTTGACCGCTCAGGAATTTCGCCTCTGATAAGTTTTCTGGAGAGTGCTGTCTCAACTTCCCTCTGTATGAAGCGGCGAAGCGGGCGTGCTCCATAGACAGGGTCGAAGCCTCCTTTGGCTATCCACTCTATGGCTTTTTCGTCCCATTCCAATGCGATATGTTTTTCGACGAGGCGTTTTCTGAGGTCGCGCAAAAGCAAATCCACGATCTGTTTTATTTCGGCCAGCGTGAGAGTTTTGAACAAGACAACTTCATCCAGCCTATTCAATAACTCTGGCCTGAAATGCCCGCGCAAATCAGTCATCACATTTTTTCTGGCCTGCTCGCTTATTTCGTAATTGTCTTCCAGCGAGCCTTCTACCACGAGGTGCTGACTGCCTATGTTGGATGTTAGTATGATGAGTGTATTTTGGAAATTTACTACGCGTCCGTGGCTATCAGTTAGACGCCCGTCCTCCATTATTTGCAGAAAGATGTTGAAAACATCGGGGTGCGCTTTTTCTACCTCATCGAAAAGCAGCACGGCATACGGCCTGCGGCGCACGGCCTCCGTGAGCTGACCGCCGTCCTCGTATCCTATATAGCCTGGAGGCGAGCCTATGAGCCGCGCCACGGCATGTTTCTCCATGTACTCGCTCATGTCTATGCGGATAAGGTTTTCCTCGCTGTCAAAAAGACTCTCTGAGAGGGCGCGTGCAAGCTCCGTTTTTCCGACGCCGGTAGGGCCGAGGAAAAGGAATGAGCCAATCGGGCGTTTTGGGTCTTTGAGTCCAGAACGGGCACGGATTACGGCGTCTGAAACGGCCTGCACCGCCTGATTTTGACCTATGACGCGCCCGTGCAATATCTCATCAAGGCGCAATAGTTTTTCGCGTTCGCCCTCCACTAGCCTTGTGACTGGTATGCCAGTCCACCGAGCCACCACTTCTGCTATTTCTTCGGGTGTGACTTCCTCTTGTATGAGCCGCTTGCCGCCGTTGCCTTGGGTGAGGTGTTTTTCTAAATCCGCTAGGAGCGCAGAGAGTTCGGGTATGCGTCCGTACTGTATTTCGGATGCTTTCGCCAGGTCATTTTCGCGCTGCGCTTTTTCGAGTTCGTAGCGACATTTTTCAAGTTGTCCACGGATGCCGCTGATTTTTTCAATACCCTGTTTTTCCGAGAGCCAACGACCTTTGATGCTGTCCCGCTCAGAACGGAGTTTTTCCAGTTCTTTTTCGAGTTCCGAGAGCCGCTCTTTAGAATGTTCGTCGCTCTCTTTGGTCAGTGCTTCTCGTTCAATTTGGAGCTGCGTGACGCGCCGTTCCAACATCTCCAGTTCTTCTGGCATACTTTCAATTTCAGTGCGCAACTCTGCTGCGGCCTCGTCCATCAAATCTATGGCTTTGTCCGGCAAGAAACGATCCGCTATGTAGCGATGCGACAGGGTGGCTGCGGCCACGAGTGCGCTGTCTTGGATTCGGACGCCGTGATGTACCTCGTAGCGCTCCTGTAGTCCGCGCAGTATAGAAATGGTGGAATCCACATCTGGCTCTTGCACCAGCACTGTCTGAAAACGCCTTTCCAAGGCGGCGTCTTTCTCTATGTAGCGACGGTATTCGTCCGTGGTGGTGGCACCCATGCAGTGCAACTCGCCGCGTGCCAGCATGGGCTTGAGCATGTTGCCCGCGTCCATGGAACCCTCGCTTTTGCCCGCGCCGACCACCGTGTGTATCTCGTCTATGAAAAGGATAATCTGGCCGCTGGCCTGTGTGACTTCGTGCAGCACGGCCTTCAGCCGCTCTTCAAATTCGCCCCGGAACTTGGCTCCGGCTACAAGTGCCCCCATGTCGAGTGCCACGATCCGTTTATCGCGCAAACTTTCAGGGACATCGCCAGAAACTATCCTGCGTGCCAACCCTTCGGCTATGGCCGTTTTTCCCACGCCAGGTTCGCCTATCAGTATAGGGTTGTTTTTCGTCCGGCGCGAAAGCACCTGTATGACGCGGCGGATTTCGGCATCGCGCCCGATGACTGGGTCCAGCTTATTTTGTTTGGCTGCCCGCGTGAGGTCGCGTCCGAATTTTTCAAGTGATTGGTAAACGCCCTCTGGATTCTGATTTACCACTCTCTGGTTACCCCTGATTTCGGTCAGTGCTTTCAGCAAGTTTTCGCGGGTTATTTTCCACTCGAAAAAAATCTTGCCCACCGGCGTTGTCTGGGATTCATCGGTCATGCCCAAGAGCAGATGCTCTACGCTCACGAACTCGTCCTTCATTTTTTGTGACTCGTTCAAAGCTCGCACGAAAAGCTGGTTCATACGCGGCGTGATGTAGAGGTTGCCTACGGGCGTGTGGCCGCCGAGCACGCGCGGCATTTTTTGCAAAGCCTCTTCGATCCTCGACTGCATCTGGTGCAATGGAAGATGCATGCGCCCCAAAATTGTGGGAGCAAGCCCGTCCTCCTGTGAAAGGAGCGAAGAGAACACATGTTCGACATCCACGGATTGGTGTCCGAACCGCACCGCCAACGACTGGCTATCCATGACTGCCGCTGCTGCTTTTTCGGTCAATTTATTTAAGTCCATAATATTTTTAATTTATCACAAATCATGCCATATTGGGAGAGCTTTCAATAAATAGGCAAACGCCTTTCCAAAAACAAGATAGCGTCAAACACGGAAAAAACAGGTCGCACAGCCAGCGACAAAATGGCTCTTGCGGCAGTTCGCTGATGTCGTAACGACTCACATTTTGTTATTTTCTCTGCAACGACTCATGGCTGGCACTCATGCGCTGCGCATCTGCTATACGCCGTCTTTGTTTGGTGTGCGCATGTTTAATCGGCAGCCTGTTCTGCATTCAACCACTGCCTGAGTTTGTGGAGAGCTTCATTTTCAATTTGGCGTATTCGCTCTGGGGAGACACGGAATTTGACCGCTAACTCTTGCAGCGTGTGCGGTTGCTCTGTATCTAGCCCGTGCCTGAGGTGGAGTATGGACTGGCTGCGTTCGTCAAGCTTGGAGAGCATCCTATCTAGCAGGCCGCGCGATTCTTTTTTGCGCAGGGATTCATCCGCCATCACAGCCTGCTCGTCCGCAATCATTTCGCCCCTTTCCATGCCGTCTTCGGAAATGGGGTCGTTGAGCGATTCTGTCTGGATGAAGACCTGCATCAACTTCTCCAGTTCTTCCACGGAAATTCCAGCTTTTCCCGCTATCTCATCTTCTGTCGGGGGACGCCCGAGCGAATCGTGCAGCGACTCAATGACACCGTGCAGTTTGATGGCCTTCCAATATTTATTGATCGGAATGTGGATGAGTTTTCGCGTGAGGAGGCTCCGCAAAATCCATGCGCGTATGTACGGCGTGGCGTAGGTGCTGAAACGCCCTTTGTCTGGGTCGTGCTCGCGTGCGGCTTTCATGAGGCCCATGGTCCCATCTGAAATCAAGTCCATCATCTCCTTCTGGTCGCCCTTTGCGAAGTTGGCCGCAATTTTTATGACTAGCCCCAAGTTGGCTTGGACAAGTTTTTCCCAAGCCATGTCGCCTTTTTCCATTATGGCTGATTCATCCAGTGTGTGGTGGCGGCACTGCTTGAGTATTTTTCTTTTTGTGACATTAGCCGTGAATATGCTCCTGCAAAGAGCTACCTCTTCCTCATAGTTGAGGACGCAATATTTTTTTGCATCCTCCAAAAATCTTTGCAGGTTTTGAGACATGCTGTTACGGGCGCAACAAACCTTAGTTTTTGCTTGATTGCGTGAGGTCTTGCTTGCCGATATTCTTTTTTTCGGACGGGTTCGGATCCATGCTTTCGCAAAAGAGAAGGTAGATTAGCAGTAGCGGCAGGGTCAGTAAAAACATCCCGAAAATATGCGGCCCATCGTAGGGGATGTTCATCTCGAATGTGAGGTTGAGCGCAAAAATGTACATCAGTGGTGTAATGAAGAGGAAAATGAAAGCGGTGAGCGTTTTTAAAATCCCAAACCCGATGCGTATTGCGAGATACATAATGATGTAGCGAAGTGTTTTCATAGAACTGGTAAAATCTCCTTGTTTTTTGAATCCTAGAAAGCACTGGACGAAAAGACAATGGTTTTACGCCTTTTCATCGCAAAAAGAAAATGTTTGGCAGCAGCCATAAAAATTGTCAGATTTGACACCTGTAACAAATAAGTGATTTATTATGCTGGAATGGGGACGATTCAAAAAAGGTAACAGCTTTTTTTGCGGTGAGCGCGAAAACGACTGGGTTCACGAGCTGGACGGCGATTTCAACGGGTCGCTCCCTCAGGGGAAACGCACAGGTTGCGGTTTTGACTGGACTGAACTCGTGATTTTGCCAGTCGGCTGCCCAAGCAAAATAATCCGCGTAGAAGAAAAAAAAGGGTGGCACCTCGTCCCGCCTACTTCGCTTTCCCCTCATCGCAGCATGGTGGCTATACCGTATCCCGACCACCGCAATGTTTGCACATCTGGCTTGGCCGTTGTAATAGGTCGCCGCGCCCGCCGCGTGAAAGCAGCCAACGCTACCAGTTTCGTAGCGGGTTACTCATCCGCCCAATGTTTTTCTGACGATTTCTTTTTGCAGTCTGGCGATGTGAGCCGGGCATCTTCTTTCGATGCTTTTCATCCGGTCGGCCCCACGCTGAAACCTGAAATGGATTTTTCTGGTGAAACTGTCCTATTCCACAACGGTCAGCAGATTCAGCGCTACGAAAACCGCCTTTTCTTGGAACGCCTTCCATCGTTGATCGAAGAACTCAGCGACTCAATGACACTGCTGCCTGGAGACATTATTTTGATGGTGACACCGCAGCCTGGGGCGTCCATCTGCCCAGGCCACCACCTCGAAGCTCAGGTGGCAGGGCTCCGCCCTGTGGCGATCAATGTCGGCATGCGCGGCTCCGCGTAACAGCAGCATAAATGGAAGCAAAGAAGATGTCATCCACCGCAAAAAAAGCTGGCAGAATAAGCATCGCAGTTTTCGGGTCTAGGATACTCGGCTTGGTGCGAGAATCTCTTTTTGCGCACTTTTTCGGAGCTGGCATGGCCAGCGATGCTTTCCGTGCAGCGTTTAAAATCCCCAACTTGCTACGCGACCTTTTTGCGGAAGGGGCACTTTCGACAGCTTTCGTGACCACTTTCACGCAGACATCAGAAAAAAAGGGAGACGCCTCAGCGTGGCGTCTGGCTAACCTGATTTTTACACTCCAAGTGGCCGTGCTTTTCGTGCTGGTGGTGCTCGGCATTTTCTGCGCCCCGTCAATCGTGCGGATGGTGGCTTCTGGGCTAGACGCAGAAACATCTGGGCTCGCCGCCTCGCTCGCGCGGATAATGTTTCCGTATATCCTGCTCGTCTCCGTGGCCGCCGTTCTGATGGGCATGTTAAACGCCAGAGGGAGATTCGGTATCCCAGCCATGGCACCAATGTTTTTTAATGTGGGCTCAATAGTTTTCGGCTTGCTCATAGGATGGCTCATTGATCCACAAATGGGGCGGAGTGCGATCTACGGCATGGCGTGTGGCGTTGTGATAGGCGGATGCTTGCAGGTATGCATGCAGTTGCCGATAGCGTTCAAGGCTGGGTTCAGGTTCCGCCCCGCATGGGATTTGAAAGACGAGGGATTGAGACATGTCCTCAAGCTGATGGTTCCATCTGTCATTGGTGCTTCGGCGGTGCAAGTAAATGTGGTGATCAACACTCAGTTCGCATCACACCTCGGGCCGGGTGCCATCTCGTGGCTAGAGTACGCATTCAGGCTCATGATGTTTCCCATCGGGCTGCTCGGTGTAGCCATCGCCACGGTGACTCTGCCACTCGTATCGAAGAATGTGGCGGCAAACAACCTTACGCTCTTTTGTTCCAACCTCGCCCACTCCTTGCGGCTTGTTTTTAGCCTCACCATACCAGCGGCAGTGGGATTGATGGTGCTTGCCGAACCGATTATCAAGTTGGTTTTAGAGCGCGGTCGTTTCTCCCCAAACGACACAGCGCAGACTGCGCTCGCACTGAAAGCGTATGTCGTGGGGCTTGCGGGCTATGCTGCCATCAAAGTCGTGGTGCCTGGATTTTACGCTTTAAACCTAGCAAAAATACCGCTGAGGATCAGCCTCTTGGGCATAGGTCTCAACCTCGGCTTCTGCTTCCTTTTCACGCAAATTTTTTCATTAGGCCACGCGGGGCTGGCACTCTCCACCTCGATGATTGCTATTCTGAATTTCACACAACTCGCCCTCTCTATGCGTTCTAGGCTGGGCTCGTTCGAAGGCACTGCGCTCCTCCGCACCATTTTAAAAAGTTTGCTGGCATCTGCGCCCATGGGAGCCACCGTCTTGTTCTGGCTCGCTTTCGTCCGCTCTTTGCCAGACTTTTGCGGGAGAGAAATTGTCGGTGTCCTCTCCTCAATCGTCTTGGGTGGCACTGTTTTCGCAGCGTGCGCCATGCTCCTGAAAATTGGGGAGCTGGACGAAATAATAAAAACTGTCTGGAAAAAGTTTTCAAAAAAACAGGATGTTTCATGAGCGAAGATGAGTCACAGCCAAGGCATTTTATCCGGCATCCCACGGACATGCCTATTGAGTTTGATTTTGGGGAAGTGGTTTCGGACAAGCGCGAATACCTCGAAAACATCAGCATAGGCGGGCTGGCTTTCCACTCGAACACGGCCATAAAACACGGCTCGCTGCTACTGATTCGCATCCCCCTTTCCCATCCTGTTTTCACAGCGAAAGGCGAGGTCGTCTGGTGCCGCATTTCGGGAGACCACTATGATGTGGGCATCCGTTTCCTAGACGAGAACACGGCTTTCCGTGCGCGGATGGTTGAGCAGGTCTGCTACATCCAGCAGTACAAAGACGAGATTTTAAAGAAAGAGGGGCGCATCCTTACAGGCGAAGAGGCTGCCTTGGAATGGATATCCAAATACGCCACCAACTTTCCTAGATAACAACTAGTGGCCTGTAACACAAAAATTTTCGTATGAGTGACGATCAAAACAGCCTGGCATAGAGGCGCAAGGAGGGAGGATATCCGTTGCGATACCTGACCGACGCGCAACGAAGAGGACGGGCTGTTTTCATCGTCATCCTCCGGACAGTC
>JAIFLJ010000197.1:14697-15801 GCA_020049135.1 bacterium | reverse complement strand
TATTTTCATCTTTTTTTATCAAAATATAAAAATGGTCTATCCAATCGAAAAAGCAGGATGTTTTTAATATGCTATCCCGAACACCTTTGCATGCGGCATGATGATTTTTTTGTGCTGGATTTGAGAGGATGTCCCAAGGCTCGTGGTCTAGCATGATGGAGATTGTTCTAGCCACTTTTTTTGCTTCTTCGATTTCTTTGTTCCACGCATTTTCTCCGACTGTCTGGAGCAGCCACCATGCCACGGCAAAAGAAAGTGTGAAAACAACTTGATTGAACTGGTATATTTTTCTTTCCCCGTAGAGTTTTGGAGCTTGGCGGCTTTTCCAGATACAAACCGCAGCCACAACAGCGAGCAGACAGCGCAAAAGTTGCACAGGGAAACCCGCAATTGCAGCAAACTGCTTTGTGTTAATAACAGAAGCCGGGAAGAAATTTTCTGGCGGTGTAACCATTCCAGATGCGATTGCGTAAACGAAAAAACTTGATGCGGACACCATGAGCCACCGATTGCCTTGACCCACTTGCCATAATGCGATTCCGGCCAAGAGAGAGCCAGGCAAACCGATCAGCCAACGGATCAGAACCTGCGCTTTCGCAGTCTCGCCTCCATGCGCCAGCCATAGGGCGAAAATAAAAACTATTCCACACCATGCAACTGCCGCCATGCGGAGACGCTTTCTGAGAGCGTTGTCATCCCCGCATAAAACAACCGGTGAGAGCAAAAGAAAACCAAACGAAATGCCGAGAATAAAAACCCTGCAAAAGGCAAAAAAATCTGGGGTCTTCAACGAATGAGCAATCAAATCAAGCCACTCATTGGTGCCGTGTGTAAAACCGAAACCAGAGAGGCAGAGCCAGAAAAAACGGTGTTTTAAATTTTCAGTTTTACGAGTGTAACAGGTCACTCCCAAAAACAAAAAAGCAAATCCGTAAACGAAGAAAATATAATCAAGCTGGGTTTGCATAAACTCTCCCTGCGACATCATAGCAGTGGGTTATAAACTTTAGCGCGGGAACGAACAATGAACGAACAATGAACGAACAATGAACGAACAATGAACGAACAATGAACGAACAATGAACGAACAATGAACGAACAATG
>JAIFLJ010000197.1:0-14658 GCA_020049135.1 bacterium | reverse complement strand
GAACAATGAACGAACAATGAACGAACAATGAACGAACAATGAACGAACAATGAACGAACAATCGTTTTAATAGCCACATGTTTTGATACTGAGGCCAAAGCAGGATAAATGTCAATCACTTTGGATAAAATTCAAATGATACACGGCACATGTATTTTTGTTATTTATTGTAGCAATAACAATTACACCAACACAAACCAAGCATAAAAATGCGTCTGTTTTTGCTGACAGCTAGGCGTGAAGAATATGAATATTGAATGGACGAACAACGCGGCACACGGAAAAATTTTCAACAAGCTGTTTTTAAGAATACGCGAGGGGGGACTCGAACCCCCACGCCTTTCGGCATACGCACCTCAAGCGTACGTGTCTGCCATTCCACCACCCGCGCAAAAAAGGAATGACCCTGTTAGCAAAACTGGTCTTTTATGCAAGAGAAATGTTGGCGAAAAATGAAAATATAAGCAACTGCGCTTGACACATTTTATAAAGTCTGCCAGCGTCCCAGACCTCTGGCTCTAGCTGGAAAAAGTCACTGCCGCGTGGTGCAATTGGTAGCACATCAGATTCTGGATCTGAGTGTTCTAGGTTCGAGTCCTAGCGCGGCAGCTGTTGAGTTTTTATCCCGAATCATTAGCATCACCATTCTGGAAATACGGCATCATGCTGGGAACGCTGACATCTCCTTTGAAAATAGGGGCAAGCGACAAGGGGCAAGGGGCAAGAGAAGAAGAGCGGGAACAGAAAAAGTAGAAGCGGCGTCCCGCCGCTTTCGGAAAGGAACGCGGTGCGTCTCGCCCGCGAGGCTAGGCGCAGGGGGGTGCAAATATCTACCCTCCATTTTCATCGTTTGTGGTGTTCGCTAGAACATGGTGACTCTTCCGAAATAGGATTCCATATTGAACGGAGCTAGGCGCGTGTGATAACATAGCCGCCATGCAAGACAAATTCTGTCCCGACACACTGGTGAACGCCCACATCAAGGCACTGGAAATATATGAGACTGGCAAGCCGATCGAAGAGACGGCACGCGAGATGGGTATTGATCCCGAAAGCATAATCAAACTTGCGTCAAACGAGAATCCCCTTGGCCCATCCCCGAAAGCAGTTGAGGCCATGAAAGCCGCCGTGGGGCGAGCGCACCTCTACCCAGACGGCGGCGGCTACTACTTGCGCAAGGGCATCGCAGATAAGTGTGGGCTTGCCATAGAAAATATCGTGCTAGGCAACGGTTCAAACGAAATAATCGAACTGCTGGGGCACGCCTTTCTACACCCTGGCGCAGAAGTCGTAGTGGCCGAACACGCCTTCGTGGTTTACAAGCTGATGGCGCAGCTTTTCGGCGCAAGCTGTGTGGAAGTGCCCGACCCAGGATTCCGGCACGATTTGCCTGCCATGCTGCGTGCGATCACGCCGCGCACGCGCCTAGTCATGGTAGCCAACCCGAACAACCCCACAGGCACGCTCGTCTCCGCAGAAGAGATAGATGCCTTTGTCCGTAACCTGCCGCCGCATGTGATCGCCGTATTTGATGAGGCGTATTACGAATTTGTCGCCCAACCCGCCGATTGCTTGCAGTATGTCAAGGAGGGCAAAGCAGTAGTGGTCATGCGCACTTTTTCCAAAAGCCAAGGTCTAGCTGGGCTACGCGTAGGCTACGGCATGATGCCCGCAAGCATTGCCCGCTGGCTGCACTCATCGCGCCAGCCTTTCAATGTCAACGCGGTCGCGCAGGCTGGCGCACTCGCTTCGTTACAAGATGGTGAGCACCAGAAAAAAACCGCTTTGACTGTCGCCGATGGCAGGCGTTTTTTAGAGTCTGCATTTCAAGAGATGGGTTTAGAGTTCGTCCCTTCCAATGCCAATTTCATCTTGGTCAAAGTCGGTTCGGGGCGGGAGCTTTTCAAAAAGCTGCTTGCCAAAGGCGTGATCGTCAGAGCAATGGACGCATATAAACTCCCCGCGTGGGTGCGCGTGACGGTGGGCACAAGGCCGCAAAACGAGCGGCTCATCGCAGAGATGCGGGCAACTAATTGCAAATTGTAGAAGGCAGATTGCAAAATGGAAGAGGGTGGAAACGGCGTCTCGCCGCTTTCTTAATAACGAAGTGAAGACGACGAACAATTGAAAAAGTGAAGAGGAAGATGATTCACCACAGAGAGCGCAGAGGACGCAGAGAAGATTTTACAAACTTTTCAACTTTTAAACACCACAACTCTAAATTTAAAAATCTTCCCTCCGTGCTCTCCGCGCCTCCGCGAGAGACATTCTTCTTCGGTGCTCGGGTCATTGCGTGAGAAAAAGAAAATTGAACAAGGAATAGCGAATGAAGTTTAAAAAAATTGCCATCCTCGGCCCTGGCTTGCTGGGCGGTTCGCTGGCACTTTCCGCAGTGCGGCACGGCTTGGCTGAAACCGTTGCACTATGGGCGCGGCGCGAAGAAGCAGTTGCTCAAATCCGCTCAAGAAACATCGTGGCCTGCGCCTCGACGGAATTGGAGCCCGTAGTGAATGGTGCTGACCTAGTCGTCTTTGCCACGCCTGTGGGGATCATGCCAAACCTTGCGCAAGCCATACTGCCACACATTTCGCCCGGTGCAATCGTGACAGATGTGGGCAGCGTGAAGGCTCGCGTAGTCGCCCAGCTCGAACCCATAATCCAACCCAAGGCATTTTTCGTCGGTTCTCACCCTATGGCTGGGACAGATAAAACTGGCATGGAACACGCCACTGCTCATTTATTTGACCAAGCCGCCTGCATCCTAACGCCAACAGAAAACACAGACGCCGAAGCCTGCCGCAGGCTGGCGTATTTTTGGGAAACGGTGCAGTGCAGGGTTTTTTTTCTCTCGCCAGAAGAACACGACCGCGCCGTAGCTCTAGTGAGTCACATGCCACACTTAACAGCGGCAGCACTCGTCAACGCCACCGTTTCTGCTGGGGGAGAAAACGGGCTGAACCTCGCGGGGCCAGGTTTCAGGGACTGCACACGTGTGGCACTCGGCTCACCGGCCATGTGGGATGAAATCTTGTCCGAAAATAAAAATGCCATCCTATCAGGGCTCGCCTCCCTGAAACAACAGATTGAATTGGCAGAAACCGCCCTGCAAAATGATCTCTCTTTACTGGATTTTTTGGAGGCTGCCAAAAAACACCGCGAAAAAACGAACCGCCATTCGTAGCCTCTGTTTGCAGATGCCCAAAACCGATTTGACTTTCCATGAACCGTGCAGCGTGTTAGATGGCATAGTCTATGGCTGAAATGCAAAAAACATTGGGTGCCCCGGTTTCATTTTCGGGTGTTGCTCTGCACACTGGTAACGCGGTAAAGCTGACGCTCTGCCCCGCGCCCGAGAACACGGGCTTAGTCTTTAAACGGATTGATTTGAAGGACGAGCCCACCATCCAAGTAACCGCAGAAAATGTGAAACAGGTGGAGCGAGCCACGACTATTGGTGAAGGCAATATCAAAGTCCACACCATTGAGCATGTGCTTTCTGCCCTGCGCGGCATGGATGTTGACAATGCAGTCATTGCCATGGACTCCAACGAACCTCCCATCGGGGACGGCAGCGCACGGCATTTCGTGGAGATGATCCAAAAGTCTGGCGTGGTGGAACAGTCTGTGCCACGCGAATATTTCGAACTGAAACATCCAGTCTCTGTGGAAGGAAAAGACGGGGGCGTCATGGTGGCTCTACCGTCCAAATCTTTCGAGGTTTCATGCACCAATGTAACCCACACCGGGTTCCACACGCAGTTCTACTCTGTGGAACCAACACCCGCAACTTACGCCAAAGAAATCGCGCACGCCCGAACATTTGTTTTTCACGAGGAGGTGCAGCAGTTGATGGAAAAGGGGCTCATCAAAGGTGGTAGCCTCGAAAACGCCATCGTCATACGCGGCGAACAGGTGATGACCAAAGAGCCGCTCCGTTACCCCAATGAATTCGCCCGGCACAAGGTGCTGGACATCATCGGCGACTTGGCTCTTTTCCCCAAACGCCTGAAAGCACGCATCGTGGCTATACGCACAGGCCACGCGCTCAATGTCGAACTCGCTAAAGCACTGCTGAAGCAGTTCCGCCAAGTCGAGGCGCAAAGGTTCCCACTGGAAAACATACCACAGGGCGACAGCGCGCTGGAAATACACGATGTCATGCGCATCCTCCCGCACCGCTACCCGTTCTTGATGGTGGACAAAATTCTCAAGTTCGACGGCGACAACAAGGCGGTCGGCTGCAAATGTGTGACGATTAACGAGCCGTTTTTCCAAGGTCACTTCCCCAGCCACCCTGTCATGCCTGGCGTTCTGCAAGTGGAAGCCATGGCGCAGGTAGCCAGCATACTCATGCTCAAACAGGCGGGCAACGCTGGCAAGATTGGCTACTTCATGAGCGCGGACAAAGTGAAGTTCCGCAAACCTGTAGTCCCAGGCGACACACTCCTGATCCATGTGGAACTGACCCGGGCGCGGGGCAAAATAGGCAAGGCCGTAGCCCAGTGTACTGTAAATGGCGATATAACTTCCGAAGGCGAATTGATGTTTGCCATCGCCGGGGATTGATCGGGTAAAAACAATGGACACAAGCATCCATCCAAGCAGCGTAGTCTCCCCAGAAGCAGAACTCGGCGAAGGCGTGACCATTGGCCCGTTCTGCATCGTGGGCGGCGGTGTTAAAATCGGCGATCGCTGCGTGCTGCACTCGCATGTGGTCTTGCAAGGTTCGTCTGAGATCGGACGCGAAAACGAGTTTTTCCCGTTCTGCTCAATCGGCGGCGTGACACAAGATTTAAAATACGCCGGAGAGCCAACCTATTTGACAATCGGCGACGGCAACAAGTTCCGCGAGTGCGTCACCATCAACCGTGGCACCGCTCCCGGCGAAAAAACGGTTGTCGGCTCTTTCAACAACCTCCTCGCATACGCGCACATCGCGCACAACTGCATCGTAGGCAACCACTGCATTTTTTCTAATAACGGGACTCTCGGCGGTCATGTCACCATGGAAGACCACGCCATCATCGGCGGGCTTAGTGCTGTCCACCAGTTTTGCAGGATTGGGAAAATGAGCATCATCGGCGGATGCACCAAAATCACGCAGGATGTGCCGCCTTTCATGATGGCTGATGGCAACCCCGCCCAAGTGCGTTCGGTCAATAAAGTCGGGATGGAACGCAAAGGAGTCCCCGAAGAATCCGCGCAACGCGTCAGACAGGCGTTTAAAATCCTTTATGCCAGCGGCCTCAACACTGCTCAAGCCATGGAAGCACTAGCCAAAGAGCCGACCTGCCCAGAGACGGAACACCTGATCGCATTCATACGAGGCTCACAGCGCGGCATAATCCGCTGACAGTTGACACGCACACCATGACCCTGACAAACCTGTGCCGTAGCAACGAAATCGGTGCCAACTCTTTCCTCGTAGAAATGCCGGGCGCGTCCGTGGTGCTAGACACTGGGATGCACCCGAGAGTGGAAGGCGAAGCTGGCACGCCCAAACTCGGCCTGCTCAGGAACAAAAAAGTCCAGTCCATCATAGTTTCCCACGCGCACCTAGACCATCTGGGCGCGCTCCCTCTCCTCATGCGGCAACAGCCCGATGCGAGAGTCTTTATGACCGAGCCCACATATTTCATAGGGCAGCCTTTGCTTCACAACTCCGCCTCGATCATGAAAAAGCGTTTCGCGGAGCGGGCCACTCCGAACCAACCGCTTTTCACCCACCACGAAGTGGATGAAATAGTGAAGCGGTGGCAGGCCTGCCACCTGAACCAGATGTGGTCATTGGAAGGGCACAGACATATTTTTCAAGGCGGTATCTCCTTAGAAATGTTTGATGCGGGGCACATCTTAGGCTCCGCTGGCGTTCTGCTCCGACACCCAGAAAAAACAGTTTTTTATACAGGTGACATCAACTTCACCGACCAAGAAATTTGCCGCAGAGCATCGTTCCCAGAATCTGGCATAGACACTTTGATCATCGAAACCACTCGCGGCACTACCGCTGCCCCAGCCGGATATTCGCGCCAATCGGAATGGCTCAAGCTGGCCGAACGCATCGCGCATGTGTTCGAGCGCGGTGGCAGCGTTCTCATCCCCGTTTTCGCCCTCGGAAAAACACAGGAGGCATTGCACGCGCTGCATCGCATGATCACCGCTGGGAATATACCGCCATCCACGATATACATCGGTGGGATGAGCTGGAAGCTGACGCAATGGCACGATAAGCTCGTGCAAAATCTTAACTTGTTCGACCGCGTGAAACCGCAACTCATGGACGGGCGGCAAATACGCCGCATACAGCCGCGCTCTGGGCAGATATACCTCATTTCATCGGGCATGATGACGGAAAACACGCTCTCGCACATGCTGGCGCAAACATTTCTTGCAGACAAACGGCACGGCATTTTTTTCATAGGCTACACCGACCCAGAATCACCAGCGGGACGGCTGCGGGCGGCTGCGGCTGCCGGGGAACCAGTCAGGCTCAGCGAATCCCCAAACACGCACCCGATCAAATGCGATGTGGGGGCGTTCGACCTCACGGCTCACGCCCAGAGAGAAGACTTGCTTGATTATATTTTAAAAGTCTCGCCCAAACATGTCGTGCTCACACACGGAGACCCGCCAGCCAAAGCGTGGTTTGCTGAAACGCTAAAAAGCCAACGCCCAAAACTCCGCGTCACCGTGATTGCGCCAGAGGAAACAGTGGAATTATAGGGGCGGCAGCCATGACGAATGGATTTTTTTGCGAGCAGCTTCGGCTCTCTGTAGATATTGCAGCGCAAAAAATGGTTTTGCTTTCCTCAGTGGATGGCCAAGAAAAAGAGATTCGGGCGTTTGTCATCTCGACTGCGGCGAATGGCATTGGCAGCGAACCCGGCAGCGGCAGGACTCCATCGGGCAAACATCGCATAGCAAAAAAAATCGGGGATGGCCTACCGATGTGCGCGATCCTGAAATCTCGCAAATGGACAGAAGCCATCTGGTCTCCGAATCAAAGCCGGGATGATGTGGGTGATCTGATATTGTCTCGTCTCCTCTGGCTGGAGGGAGTTGGACCTAGCAACAACACCACATTCAGTCGCTACATATACATCCACGGGACTAACCACGAAAACATGTTGGGGCAACCCGTCTCGCACGGGTGCATACGCATGGCCAACAGAGATGTCGTGGAATTATTCGACCGCGTCCCTGTTGGCACAGAAGTTTGGATAGGGTGAGTTATACCAGAAAGAGCTTTGTTTTTACGGGTTCCAGAGCTAAAAATATAAACGAATGGATGAGACCGATTCAGGCAGAGATGAAGCCCAACAAAGCCTTACTTTGTCGGACGCCATCAAAACACAGAAGCTTGCTTGGCTCGTCCTTTTTATTTCGCTGCTTGTCACAGTGGCAGGCTGTGGAACTTTTTTTTCACAGACCGTTTAGAAACCGAAGAAAAAGAGTTTCTGAAAAAAGTCCATAGCATGGAAAACGAAGCCCAAGTTCGCATAGGGGCGTATGTGGACATGCTCTACGGTGGACGCGCGCTCTTCGCCACACACCACGAGGTGACGCGAGAAATCTGGAAAAAATACGCCGGCAACCTAAACCTCAAAAGGTCTCCTGGAATACAGGGGTTTGGTTTTTCGGAAAAAGTGCCAGCCGCAGAACTCAAAAAGCATCTCGATAAAATCAGGGCACAGGGCTTTCCATCCTACCGCATATACCCCGAGACGCAGCGTGATGAGTTCCACTCCATAATTTACCTTGAACCATTCCGCGACCGCAACCTCAGGGCGTTCGGCTACGACATGTTTACCGAACCCACTAGGAGAAAAGCCATGACGCACGCATTGATGACGGGCGGCGTTGGTTTTTCTGGTAAAGTGGCCTTGGCGCAAGAAACAGACGACAAAACATTCCAGCCAGGGTTCTTTATTTATCTGCCAGTTTACAAAGAGGCTTCAACACCTGCAACAGCGCAGGAAAGGCAAAGAAGCCTGCTCGGTTTCGTGTTCGCCCCATTCAGGATGCACGACCTGATGAACCAAACATGGCAGGACAACAAAGACAACATTGCCTGCAACATCTATGACGGCCTGTCAATGGATGATGCCAACTTGTTTTTTTCCACTGAAGGCGATCACAGGAAACCGTTCGTTTTCGTGAACGACGCTCTAGTCAAAAGGCGTGAAATAAATTTTTTCAACCATTCGTGGACGCTTGTTTTCGCAAGCAAATACCCGCACTACAGCATAGCGCACCACCCGTATGAAATATCACTCCTCCTGTGCGGTGTGATAACATCATTCTCGCTGGCAGGGATAACCGCACTCGCTGCCAGCAGGTTGCGGACGCAGGCGGCTATCAAAACAATGTCCAGCCAACTGGCCGAAGAAGCGGCACGCTACCGCATGTTGGCCGATTACACACACGAGTGGGAATACTGGGAACGCCCAGATGGGACACTGAATTATGTCTCACCTGCCTGCGAACGCGTCACGGGCTACACCCCAGAAACATTCATCCAAAATCCGCATTTAGCCGAAGAAAAAATACTGCCCGCCGACAAAAGTGACTACTCTGAACACAAAAGAAAAATAGCTGCCACCATCGCTTTGCGTCGAGCTGACACAGTATTTTCGGCTCCGTTCCGCATCTCAGCTTCCGATGGTAAAACCGTCTGGATAGAGCAGGTGACTCGCATAGTTTTTGACGAGGACGACAACTGCCTCGGCCTGCGCGTCTGCAACAGGGATGTCACAGCACGCAAGGAGATTGAGGACGCGCTCCTGCAAGTCGTCCATGTCACATCATCGCACTGGGGAGAAAACTTTTTCAAAGAGAGTGCCCGTCTCATGGCGAAAATTTTCAAGACGAAATACGCATTCATAACACGGTTAGAGCCGTCTGACACATCTAGCGTGCGCTGCCAAGCTTTTTGGGACGGTGACGGATTTCGGGAGGATGTAACGCTTGATATAACAGGCTCGCCGTGCGACAAAGTGCTCAAAGGCCGCACCTGTTTCTACCCCAGCAACCTGCAAGACCTTTTCCCGGACGACAGCGATTTGGTTGCCCTAGGAGCGCAAAGCTACATGGGATGTCCTGTTATTTCAGACGATGGCAAAATGCTTGGACATGTCGCAGTTCTAAGCACGACCCCGATGGATGAGCAGACGACACGCGAGCCGCTCATGTGCATTTTTGCATCCCAAGTAGCCACGGAGATTGGGCGTCTTGAAATGGAGCGGCAGCTCCAAGAATCAGAGCAAAACTTGCGCACCATTTTTGACATTTCCTCTGATGCCATTCTCATTCAAGCCGATGATGGCCGTATCCTGCACGCAAACAAGCGCAGCCTCGAAATGTATGGTGTAAGCCTCGAAGAACTTTCCAAACTAACTGTGGAAAACGATCTTTCAGCACCAAATAACCCGTTCCATCGCCTACCAGAAATTTGGAGAGCCGTGTTAGATAAAAACGAGCCTCAACGCTTCGACTGGAAAGCCCGCAGAGTTTCGGACGGGCACATTTTTGATGTTGAAGTGGTGCTGCAACGGATCGGGCTGCACGGTCTTGGTAAAGTGGTTCTTGCCAACATAAGAGACATGACAGAACGCAAACAGCAAAAGCAAGCATCATAAAAAAGTTGTCTATTCGTATGGTCTGAATTACTCTTTGCTTCGTATTACAGTAAAAATGAAAAATCTATCTGTGGTTGTTTGTGGTGCTGGCGGATTTATCGGCGGGCACTTAGTTTCGGACTTGATCAAGCAGGGTTTCGCTAAAGTGCGGGCGGTGGACGCCAAGCCGTTTGAAGAATGGTTTATCCGCCATCCAGAAGCAGAAAACCTCAACCTTAATTTAAAAGAAAAAACAGCCTGTGAACAGTCCGTGCAAGGGTGCGACTTGGTTTACAATCTCGCAGCCGACATGGGCGGGATGGGCTTCATTGAAAACAATAAGGCACTTTGCATGTTGAGCGTTCTCATTAACACGCATCTTCTCTTGGCCGCGAAAAACGCGGGCGTCAAACGCTACTTCTTTTCATCAACGGCCTGCGTTTACAACACTGACAAACAGCGCAACGCAGAAGTCACGGCACTCAAAGAAGAGGACGCCTACCCCGCCATGCCCGAAGACGGCTACGGATGGGAAAAACTTTTCAGCGAACGGATGTGCCGCCACTTCACGGAAGATTTTAGCCTCCTCACCCGCGTGGCTCGATACCACAATGTTTACGGCCCATTCGGGACATACGACGGCGGACGCGAGAAAGCACCAGCCGCCATTTGCCGCAAAGTCATACAGGCGAAACTCAGTGGCAAACACGAGATTGAAATATGGGGTGATGGTTGCCAGACACGCAGCTTCCAGTACATAGACGACTGCGTGAAAGGCACCCAACTCATCATGAACAGCGATGCGGTCACGGTTCCGATCAACCTCGGCACAAGCGAGCTAGTCACCATCAACCAGCTAGTGGATGCGGCTGAGTCCATCGCAGGGATAAAACTGAAAAGAAACTACAACCTCTCCGCTCCCAAAGGCGTTCGTGGCCGCAACAGCGATAACACACTCATCCAAAAACTCCTCGGCTGGGAGCCATCCACCCCACTGCAAGTCGGCCTGCAAAAAACCTACGAGTGGATATACGGACAAATGACTGCGGGCAACGACAAGCGATCCATTTTTACGAGTTGATGTGCCTGTGACGGAAGACGATTTCACATACGCCATAGAAAACACCAAAGTGGTTCTGCCCCCGCAGAGCCGCCTTGAGACTTTCGGCAGTTCCGTGCTCAACTACTACCTGATCACCGAAGAGATGGATCAGATAAACCTTTCCCGTGTCAGGGAAGGTGTCATACACGCGGATAGACCGCAGATAATCACGCCATCGCAAATCTCTAAACTGCTCTTGGACGGCTTCGGAGAAAACGCCCAGAACTATGCGAAATGGATTAACGAAAACGGCACGCGTTTCGCTTTTTTGAAGTATGGTTTCTGCATCCGCAAAAATGAAATAACTACATACGAGGTTCACGACCCGATGGAGGCAGTCGTTGGCCGTATCCAGAACATGGTAGTCGAAAAAAACAACCCTCTCAGCACCGTGCTCACAGGTGTGGACGACGCATGGGAAGTCTGCCTCCTGAAGTTCATGATGGACTACATCCAAAAATCCTCGGGCGGCAACATACAAGACTTCAAAAAACGCGGCCTACTCTGATTGCTGGGACCGCTGGCGTCCCGCCGGCATCTTCTGATTTTGCCAGCGGTCCCAGTGATTCGTCTCCCTAACTGCCTATTCTTTATTTTTATCTTTTTTCAACAACGGTTTTTAGGTTAAATGCGCCCATGAACAACATCAGCACTACCAGCATCGCGCTTATTATATTTCTGACATTCACCCATGCCACTGTCTCGGCAAACGAATGTGAGGAGGAGACGAAACAAGAAAAGATCAACTGCTTCAATGAGGCCAAAAAATGCGTGCAGGACGAAACACGCAATCTGAACGAAGAGATGCAGGACAAAGATTTATCCCCTGCAAAAAAAGAAATTCTCGCTAAGAAAATCGAAAATTGCAAAGGGATCATAGCCGCTGCGGACGCGGGCATATCTGCAGCAAATAGCGGGGACAAGAAAGCTCTCCAAGCGGAGGAAGATAAGCTGAACGGGCTCAGGGAGTCCAACCACATACTCGGCATTAAATGGGAAACGATGTGCGTCACGCACTGTCTGAAAGATAGCGCGGGCAGCGATGCGGCACTTTCCGCACTTTCAGGCGAAATCGAAAAAGCCTACACTAATCTCCTCGCCAAAGAAGAAGCCGCCATCGCATCCCGCAAACAGGCTGAAGAGGCACGCCGCCAAGTCGAGGCACTTAGGCGCAAGTTCCGCATAGCCGAACTCAATCGCGAGAAGAAACAGCTCGAATCTGAATAGCAGCATTGAATAGGGGTCAGGCTGACATTTGTGACTATTGACAAGCGACCGAAACTCTGGCATCCTGTGTCATGCTTCGCAGTATTCGGATTGAGTTTGCTGGAGCTCTTTATCAAAAGATTTCAGAATATGGCGCAAACAGTCACAAATGTCAGCCTGACCCCTTTTTCTATTTCTATTTTTAATTTTCTGATGGTTTGAAAATGGTTTTTATTGGTAGAGTGGATACATGACGGAATCCATACGGCTGCCTGAGGGGTTGAAAAACGCTTATGGGTTCAGCCTTTTTAACTCGATCTGTTTCCAGATATATCTTTCCACCCCGATGATCCTTTTCGCTAGGAGCCTTGGGGCATCGGCTACAGTCATTGGGATTCTCACAGGGTTGACTCCGCTTTTCACGCTCTTGCAAATACCTGGGGCATCACTGGCCGAGCGATTCGGCTACAAGCGTCTTATGTGCGCGGGGTGGGTAGCACGAACCTGTTTTATATTGGTGGCGGTAGCACTGCCTTGGTTAGGCGGCGTATGGGACAACACCACGCGCACTGTGGTGCTCCTGCTCAGCATAGCTGGCTTTTGCCTTTTTAGGGGAATAACCAGCTCGTCGTGGATGCCGTGGCTCACGGCACTGTTGCCGCCTGATTTGCGAGCATATTACATGGTGCGCGAGCAGACGCTTATGCTTTTGAGCGGCATAGGAACTTTTTTGTTGGCCGGACAAATGATGGGAGACAAGGCTTCTCCGATGGATTTCAGTCTTATTTTTTTTATTTCGTTTTGCGGCGGGATGGCAAGTGTCTATTTTTTAAAAAGAATACCGGATGTGCCATCGGAAAAAACAGGCGGCACCGCGTCCCCTTATCCCGTCCCATGGCGTGCGATATGGAATTATAGGCCTTTCCAAAAATTGCTCTATCTGAACTTGGCGTGGATAGTTGTTTCATCCACCACGCCAATCTACAGCGTGGTCATGCTGCGTGAATCACAATGCCTGACGGAGGGTGAAATAGTCAACATTATGGCGGCGGGATTTGTCGGCGGAATCACAGGTCTATGGACGCTTGGTCATGTCACGGATCGTTTCGGGAGCAAGCCCGTCATGCTGATAGCCCTGTTTGCGCAAAGTGCTCTTATGGCTGGGTGGTCTCTTTTGGGGTGGCGTTTTTTGCCGTTCCACTACGCCATCATTGCCACGCTGGTCTTTTTTTCTGGGCTTGCCGCAAGCTGTTTTGGTGTGGCCTACATGCGGCGGCTGATGGGCGTGGTGCCAGAAAAAGGGCGGAGCCATTTTTTCGCTCTTTTGTTTGGGGTATCTAGCCTTGTCATGGCAGGGATGCCGCTTCTTTGGGGTATCGGCATTGATTTTGCATCTCACCTTCTAGAATCCCGCGAACGGGGTGTGCTCTCTGGGTGCGCCACGCTCTTCTGCCTCTCATCATTTCTCTCTCTCATGCTCCCTTTTTATTTGCACTCCATGCCAGAGGAAAAATCCCGTCACTTCGATGAGCTGCTAAGGGAAATTTTCATCGCCGTCCCCTACCGCGCTTTCAATCGTCTGCTCGGGCATTAAGCTGGGATTTTGCATTTTCTAATGCAGATTTTGCGATAAAATTTCAACTGTTATGGCAAACTATATCGGGATCGAAACAGGCGGCACAAAAATACAGGTGGTTTTCGGTAGTGGCGCGGGGGAGATTTTTCAATGTTTCCGATTCAATGTGAACAAAGAAAACGGTGCGGGCGGCATCCTAAGCCAGATCGAAGAAGCCATTAACAAAATCATGTCTGAACACCAACCGGAAGCGGTCGGGATGGGTTTCGGTGGCCCCATAGATTTCAGGTCGGGGCGCGTGGCACGCTCGTTCCATGTTTCAGGGTGGGACGGGTTTTCCCTGTCAGAATGGCTGGAGAAAAAAACGGGTTTACCAGCCATCGTGGACAACGATGCAAATGTGGCCGCCATTGGCGAGGCCATGGCTGGTGCCGGGCGCGGTATTGGGCGAGTTTTTTACACTACACTGGGCAGCGGTATGGGCGGCGGGCTTGTGGTGGACGGGCGCATTTACCACGGGGCAGTACCGGGCGAATCAGAAATTGGACTTATGTGCTATGACATGAGCGGTGCCAGCATGGAATCACGATGCTGCGGATGGGCCACGGATAAAAAAATACGCGAAGAAATAGCTAGGTGTCCAAACGGCATCTTGGCCAGTTTAGTTCCCAGTGGACAAATCGGCGGAGAGACAAGGTGGCTTGCCGAAGCTGTTGAAAAGGGTGATGTGCGGGCGATGGTTTTATTGGATGAAACGGCGCGGGACATCGCATTTGCTTTCTCCCATGCCATCCACCTTTTCAGCCCAGAGATATTGGTTATCGGAGGCGGGCTCTCACTCGTTGGAGAACCGCTGAGAAAAAGGATCGAGAAGTTTCTGCCAGAGTTCGTAAATTCAGTTTTTCACCCTTGCCCTCCGATCAAACTAACGGAGCTAGGTGAAAAAACAGTCATCGTAGGCGCACTTTTTTTAGCTGCTGGCAAAGGTGCTGCATCCCGACCAGGGCGTGATTAAAAGTGGGTGAGGTGAATCTCTTTCTTTTCGATAAGGGCATTTAAAAATAGAAAGTGGTCAGCGCATCTTGCCCCTCTGGAATTTGGACATTTCCCCTCTGTATCCCAAAGGGATTGAAGCACTCAGCCTAGTGGCCTATAAC
>JAIFLJ010000032.1 GCA_020049135.1 bacterium | reverse complement strand
TCCTCTACAAAACTTGCGGCATCTCAAACATGGATTACTTTTTCCTCAAACTCAGACAAATTTCGTTGCGAACCTGAAAGAGACCCAGTTTTATTTTTTGTTGTTTGGTATCTTTCTCCAGAAGAACAGGGTTTTTACTACACCTTTACAAGCCTGCTTGCGTTCCAAGTTCTTTTCGACCTTTCCCTCCCAACGGTGATAGCGAATATCGCCAGCCATGAGTGGGCGTGTTTGCGTATTGATGAAAATGGAGCCGTGGCAGGAGAGCATCATTCGTTAAAAAGGCTTTCTGCCCTAGATCGTTCTTCATTAAGATGGTTTCGCTTCGTGGCCACGCTTTTTGCATTCTTTCTCTGCTTTGGCGGAGTGTGGTTTTTAGGGGCTAGGACGACAAATGCGGATGTTCTATTTCCTTGGGCGTGGCTTGTCATGGTAAATGCATTTTCTTTATGCTTTCTGCCAAGAACCGCACTTTTAGAGGGGTGCAATCAGATGGTTCCTGTCCATAGAAACCGTTTTTTTCAGTCGCTTTCAGCCTCGGCTGCCACATGTTTTTTTCTAGCACTCCAAGCTGGACTTTGGTCGCTGGTCGCGGCACTGATTCGTTCCGTGGATAAAGTAGAAACCACCTTTTTAGAGGCCAGAAGGATAGCTCTCAGCGGTCGTCCAGGTCCCGTCTGGATAGATTTTCCTCTGGATATTCAATGGCAGGAGATGCTAGAGAAAGCTGTTGCTCCTGCCCTGACAAATGAGACCTTGAAATTGTCTCTTTCCGATGGGATGAAAAATTCGTTATCCGAAATCGCAAATTTGATGACATCTGCTCAATCGCCGTTGATCTTGGCTGGGCACGGGGTGCATCTTTCTGATTCCGAGGAACTCCTTCATCTGCTCTGTGAGAGACATCAAATCCCCGCAGTTTTCACTTGGGGTGGAAGTGACTTGCTAGAAACATCCCATCCTCTTAATGGTGGTGTGATAGGTGTATCTGGACAAAGAGGTGCCAACCAACTCATGTTTCAGGCTGATCTCATCCTTATTTTGGGAGCCAACCTTTCGCAGACGCAGGTAGGTGGCGGAAAAACACCCTATGCCCCTCAGGCAAAAAAGGTGGTCATCACGCACGACAGGGATCAATTGGCATCCTCAAGCGTGCAAATTCAAACCCATATCGAAGCTGATTTACGGCTGTCTTTAGAATTTTTAATTTCTGCAACGGCTTCATCTCCTGTGAATCGAAAGGAGGATTGGTTGCAAAAGGTGTCCGAGGCTCGAGAAAATAATCGGAAGGGTTCGGTTGATTTAGATTCGCGGATGGTGATGAGTTCAGGCAAGATGAGTTCCAATATTGCCGTCCATCTCTTGAGCGGGATATTTCAAAAGACTCACCACATCGTCGTGGATGGGGGGGGGACGGCTCTCTACGCGGGTTTCCAGAGTGCCATCCGCGGCAAAGGTAAACGGATGATTTGTTCTACAGGCATATCTTCTATGGGCACTGGTTTGGCGGAAAGTGTGGGCGTGTCCCTAGCCTCTGGGCGGCTCCCGATTTTAACCATTATCGGCGACGGGAGTTTCTTGATGAATATCCAAGATTTGGCAAGCATCGCACAGCATAGATTACCTGTCGTAATTGCTCTCATCAATAACGCAGGTTACCTAGCCATCAGGCATACACAGCGCGACTATATGCAGGGGCGCTACTATGGCACGGGCGAGGGAAATGGCTTGCATATTCCCGAATTTGAAAAAATAGTCGAAGGGTTCGGCTTGGCCTACCAGAAAATTACTAGCTACGAGGAATTGGAACAAGCGGGCACTAGGCTTTTGCGGGATATCTGTCCGGTCGTCTTGGATATTCAAGTAGATCCCGACCAAGATGTCCTGTTCCGTCCAGCGGTTACATTTTTACCCGACGGGCGTTCGGTTCCCCACGACCTATCAGAGATGTGGCCTTGCTGCTAAAAATGGTTGGCGTATCGGGAAAAAGAATGCAAGGATTCTAGCTATGAAACGAAAGAATAAGCTCTCCATCCTTCAAATGGCAGAAATGAAACGGTGTGGAGAAAAGATCACTTGGATCACCGCCTACGATATGCCATTGGCCTGTGCCGCAGAAAAGGCGGGGGTTGACATGATTTTGGTGGGCGATTCTGGCGGCATGGTTCAACTCGGCTACCAGACTACCAACCCCGTGACCATGGATGAGATGATCCTGATGGCAAAGTCTGCCAAACGGGGTGCCCCCGACACCTTTCTGGTGGGAGACATGCCTCAGGGGTCTTATGAAGCTTCGAATGTCCTAGCCGTTGAGAATGCCCTGCGATTTGTTAAAGAGGCTGGCTGTGACGCAGTTAAGTTAGAAGGAGGAAAACGCATGGTGCCTCGAGTCAAAGCCATTTATGATGCTGGGATTCTCGTGATGGGACACATCGGGTTGACTCCGCAGAGTTCCGCCGCCTTTGGCGGGTATCGCATACAGGGAAAATCTGTGGAAAGCTTTGAAGCCAATATGGAAGACGCTTTGGCTCTCCAAGCATCTGGAGCTTGTGCCATTTTAGTCGAGGCCATACCTGAGGAAGTGTCTGCTGTTTTTGCCCGCAAGTTATCTATTCCCATTCTGGGGATTGGCGCAGGGAAGCAAGTGGATGGGCAACTGCTCATCGTGCATGATGTCTTGGGGTTATATCCGTCTTTCCGACCGACTTTTGCCAAGTGCTATATTCCCTTGGTCATAGAGCAATTTTCCAAGCACCTCGGCAAATCATCTGATCTGACAAAACTAGGCAGGGATACCAGAGAAGACGGAATTTCGTATCTGGCCGAGCTGGCCATTACGAGGTATGTGGAGGAGGTCAAGGAGTTGAAATACCCCTCTACAGAATATCGCTATCCTCTAAGCGCAGACATTCTTGAGATGCTGAAAAAATCAAAATATTGGAATCGATAGATTTGATTTTAAGTTTTTATTGATTATATGGGAATAGCAAGAGGTGCCGCTAGATTAATACTGTCTTCCATGCAAGGAAAACAATGGCAAGGGAGCTTGTTGCAGTTGGGCAGACAAGACATACATTTTTCATTTTATGAGTTGGAGAAGTGGGCTAGGCTCCACAAGGTTAATTTGGCTTCACTTCCCAATGTTTCCTTGTCTCAAAAGGAAGATTTGAGAGAGAGGGGATGTATAGACGACAAAACATTTTTTTCTGCTTTAGGTTGCAATTGTGTGGAGAGTTGTGATTTTTCTAATTATGAGAATCCCACACATGTATTGGATTTAAACATTCCCGTATCTTCGTCATTTCATGAAAACTACGATGTGATAATCAATGGAGGCACTATTGAACACATTTTTCATTTACCACAGGTTCTAGAAAATATCGGAAATATGTTAAAGGTGGGAGGAAAAGTGATCCATTTGGCACCTTCGTCCAACCATGTGGAACATGGCTTCTATATGTTTTCCCCTGCTTTTTTCTTTGATTACTACACTGCCAATCACTGGAAGATAGAAACTTTTAAGTTTTTTGAGTATCAACGCAGTCATGATGTGTCGCCTTGGCGTATTTACAATTACACGCCAGGGTGCTTGGATCATTTTTCCATGGGAGGCTTTGATAGAGGGTATCTCTTGGGCATATTCGTAGTTGCTACAAAAACTGAACAATCTGGCTGGAATATCATTCCCCAGCAAGGACGCTATACAAGGGTGTGGGATCGTGGATATGTAGTCAAACGATCTCCGCGTGTTTACCAAATCATGCGTTTGCTGAAAAAAGTGCCATTTCTATTCCATGTTGCTCAATCCATTCACTGGCACTGCGTGAACTGGAAACAAAGACCCCGTATAGAAGTCGAGTATTGACCCCATGTTTTGGTCGCGTTTAAAAGTTTTCAAAGAGAATTATTTGGATGGAGCCACCCGCTGGTCTTTAGCCAATAAGTTGGTCAACATCATTGGAACGATCGCAACTCTGTTATGCATTGCCCATTTTCTTTCGCTTGAAGAGCAGGGCTACTATTACACATTTCTGAGTCTGGCCGCTTTACAAGTCTTTTTTGATTTAGCTCTTCCTGTTGTTATATCGAATATATCCAGCCACGAATACTCCGAACTCAAATTGAACGAGAAGGGGCAATTGGAAGGAAGTGTAATCGCTCTGGGGCGTTTGTCGGCTTTATTCGGTGGATCCGTTGCTTGGTTCAATAAAGCCACAGGAGCATTTATCGTGCTTGTTGGGTTTGGTGGGTATTTTTTTATTACCAGAGACTTTGCGACTTCTGCAAAATATGTGAATTTCTGGTTTATTTGGGTGGGCGTGCATGGAGTAGGATTAATTTTCATTCCCTACAACGCCATTTTAGAGGGGTGCAACCAACTCGAAGCAGTTCATCGAAACCGATTCTTCCAGTTTTTAGTGTCGTCTGTGATAGCCTGTATTTTACTGGCTAGCGGGGTTGGTCTGTGGGCACCCGTAATTGCAATGGTTGCTAAATTATCATGCAATGCCTATCTGGTATGGTTCGAAAAAAAAGTTTTGTTTCAATCCATAAAAAATTGCGTTACCAGCAAATCTTTTTTTTGGAAAAAAGAAGTTTTTCCGCTCCAACGAAAAATTGCTTCCGTTGCGTTGGTGAATTACTTTGTTTTCTCGTTTTTCACTCCAATAATCTACAAATATTGGGGGCCCGAAGAAGCCGCACGAGTGGGGATGACCCTACAGATTGCCAACGCCCTTTCTTCAATAGCATTGACTTGGGTGTTTGTTAAAATACCTGCATTTGGCATCTTGGTGGCCCAAAAAAAATACGATCAACTTGATTGGCTCTGGAAGAAAAACACAGGTTTTTCCCTTGGGGTTAATTTTTCTCTACTTCTGCTAATAGGCGGATTTTTTTATTGCGCAGAAGGGAGCAGAACTTTGGCTGACAGAGTGTTGCCTTTCCCTGAATTTCACATCCTTTTGATGACAACTCCACTGATAACGCTCTCTCAATGTTTGTCTGTTTATTTTCGCGCCCACAAAAAAGAACCCTTCGTTTTTTATTGGGTAGTTGGCGGGACACTCCAAGGAGTATTACTCTGGTATTTCGGAAGATACTACGGTTCAATCGGAATGGCTTGGGTGCAATTAGCGTCGTGGACATGTCTGATCATTTGCGCATTTGTCGTTTGGAAAAAATGTCGCAATAAGTGGCATATCAAGGAATCTATTTTGAGGTAATGTGCTATGAACTCTGCCATCAGCGTGATCATGGCCAATTACAATCACGGTCACTACATCGGAGAAGCACTAGCATCTCTTGTGAATCAATCTAGGATGCCCGACGAGATTATTGTGGTGGATGATGCCTCGACAGATAATAGTGTCGAGGTGATTGAAAAATTCATGAAAAAGCACCCGCAAATACAACTCTTGCGGAACGAGGTTAATCGGGGCGCACTCAAGTCTGTTGCACTAGGGGAAAAAATGGCAACGGGCGATTTGCTCTGTTACCAAGCGGCTGATGATAAAGTGTTGCCTGGTTTTTTTGAAATATTTTCGGGTCTGCTGGAACAGTATCCAACGGCAGGGGTGGCCACTTCTCCTGTTGTTAGGCATTACGAGGAGAGTGGAAAAGAATGTATTCATTATTTTGGAAAAGATATTCATGAAAAATATTTGTTGCCTGAGAAAATAGTGAAGTATGACTATATCAACCAATTCAGAATAGGAGGCCCAGCACTACTTTTTCGCCGATCTGCAATCAACTATCCAGCGTGTTTACACGAAGATTTGGGAGGATGGGCTGATGCCTTTATGGATGTGGTGATTGCATTCAGGCATGGGATTTGTTACCATCCTCATCCCCTTGCTTGGCTCCGCATTAGCCCTCACACTTACGGGGCCAGAGAAAGAAAAAACAGAATTAAGTATCTTCGGCAGAGCACCACATTTCTCAAGAAGTTAAAAGACCCCTCATTTTCTGACATAACCCCTCTCATGCAAAAGAGCGGGTTTGTGGCTGGCTACGGTCCTGGTTGGTGGTTGGCACTTCTATTGACCCCTTCCTGTTGGTTTCTTGCTTCCGCTTCTTTTTTCAGAAGACTTCCACACGAAATCATTCAGTTATTGCGAAAACGCCATGAATAACACTCTGCGAATAGTTAGCATTCGCTACATCCTACCGCTATTGTCCGTCTGTGTGAGTGCTTGGTTGGTTTGGTCTCTTTCCTCAGCGCAAGGCAACATTGTTTCGAGCATTATGATTTATGTCACTGGATTTCTTTTTCTCGTTGCTCTTATTCAACCAAAACCCGCATTCATTATCCTAGTGTTTTTATGTGCCTATCTCGATTTGATTAAAAGACTCATGGTTTTCGATCAATATTTTAACTATTGGGATATCACTCTTGTTTTGGGGGCGGCTCCCGTAGTAGCTGTTGGCATTTATTTGGGACTAATCATTCGTGTGCTTTTGGGTCAGAAAATAACTCTTTTACAGATAAAACTTTTCCTCTTTGTGGCGTTAATGCTTCTAGGTATTTATGCGTTTAAATATGCCAGCACGAAGCAGATTTTTGGCACGATCGTTTATTCAGCTAACATCTCGGTGTATATTCCGCTGGTCGTGGTAATGAGCCTATTGCTTCGAAGTCGTGAAGAGATTTCTAGTCTCATCAAGACTATTTTCTTGATATTTTTACCAGTGGCTTTTTATGCCTATTGGCAGTTCATCTTTGGTTTGGCGGATTTTGAGAGAGAGTATATCCTTTCAGGATATACAAGGACATTGGGTAATTATCTAGTGGATGAACGCGAACGATGCCCGTCCACACTTAATTCACACCATACACTGACCGTCGTTATGGCATTTTTGGTGATACTAGGAATTGCACAATATCGCAAACAGGTCATGTTGGGTGTAAGAAGTTCATCCAAGAGATGGACTGTGCTGTTGATGGTTATATTTCTCATGGGAGGTTTTTGTAGTTTGAGCAGAAGTGGTTGGTTTATTGCCCTGATTGGAGTTCTTCTCTCTTTTGTTTTTACGGAAAAAAAGAGAACTTTTATGTTTTATTCTGCCGCTATTTTCTCTTATGGACTGATTTTTCTGAATGCGGATAGTCTGATCATTTTTATCCATTATGTAGAGAGTCAGTTACCCGCTGGCACGCCTTTATTGCGTCAGATTTTCGGACTGAGCACTTACGAAGATCGCTTGAAAGGCTTTGTAAATCTAATGAATCAGTCGCACCTGTGGACTTCTTTCGGATATGTTCAAGATGTTGAAAACAGTATGCAATTTCAATATGATGAAAAAGTTCATGATACATTCAGTACTATTCTGATCTATTCAGGAGTGACGGGATTGATCAGCGTGATTTTGATCATTGTGATAGGGTTATTCATTTTACACCGTGAGGTTTTTCGTTTGAAGGATAAAGAGCCTCAAATCTGGGCTGTTGCATTTCTGAGTA
>JAIFLJ010000084.1 GCA_020049135.1 bacterium | reverse complement strand
TGACGACTACTTCGGTTTCTCCGTCTCGCTCAACGCGGCTGGAGACAGGCTGGCGGTGGGGGCATGTTTTGATGACGGTTCTGGGAATAGCTGGGACGACTCGGGCGCAGTCTATGGGTTTAGGTTCACTGGCACATTCGACTTGGTGAATGAAGCACTAGGACTAGGCGATGTCTCCGCGTTTGCTACCGGCGCAGCCTCGAGTTACACGATTGATCCTGCAACGCTGACTGCCAACCTCAACGCGGGCACTGCCGTGACGCTTCAGGCTAACAACGATATCACGGTCAACCAAGCTGTCACCGCAAATAACGCGGGCGGGAACGGGGGGGTGTTCACGCTTCAAGCGGGGCGTAGTATTCTCATCAATGCGAATATCACCTCTGACAACGGTAATGTGAATCTCTACGCTAACGACACCGTTGCGAACGGCGTGGTCAATGCCAATCGTGACGCGGGCAACGCCGTCATCACGATGGGCGCGGGCACAACGATTGATGCGGGCACGGGCGCGGTGACGATAGAGCTTCTCTCAGGCGCGGGTAAAACGAACCTAACCAGCGGTAGCATCAGCCTTCGTGACATCACCGCGGCGAGCATCTCTGTGGTTAATAGTGGACTTACCGCCGCTTCAAACATCGTCTTGAACGGCACGCTGACGGCTTCGGGCGCGGGCAATGCGATTGTGTTATCGGGCAATAATTTCATCAACAACACAGGAGCTTCGGCACTCAGTGCAGTAGGCGGACGCTGGCTCGTTTACTCCGATGCTCTTGCCACGAATACCCAAGGGGGCTTACTTAGCGGTAATGATGCGGTTTATTCAAAGACTTATGCTGCCTACGCCCCTGGTGCCGTAACTGAAACAGGCAAACGCTACCTATACAGTAGCGCGGCTCCTGCTGCGGCTCCTGTAACGCCCACCACTACGACTACAACGACGACCACGACCACGGTGCCCGTGACTGTGGCGAATATTCCAGTGATAAACATTGGCGGACAACCTGCTGAGAGGGGCGGGATGGGGGTCGTCAACAATGCGGGGGGAGGTTCATCTGGCGGGACGAGCGGTTCTGGAACAACGCCGAGGTTGATTGAGGAGACCACGGGCGGAGAAGCCCGTGATGTCGGGTTCAATTTTGCGGCCACCCTGACCACGGGCGGCGGCACGGCTCCAGGCGGTCTTTCCGCTGGCGTGACGGCGGGGGCGAGTGGCTCCTTCGAGATCGTCTCGGGCGGGCGGGCGCTTGGGATGAGCATCCTTGGAGGCACGGCTGGGGGCGGCACAGGCGCAGGAGGAGGTGCTGGGGGCACGGCGGGCAGCTCGGGTCAGGCACCCGTGGACGGGACGGGGTCTGCGGGCGGGCAAACTTTTTTCGGGGGGAGTGTGCTCGGCAACTACGCCTTTGATAACCGCTCCTTCACTGGTGAATACCGCAACGAGGCGAGGTCTTTGCCGTTCAAAACGCTTTCCCACGCCTCTAGTTTTGAGCTTTTCCATGATAACGATGGAAGGTAATAGAGTCTGCATGAGCGAATGGGAACCGTCTGGTCGAACCGATCTGTTTGATCCAAAATAATAGAGCAAAATATGAAAATAAAATATATGATAGGGATGGCAGCCAGTATTTTTTTGCTGGGCAATGGTTTGCAAGCCCAAGATTTGGAACGGGCGAAACCGAAATTGCCTGAGGCGGCTCGGGCGGAGGTGAAGCCCAAAAACGAAGTCGAACCTTCTAATTCCTCTGCGGCCTCTTCGGGAAGCGACACGGTTCTTTTGGCGAAACTTGAAGGGATCGTTTTCGTTTCTTCCATCGAGAAAGTGAATAAAGAAGGGCGCAAGGACAAAGGCGTGCGTGTCGAAAGCCTGCCTCTCCTTTCCGAAGACCCTTCTTTTCTGAAAGCCGTCGAAGGGTATTTGGAGGACTCGCTTTCTTTTTCTAAACTCAACGAAATCTCTCGTTTAGCGGTGCAGATCTATCTGAAAAAAGGGCGTCCCGTGGTGGATGTGTTTGTCCCCGAACAATCCATCGAGGGTGGGACTGTCCAGTGGGTCGTGATGGAAGGGAAGCTCGGAGAGATTCGGGCTGTCGGGAACAAATGGTTTCGAGGGGATGTTCTCACGGACGACATCCGCTCAAAGCGCGGTGGCATCATCAACGGACGCACGGTCGAGGCGGACGCGGCGTGGCTCAATCAAAACCCGTTCCGCCAAGTGGTGCCGACCTTCGTTCGCGGCAAGGAAGTGGGCTATACCGACATCGAATTGCGCACGCAAGACCGTTTCCCTTTGCGCGTTTATACGGGTTATGAAGACAACGGCTCGGACATGACGGGCGATGAGCGGTGGATGGCGGGTTTCAACTGGGGCGACGCTTTTTTCCTAGATCATATTTTGAGCTACCAGTTCACCACGAGCAGCAACGGGTGGCACTCCAAGGCGCATTCGGGGAGTTACACCATCCCAGTGCCAACGCTGAAACACAGAATGACTTTCAGCGGGAGTTACGGGACGAGCAACGCCGATGTTCCCGCGCCGTTCCAGATGGGAGGGGAGAGCTGGCAGGTGGGCGGGCGATACAATATTCCCTTGCCGACACCGCAAGCTTGGAGCTGGCTCACGCACGAAGCGTCGTGGGGTTTCGATTTCAAACAGAGCAACAACAACCTCGAGTTCGGCGGGACGCAGGTCTTCGACACGGTGACGGATGTGGCGCAGTGGACGGCGGGCTACACGCTTTCGACGACCGACCCGCTGGGGACGACGCGGCTCTCGGCCAATGCCTTCTGGAGCCCTGGGCAATGGGCTTCGCACAACCACGACCACCAGTTTCTTGCGGCGCGCAATGACTCGCAGGCGGATTACGCCTATGTGAATGTGGGCGGGGAACGGGTGACGCGACTGCCGTGGGATTTTTCGAGCGTGACCAAGGGGAGCTTCCAGTTCTCGGACAGGAATCTGCTTTCGAGCGAAACGCTGGGCGTGGGCGGTTCCAACAGCGTGAGAGGTTACGACGAGCGCGAGGCGAACGGTGACGAAGGGTGGTTGTTTTCGCAAGAGTTGAGGACGCCAGCGGTCAACCCGCTGGTGGAGATGGGATGGACGAAAGCGCGGGATTCGTTGCAGTTTTTAGCGTTTTGGGATTACGGGGTGGCGGAGCAGTGGAAACCGATGTGGCTCCAGAACAAGGATGTGGAACTATCGAGTGCGGGTGGCGGTTTGCGCTACGGGGTTTCGAGCTATATGAGCGTGAAGTTCGATTACGGCTGGCAGTTGATTGATAGCGGGGCGAACCGCCGCTACGACTCCCGCGGGCATCTGAGCGTGATGTTCAGTTATTGATCGCTACCTCGAAAAAATCCAGCACAACTCCCTCACCAAGGGATTCAACCCGTGGCAGTTCTCGCCTCCACCTGATGCTTGGCGATGATCGTCTGCCTGACCGCATCGGGGTCAAACAAGTGAAGCCTCGACCCAGGGGCGATGTAAGGGATGACACGCTTGCGTCTTATTTTTCTCTTTTATCTTCCCTTGGCAAGGCTTCGTCAGATTAGGTTAAAAACCCACACCGAATGACCCATCTCTGACGCGCCGCACATCTTCCTCTATCTGCCTGCGCAGCACTTGGACGCCGTCAAAAGATTTTTCTTTGCGTAGAAAGTCGAACATGTGCAGCTCAATCTCTTGCTCGTAGAGATCGCCCGAAAAATCTAAAATATGCGCTTCCACCGTCGGAACCTGTATGCCCACCGTGGGCTTTGGGCCGATGTGGATGGCGGTTTTGTGCCTGCTGCCATCTTCCAACTCAGCCAACCCACCGTAAACGCCGAATTTCGGAAGATTTTCATGGTTGCAATCTAGGTTGACCGTGGGGAAACCCAAAGTGCGACCGATCTGGTTTCCTCTGACCACTTTCCCGTAAAGCGAAAACGGCCTCCCAAGGAGTTCGCGGGTCTCATCAAGCCGTGGCACTTTCAGACTTTCGCGTATGCGCGTGCTGCTCACAGGACGCCCATCCCAGTCGGCAAGAGTGTGCTCCAGCACATCAAAACCATGTTCTTCGCCCTTCTTCCTGAGCATATCTAGCGACCCCTCACGCTTGCTGCCAAAGCGCCATTTTTCCCCGACGGCAACCGTGGCAAGCGTTGGGCAGGCCAGATGGAGCTTGTCCAAAAAATCCTCTGGTGCAAGAGATGCGAACGGCAGCGAAAACGGAATCAGATAAACGGCACCAACACCGTAAGTTTTGAAAAGCCGCAGCTTATGTGTCGTAGAAGTCAGGACATGGAATGGCATCTCTGGATGCAGGACTATGCGCGGGTGCGGGTCGAAAGTCGCTAGAGCTGGGACGCCATTTTTTTCAGCAGCCGCACGGACGAGTGCCTGTATCAGTGCTTGGTGCCCACGGTGAACACCATCAAAAACACCGATCGCCAAACAGACCGGCTCCCGGATTGTGCCCGGGTCGGAGAATGGCGTGCGGAAAATTTTCAAGTCCGGCGCATCCTGCTAACTTGAGCCAGCGTGAGGATAAAGGGAACCAGATCAACGATGGAGTTCATGGCCTGAATTTTTTCCACGGTGAGAGAGTTGGCCACGCTGAAATTTCCCGACTGCGTGCGGCGCAAAGCTTTCAAGTGCCCACCGCAACCGAGGTGCTCACCGATGTCGTGACAGTATGTCCGCACATAAAAACCCTTGCTGCATTCCACAGTGAAATCCGCCTCTGGAAGTTCTATCCTAGAAACCTGCCACCGGCGGATATGCACCAGGCGCGGCTGGCGTTCCACCACTTTGCCTTCGCGTGCAAGTTTGTAGAGCGGGACGCCGTCTTTTTTGATGGCTGAAACCATCGGCGGGGTCTGGTAAAAATCCCCTTTAAACTTGTCGAACGCGGCCATGACAGCGGCGTCATCTAAGCCTTGCGGCAGCGGCCTCTCTTCTATGGTTTGGCCTTCAGCATCCTGCGTATCGGTAGATATACCGAGCTTCATAGTGCCCTCGTAAATTTTGTCCTCGCACATGAGCAAGTCCTGTATTTTGGTGCCGCGCTCTAGCGTGAGGATAATCAGCCCCGTGGCCAGCGGGTCTAGCGTCCCGCAGTGCCCCACTTTTTTGAAACGAAATTTTTTGCGCACGAAATCAACGATGTCGTGCGAGGTGCATTTTGCTGGTTTGTCCACCAGCAGTATTCCGTCGGGATGTGTGTTTGCTTCTTTCATTTATTTGTCTGGCTATAATGCAATCATTTTTCAGCCTACCGCAAGCCAGAATACACGGAGCACGCAAAAAAAGTTTAAAATTGCAGTCAGACGATAAATCAATACACTCCGCCAACTATGAAGGCGAAGACCATCCTAAAAAAAGAACCAGCGAATAAAAAAATACGCAAGGAAACCCACAGCCAAGCAGCACAGGTGCGCGGCGCCGACCTCGTCATACAGTGCTTAGAGCACGAGGGCGTAGAGGTCATCTTCGCGTACCCCGGCGGCGCAAGCATGGAACTGCACCAGTCGCTGCGCCGCTCCACACAAATCCGCACAGTGCTCCCACGCCACGAGCAAGGCGGCATTTTTGCCGCCGAAGGCTACGCGCGTGCCACGGGCAAAGCTGGCGTTTGCATGACCACATCCGGCCCTGGTGCCACTAATCTTATCACTGGCCTAGCGGACGCATACCTCGACAGCGTCCCTCTAGTGGCCATCACAGGCCAAGTGGCCTCCCACCTGATAGGGAAAAGCGCGTTCCAAGAAACCGACATGTTCGGCATGACGCTCCCCGTTGTGAAGCACAGCTATCTCGTGACATCGCTGGCTGAGGTGCCACGCGTCATCAAAGAGGCTTTCTACATAGCCCAGTCAGGGCGTCCAGGGCCAGTGCTGATAGACTTGCCGAAAGATATACAGCAGTCTTACATAAACCCAGTTTTCCCAGATAAAGTCACACTGCGAGGCTACCAGTTCCCGCCCAAGCCGAGAGAAAACGACCTGCTTGCCATCCTAGAGCACATCCGCAAATCAGAACGCCCCGTCATATACGCAGGCGGCGGCGTGATCACATCTGGCTCATCAGCCGAACTCATCAAATTCGTGGAGAAAACGCATATACCAGTAGCCACCACACTCATGGGCTGCGGAGCATTTCCCGAGACGCATCCGCTATCGCTCAAGTGGCTTGGGATGCACGGTTGCGTGGCCGCCAATAACGCCGTGAACGAAGCCGATCTGGTGCTTGCTTTTGGCGTGCGTTTTGACGACCGCGTGACAGGCAAAGTGGAGAAGTTCGCCGAGCACGCCACCATCGTGCATATTGATATAGACAACTCAGAACTCAATAAAAACCGTTGCGTCCACCTCCCCATACAAGCCAACTTGCGAGATGTTCTCAAAGGGTTGAACAGGCTGTGGGAAAACCCGACAAAAGGCTCCTTCAAACCGTGGCTACAGCGCGTTGCTGAATGGAAAAAAGAATTCCCTCTCAAGTGGAACGACTCCAAGGATGTGATCCAGCCTCAATACGCCATACGCCGCCTTTACGAACTCACTGGTGGCGATGCGATCATCACCACAGGCGTGGGGCAGCACCAGATGTGGGCTGGCCAATTCTACGACTTCACCAGCCCACGCACGCTCATCACATCGGCGGGGCTCGGCTCCATGGGCTTTGGTTTCCCGGCAGCGATTGGTGCTAAAGTGGCTTACCCAAACAAGCAAGTGGTTGATATTGACGGGGACGGCAGCTTCCTCATGAACATCCAAGAACTGGCCACCGCGCACATTGAAAATATCCCAGTCAAAGCAATGATCCTGAACAACCAGCACCTAGGCATGGTTGTGCAATGGGAAGACCGTTTCTACCAGAGCATCAGGGGTCACACATTTCTGGGCGACCCTCAAAACCCGAAGCGTATCTACCCAGATTACCCAGCAATTTGCGCAGGGTTTGGCGTGAAATGCGAACGCGTTTCCAATCGCAAGGACTTGGACGCAGCCATACAAAGGATGCTCGACAGCAAAGAAGCCTATGTGCTCGATATTTTAACTCCATACACCGAGCATGTGCTGCCGTTCATTCCAGCCGGGAAAACATACCGCGACATCATAATTGATTGATGACACAGTAATTTTCTGACTGGGAACGCTGGTGTCACACCAGCATTTTCGGCTCCTTTGAAAATAGAGGCAAGCGACAAGGGGCAAGGGGCAAGGGGCAAGAGAAAAGTGGTAAGAGAAAAAGAGAAAAGGAGCGGGAGCAGAAAGTAGAAGCGGCGTCCCCCGCCGCTTTCGGAAAGGAGCGCGGTGCGTCTCGCCCGCGAGGCTAGGCGCAGAATGTCAAATATCCACCCTCCATTTTCATTGTTCGTGGTGTTCGCAGAACATGGTGACTCATTGGAATAAGGCTCCTAGCAAAAACAACTTGATACAAAAGTAAAACGGTGTTAGGTTGTCAGCTATGCTGGCACATCGAGAAAGC
>JAIFLJ010000232.1 GCA_020049135.1 bacterium | reverse complement strand
TCTTTCTGGAAATACCACCTCGACTCGTCCTCTCCAGAAAAAAGTTCCCTGCCTCTCGCCGCTTGATGAAAGATTTTTGTCCTGCACCCAAATTTCATTTTACCCATAAAAAAAGATTGATTTTCACTGTGCAGCGTGCAAAACTTCACTCGTATGCCAACAAAAAAACCAGCGAAAAAAGCAGTCAAAGTAGTCAAACCAATCAAAAAAGCAGCTCCGGCCAAAAAGCCAGCAGCCAAAGCAAAAGTAAAGCGCACCCCGAACGCACAGTTCATGAAGCCGGTGCAGCCCGATGAAAAGCTCGCGGCAATCGTAGGCGCAAAGCCGCTTCCTCGCACGGAACTGACCAAGAAGCTGTGGGTTTACATCAAGAAGAACAACCTGCAGGACAAAAAAGTCAAAACAAACATCAACGCCGACGCTGCTCTCACCGCTGTTTTCGGCGGCAAGAAGACCGTCACCATGTTTGAGATGACCAAGCTAGTAAACAAGCATGTGAAAGCCTGAACATCAATTTAACCAACATTTTAAACCAAAACGCCGGGCCACATGGCTCGGCGTTTTTTTTGCGGTGACAACAACGAATCCTGAGCGCGAAACAGCCGTGGCTCTCGGCTCCAACATGGGCGATCCACTGAGTCATATACGAGCCGCACTTGCATTTCTGGACTCGCTCAAATGTGGTAGGACAAAATCCACCTTGGAAGTTTCGCCACTCTACCGCACGCGTCCAGTAGATTGCCCGCCGGGCTCACCTGACTTCATCAACGCCGTGGCCATTTTCCCATGTTCCCACTCGCCTGAAACGCTCTTGGGGCTGTTCAAAATGTTCGAATCCGAGAGAGGTCGCCAGGCAGACGCTCCGAGGAACAGCCCGCGTCCGTTGGATTTAGACCTGCTTTACTGTGGGGAGATCACACTCTCCACGCCAGCACTCACACTACCGCACCCGCGCATGGCAGAACGCCTTTTCGTCCTGAAACCGCTGGCTCATTTGCGTCCCGATTTGATTTTATCCAAACAATCTGTCACAATCTTGAATCTGCTAAACCAACTGCTCGCCCGTGAACAAGACACAACCATCAAAATTGTCAGTTGAAAGCGTGAAGCTCATGAAAGGGCGTCACCCACGCCCGCTTGCGCTTACCGCCTACGATTACCCGTCTGCTAGGCTGCTGGATCAAACTGGCGTAGAAATATTGCATGTGGGCGACTCGCTCGGGATGATGGTTCTCGGCTACCCCGACACCACACATGTCACGATGGACGAAATGTTGCACCATCTCAGGGCTGTCTCCCGTGCGCAGCCGTGCGCACTGGTAACAGCCGACCTCCCTTTCCAAACTTACTGCACTCCTGAAAAAGCCGTTACAAACTCGCGCCTACTCATGGATGCCGGAGCCGATGCAGTAAAAATGGAAGGCGGCTCAGAGATTTCCGAAAGCATCCGCGCAGTGCATTCCGAGGGCATTCCCGTGCAGGGGCATCTCGGGATGCTCCCGCAGCAGGTTCTTTCCGAAGGCGGTTACAAACGAAAAGGCAAAACTGGTGAGGAACAGAGCCGCCTTTTAGAAGACGCCTTGTTGCTGGAATCGCTTGGCTGTTTTTCGCTGGTGCTAGAGTGCGTCGTGCCTGAAGTGGCCGCGCTGCTTACAGTGCGCACGGGCATACCCACATTCGGCATTGCAAGCGGCATGGTTTGCGATGGCGAAATACGAGTGACACATGACTTGCTAGGAGCATTCCCGTGGTTCCAGCCGCCACACACGAAGCCATACGATAACTTGGCCGAAAGAACGCTCTGCGCCATCGAGTCGTTCAAACTTGAAGCACTGTCCTGAGCGGCGAAGCGGGATGAAATCGAATAACGAAATCGAAATCGAATTTCGAAAGGAAGACGCAAAGCGCGAGAATGGAGCGGTGGCATCTTGCCGCCGAAATCGGAAGATGCGGAGCGGAAGTGAACCTGCTCTCCAGCGAGACGCTGGGGATAGGCGGGGCGAGCACGGTGCGTGGTTACGACGAGCGCGAGGCCAACGGAGACGAAGGTTGGCTTTTCTCGCAAGAGCTGAGGACGCCGTCGGTGAGTCCGTTTGTAGAGATGGGGTGGGCGAAGATGCGGGATTCCCTGCAATTTTTGGCATTTTGGGATTACGGCGTGGAGGAACAGTGGAAGCCGATGTGGGGCCAGAACAAAGATGCTGAACTTTCAAGTGCTGGGGGCGGTGTTCGCTACGGGGTGTCGAGCTACCTGAGCGTGAAGTTCGACTACGGTTGGCAGTTGATAGACAGCGGGGCGAACAGACGCTACGACTCACGCGGGCACTTGGGTGTAACCTTGAGTTATTGATCTTTAAGTTGAAGAGTTGAAGGGTTGGTGGTACTTCCGTTTTGCATCGAAACACGCTTCAATAAATTCGGCGTGCTGTGCGCTGCTGGAGCCAGTCTGGCGGCTTTCCCATTTGCGGTGCTTTTAGGCTGGTTGGCATGGAGCGGCTTGCTGTAAATTCAACAACAACCAAAGGAAACAGACATGAACATCGAAAACGCAACAAAAACAGAAATACCCCCCACTATAGTGCTCCAGCCACAAGAGCGGCATCTGCGGGAGCAATACGAAACAAAGCACATGGGATATGTGGATCCTAAACTTGTAAAAAAAGGGTGTTTTTACACGCTTTCAGGCTGCCTGTTCGCAAGCATAGTCGCCTGTATTCTGGCAGTGTGGGGCGTTGCCAACAACGATGTCTTTTGGCGGCTAGTCGCCACTTTCATTATTATCGGCGGCGGTGTCCTAGCTTTCATGTTCATCAATGGGCTGTTCCAAAGGGACTAATCTGGCGAAGACAGGGACAAGGGGCGGGGATGAAATCGAATAACGAAATCGAAACATCAAATTGTTTATGGATAATTATTTATAGATAAACGCCGATCATGCATGCCGCCCTAATTTATCAAAAGTTACCATATTTTACAGCCTCATTTTTCAATGGGCTTTTGCTTCGTGGTTAAAATCTTCTTAGCGTCTTTGTGTCTTTGCGTGAGAAGAAAAGAGATTCAATCACGAAGGAAGTTTTTTAAAACTCTTCAACCCTAAACCCTTAAACTTAAACTTTCGTAACATTGCATGGGAAAAGATGCGGACAGGAATGTCCATGCTCCCATTACTGGATAGAGAGCAGCTCCACCTCGAAGATTAGTGTAGAATTTGGCGTGATTATCGGCCCGGCTCCGCGCTCGCCGTAAGCCAAGTTTGGGGGGACAAAGAGCTGTATTTTGCCGCCTTCTTTTATGAGCGGTATGCCTTCAGTCCAGCCTTTAATCACGGCGTTGAGCGGGAAAGATGCCGGTGTTCCTCTTTTATATGAGCTGTCAAATTCTATCCCGTCAATGAGCGTGCCACGGTAGTGTGTGACCACAGTGTCCGTGCTTTTCGGAGAACGGCCAGAGCCGGGGTTTAAAATTTTATATTGTAGCCCGCTCGGGGTTGTTTGAACGCCATCTTTTTTCTGGTTTCCAGCGAGGAAAGCTTTTCCTTTTGCTATGTTGTCCGATCCTGCCTTCGCCATGCTCGCGCTTTTCTTGTCGTTGAGTTCTTTTTCGTAGGCAGACATAACTTGCTGCATCTCGGCTTCTGTCAAAGCAGGCGCATCGCCCTTGTATGCTGCCTTCATCCCAGCGGCGACCGCGTCTAGGTTGAGGTCGGCACCTTGGTGCTTCATTGAGCCACCGATATTCACGCCGATGCTGTAGCTGACTTTATCTTTTTGGGTTGCTAGTGACACAGATTGAGCCTTTGTTTGAACTGCCGAAACCGTAACAAGAAAAAGCCCGCTTGCCAGAATAAAAATATTTTTCATTTGAACGGACATAGCCTTTATTCAGAAATCTACCAGCAAAAACAGACGCATGGATTTTGGGCTTGAGCCAGCCACATCATTTACTGGCATCAACGAGTTTCGCCACAGCTTTTCGCAAGTCGCCAGCGTTATCTGGGAAACGGCCACGGTATTTTTCCGTCCCGCCCTTGTCGAAAACAACAGTTCGCACACCTTTCTCCGCAACGCCCCACCCGAGTCGCGTGCAAAGCTGCCCGTCGAAATCGGCCACAGAGCCTATGTCTGGCCTCGGATCGCCACGGTTGCCTTTATCGCGGTAGATTGGCTTAATGCGCAGAGCCTCCGCATCTAGTCCGCGGCTCATCCGCCTGCATGTGTATCCCTTGGCTAAATTCGCTAAACTCCCCCTCAAATCAACAACCACGATAGCCCTGAAATCACGCCTACCCTGAAATTCGTCCAGAGATTTACCGCAAGCACGCAGGTCGTCTTGGTCTGAAGAGTTTCCGCAGATCACCACCATCACACGCCCTGGCTTGTTCAAAACCCATTCGCATCCATCGGCATCCAGCGTGCGGATGAGGCCGTCACTGGGCATTTCAGCAGCAGCTTTTTGGGCGGGCAAAATGCCACTACTCAAAAACAGAAAACATGCTGCCTGACAAAGTTTTTTATACCACTTCAAGCAGCCACCCTTTCAAATATTCTGACTCGGGCATATTGATCAAAACAGGGTGGTCAATGCTCTGCGAGTGGCGAGCCACTAAGCGCAACTGCTTGTGAGCATCGCCCGCAGATTCGCGCAGCATCTCCTCAAAAATAGGAGGCGTGACATGGTGCGAGCAGCAGTAGGTAGCGAGGAGCCCGCCAGGCTTCAGTAAATGCAGTGCGCGGACATGTATCTCGCGATAGCCCCTGACGGCTTCACGGACGCGGTCGCGGGTTTTGGTGAACGAAGGCGGGTCTAAAACAACCAAGTCGTAGCGACGCTTTTGCGTGTGCGCCTGCCGCAGCCAGTCGAAGGCGTTGGCCTCGTGCCATACGACACCGACTTGGTTCAAAGCCGCGTTTTTTTTGCCCTCTGAAACTGCGGCGGACGATGACTCCACCGCATCCACAGACGCAGCACCAGCGATGGCGCAATGGACGGCGAAACCGCCCGTGTTTGAAAAACAGTCCAGCACCTTGCGCCCAGAGGCGTGCGCGGAGACAAGCGCGTAGTTGTCGGCTTGGTCGAGGTAGGCACCAGTCTTGTGACCCGTGAGCAGATTTATTTCAAACAGTGCATTCCCCACTTTGTGGACACGCGGCGAAGCGTATGCACCCGCCTCCACCGACACGCGCAGCGGGAGCCCCTCCGCGAGTCGCACGGGGGCGTTGCTGCGATCCAGTAACACCGCCGGAGAAAAAATATCGCGCACAGCAGCCAATATCTCACCGCGCCACATCTCCATGCCGGCGTGGAGAATTTGCACGACGATAGTGTCATCGTAGCGGTCAACCACCAGCCCAGGCAAGCCGTCCGCCTCAGACCAGACCAGCCTTCCGCAAGCCCGGCCAGCACGCGACGGTGCAGCTCCGGCGCGGGACATCCTTTCGCGCAAAAGGTCTTTGGTAAAAACTGTTTCCCGCAACGAAAAAAGTCTGACCCTGATCTGCGACTCCGCGCTCCATAGTCCGCCACCAATCAATCGTCCGGCAGCATCCCTGACTTCCGCGCCGCATGGTTTAGACGGATCGCCTTCAACACCAGCTATCTCGCTGGCGTAAATCCATGGATGCCCTTCAAGGCATCGGTGCGTCCCGCCTTTGATCAGATTAACAACCGCGCCACTCATTTCGCAACTCCCTTTAGCTTTTCTGCCAAAACACCTTGGGTTAACACCTCTGGGAGTCGAACCGGCTCGCTCCTGTTTCCGGCTGGATAAAAAAGATAGAACGGCACCCCAGTTCGACCGTTGGCCGCCAAAAGCTCTGTGATTTCTTGGTTCCTTAGTGTCCAGTCGGCTTTTATCGGTATCACGCCCATTTCTTTAAAAAGCGCACTGGTGGCTGCCGTTTCTAGCACAGTCTTTTCGTTGACCTTGCATGTCAGACACCACGCCGCCGTAAAATCCACAAAAACTGGCTGCCCAGAACGCAAGGCGTCATCCAGCACCTGCTTAGTAAAAGGCTTCCACGGGATGCCTGCCGCGCCCTGTGATTCACGGGCTAATTCCTCACCAGAAAGCAGAGCTGGGCGCAAGATTTTCAGAGATGCAAACAGCACGAGAAACAGGATGGAGACCCACGCGATAAGGCGAGCCCGCCCCGTGGCCGATGGTGTCACAAACTGTCCGTAAATCCAGCAACACAGCCCGAGGACAAGGCAGAAGGCAGCCAGCCGCACCAGATCGTCCGCGCCGCGCACGGAGCCGAAAATCCACAGAATCCAAAGCAGCGTAGCCATCATCAGAAAACCAGTGAACTGTTTAAACTGCTCCATCCACAGGCCAGGTTTAGGGAGGTGCTTCAACCCTTGAGGATAAAGTGAAAAAACGAAATACGGAGCGGACATGCCAGCCGCCAACGACGAAAAAACCAGCAGCGTGACTAGCGGCGGTTGAACGAATGCGTAGCCAAGCGCGGCACCCATAAACGGTGCTGTGCATGGCGTGGCGAGTGTGGTGGCCAGCACTCCGCTAAAAAATGTTCCTTTCAACCCCTCCTTGCCAGTCAACTCTTGACCAGCACCCATGAGCGATGCTCCTATCTGGAAGACGCCGAACAAGCTCATGCCCATCACTAAAATAAGCGATGCCATAAAAACTAGAAAAACGGGCGATTGGAACTGGAAACCCCACCCCGCTTTTTCTCCGCCTGCTCTCAATATAAGAAGCGTGGTTGCCATGGCCAAAAACGAGAACCACACACCGAAAGAAAAAACGGCTCCGTGCTTGATAAGTTTTCGACGGTCATCCCCGCCCTGCTGCAAAAACCCGAGTATTTTTAATGATATGACAGGAAGCACGCACGGCATGGCGTTGAGTATCAGCCCTCCCAAAAACGCATAAAAAATGTGCGAAATGAAATCGCCTGCCGAAAACTGTGTGCTTGCCGCCCCTTTGATGCCAGACACGACAGATGCCGCTGGGAGAATTTCGAGGGCGATATGCTCGCCTTTGTCCACATTCGCTACCAAAACACCTTTTGCGTTGGCAAGCCATGCGCCAGCGCCTTCAGAGAGCGGCACCACTAACTCTGCCTTGCCGTCGCCTGCACCTTTAAAAACCTGTTCTTTGGCATGGTCAACCAGAGGTTCTGTTTCCGAAAAAAACACGGCATCGCGCAACCCCGTGCCTGCGGGCGGCACAATCGCGATGCGCCCTTCCCTCCGCGCGCCTCCTTCGCCCAAAGAAATTTTCCAGCCAAGATCGGTCGGCGAACGGGGTAGCTGAGACTTAGCTTGGGCAAAAGCTTTAGAAAAAGATGCGTTCGGCTTCCCCGCGCCAACGGGAAGAGACAAACTCAGTGTCGCGCTACCAGGCACACAGATGTCGCTGCACCCCAGCCATTCGGCTTTTCCTTTGATAGAGAGACCAGCATCTTTTAGTGAAGGTGGTGGAACGATTTCCGCCAAAAACCAAATCTCGCCTTTTAGCGCGTAGTAAATCATCCCCGAAGATGAAACGCGCTGCGGGTAAGGGAACCGGATATCGCTGGCCTTGAATCCTGGTGGCAACTGCCATTCGACATTCATGGGAAAACCAGATTCGCCCGGGTTTTTCCAATAGGCATACCACGGGGGCTGCATCTTGAGGACGATCGCGACAGTGAACGGTTTGCCAGGGGCGACAGAGGAAACCTCGGAAACCAAAACCGCACGCATCGGCTGGCTTTCGTCCTGTGCCAAGGCAGGGTTCAGCGTAATCGCAAAACACAAAACGCATAAAATTTTTTTAAAAAACATACTGGCTACCTTCGTGGTTCTAGTTTATCGCAGCGCAGATAAAATCAAGCACCGGGAACGGTGAAGCCCAGTTCGATGGCACTGCGCGGCTTGCTGAAAAAATATCCCTGCCCGTGATCCACGCCTATCTCGATAAGTTTTTTAACTATCTCTTCGTCCTCTATGAACTCGGCTACCGTGCGCATGTTCAGCAGGTGACTCATTTCATTGATGGAGCGAACCATCGTTTGGTTGATAATATCTTTGGCCAAATCGCGGATGAAAACACCGTCTATCTTGACCACATTAGCCGGTAAATTGCGCAGGTATTTGAGTGAGGACGATCCGGAGCCGAAATCGTCCAGAGCGAAAAGGAAACCTTCACGCTGGAGTTGCTCCACGAAAGTCCTTGCCTGAGCGAGGTCGCTGGCGATCATGGTCTCTGTCAACTCGAACACGGCTCTGCTAGGCTTCACGCCCGCTTGCGAAAAAGTATCTTGGATATAGCTAAACAGATCAGGGAACTCGATTGATTGGGCGGAGAGGTTTATGGAAAGTTTTAGATCGGGGTTGGACTTGAGATACGCAGCCGAGAGCTTTATCACATACCTGTCCATGTGGTAAATAATCCCCGTTCGCTCCGCTATCGGCAAGAAAACACCCGGCATGATAATCTCGTTGTTCTCATCGCGCAGTCTTACCAGTGCTTCGTAGTACTCCGTTTTGCGCGTCTTGAGGTCCACGATGGGCTGGAACCAAAGCTCCAGTTTACCGTTGGCTATTGCATGGTTCAGCTTTGCCGTAAGGCCGTAATCCTGCCTCATGCCTTTCATCTCTTTCGGACGGAAAACCTCGTAGTGCCCGCCGCCTTTCCTCTTGGCTGCATAGCCAGCCATGTCGGCCTGAGAAATAACTTCGTTGGTAGCGGATGCTCCGTCGTACATCGCTATGCCTATGGACGCCCCCATCCAGAAAGTTTCTCCCCCTTCGGCGAAGGTGATTTTTGAAATCAGTTCCAGAGTGTGTTTGGCCACTTTTTCGGCCTCGTCCTGGTCAGCCTTGGGCAGGATCATTGAAAACTCATCCCCGCCAAGACGCGACATTTCACACGGGCGGTTCATTTTGCTCTGCACAATTCTGGCTATCTCTGCCAGTGCCCTGTCTCCAGTGGCGTGGCCGAGCGTGTCGTTGATCACTTTAAAATTGTCCAAATCAATATACAGGACGGCTCCATCCCCACCATCACCTATAAAACTGGCAAGGCGGTTTGTGAAATAGTGCCGATTGCGCAGGCCCGTGACCATGTCGTGCGATGCCAAGTAAGTGAGCTGCTCCTCAGCGTGTTTGCGCTCGGTGATGTCGGTGGCTATCGTGCAGACGGCAAACACTTCCCCCAAAGAGTTGGTCAGCGGAAACTTCACCGAAAGATAAGTGCGCACTTGCTCCTCGGTCGGAAAAACCTGTTCCAGTTTGATGGACTGTTTCTGCTCAATAACCTGCCTGTCTGACTCGCGCAACAGCTCGGCTATGCGGCTGTCAAAAAGGTCTTTATCGGTACGCCCGATCAAAGCGATTTTGTTTTTGTTAAAAAGAATTTGGAATGTGTCGTTGTATTGCAGGTAGCGCCCGTCCAAGTCCTTTATGAAAATGATGGACGGCGAATTGTTTATCAGGGCGTGAAAAAGGTCTTGGCTCTCCTTGATCAGGCGTCGCGTCTGGTCGTGGTCGCTCACGGTCTGCGACTGGTTCTCGCTCAGGTTGCCTACTGCCGTCTTGGATTTGAGGTAGCTGGACACATAGTCGCGCAGTTTCAAAATGTTCAAAGGCTTGCCCATGAAATCCGTGGCGCCAGCCCCGAGCCCGTCAGCGCGAACCATGGGAACATCCATGCCCGACATCATGATGATAGGGGTTTTTGCGTTGTGGCGGCTTTGCCTTATTTTCTTACAGACATCGAAGCCCGTATAGTCAGGCAACGAAACATCCAGAAAAATTAGATCCAACGGATGCTGCTCTACAATCTGTATGGCTCGCGTCCCAGTAGTAGCCTCCCAAACCTCCGTCTGCTCATTTTGGAGTGCTTGCGTCAAGAGATAACAAATGGCACTTTCGTCATCTACTACCAATATGTTAAACTTTTTGACCATAGGCTAGGATGCTTGCTTTTATATAGCCGCCCACTTACTTTGTCCAATGATAATGAAAGGTTTCCAAAATAAACTAGCCGAGGCTGGTAGGCAGTGGATTTATTTTCTATTGGTGCTCGCTGCATATCTTTTTGCATCGCCCCTGCACGCCATCACTTTCAATATCAACTACTCGGAAGAACCATCGCCATCGGATCTCATTGCTTACGACATCTCCATAATCCATCCCAACGCCAAAGCTGACTTGGCTCCAGCCAAGCACGCAGGCAATAAGGTGCTGGCTTACCTCAGTGTGGTGGAGGTGGCTCACGATGCCCCATACAAAGATAAAGTCCGTAAACTGCGCATTCCATCACTAGGAAAAAATGAGCTTTGGAAAAGCGACCTGATGGATGTCTCATCCGATCAATGGCATGGTTTCGTGCTGGGAGAACTCGTCCCAGAAATCCTTAATAAAGGTTTCGACGGCTTTTTCTTGGACACCCCAGAAAGCGTGGACACTCTCGCCTCGCTTTACCCGCAACGAGCCGCCTCTTTCCGCAAAGGGCTGATTGCGCTCGTGCAAAAACTCCGCGCATCCAACCCAGACAAATTCATCCTCATCAACCGTGGCTTCTCGCTCTTCCCAGATGTTGCTCCATCGGTTGACGGACTCCTTGTGGAATCTCTTTTTAACACTTACTCGTTCCAGCAAAAAAAATATCTCCCCGTATCCCAAGCTGACACGCGCTGGCTCCTTTCCAAAATAGAGCCCATCGCAGCCGGAGGCCGCCAGATTTTCATAGCAGATTTTGCAGACCCAGATGCCCCAGACACCCCGCGCCAGACAGCCGAAAAAATATCTGCCCTCGGCTTCCACGCCCTAGTCACCACACCAGATTTTTCTGGGCGACATTCCGCTCCGCTACAGCCAGTTCACGACCGCATTTTGGCTATTTATGGAAACAGCGAGCAAGGCCTCCTTTGGCCCAGCGACTCTTTTGTTAGCAATGCGCTCCAAATGCCGCTGGAATGGATGGGGTTCAAAGTTGATTACGCCACAATACCAGAGGCTTTGGCGTCTGGCATAAGCCCATCCTGCCGCGCCATCATTTTAGACCGCTACCTGAAAATCTCGCAGCAGCAGGAATCTGGCTTGGCAGAGTGGCTCCTAGAACAAAAAGAGAAAGGTGTAAAACTCGTTTTCATCGGACGACTTCCCTTCGATCAACTGCAGTCGGATGCTGCAATTAGTTTCGCAAAAAAACTTGGCGTTACGATCGGAAAACCGCCCCTGCCCGCCACGGATGAGGTGCAACGCACAACAAAACGGCCCGACACCGCCCCAGTGAAAGATAAAAAAAACAATCGGAAGCGTATCGCCAAAGTCCGTTCCGTCCTCGCAGTAAACCCAAGCATAATCGGCTTCGAAACCCCGCTCAACACGCCCGCTTCAACTTACTACCCCATTTCGGCTCCCAAGGATGCCGCCCTGCATCTCTCCCTAGAAATCGAAAGCCCAGCGACAGAACCTTTCCGTCATGACGCAGTTTTCACAACCGAATGGGGTGGGATTGCTCTGGAACCGTTCATCACATTCACGCGGCCTGACTATTACGAGCTGTGGGTGCTCAACCCGTTTGCTTTCCTCTCGGAAATCTTGGGCGATGAAATGCGCCCCGTCTGCGACCCAAACACGCGTGACGGGCTGCGCGTTTTCTTCAGTCACATAGACGGCGACGGATTTCGCAACATGTCGGCAGTTGTCAAAGGCATGCGATCATCGGAGATAATCAGGGACGAAGTGCTCAAACGCTACCCGTTCCCCGTCACATTCTCCATCATAGAATCGGAAATCAGGGCGCACATAGAAAACCAACCACCGGAAGATGAGGCTGTACTCGAAGAAATAGCCCGATCCATTTTCGCGCTCCCGAATATTCAGGCGGCATCTCACACCTACACGCACCCGTTTTTTTGGATGCCAGACGACAACAAGATGGGTGTGTACAAAGAGCGTGGGCTCATCCTCGCCAAAAACTACAAGCTAAATACGGTGGATGTGGAAAGGGAGATCGTAGGGTCGGTGAACTACATCAACGAAAAGCTCCTGCCGCCTGACAAAAAAGTGGAGATTTTTCTTTGGTCTGGCAACTGCCGCCCAGGCCCCGAAGCATTGGCTGTCACGGAGAGACTCGGTCTCCCGAACATGAACGGCGGCGACACATTCGCCTCAAAAATACACCCTTCCGCCATCATGGTAAAACCGCGCTCTGTCCCTTGGAAAAATCATCTACAAATCCACTGCGCCATGCAAAACGAGATGCTTTACACGCATGACTTCGAAGGCCCGCTATGGGGTGGCTTCGCTAGAGTGTTGGAAACATTCCAGATGACAGAGACGCCGCGCCGCCTCAAACCCGTTGGGCTCTACTACCATGTTTATTGCGGCGACAGGCTGGAGGCACTGCGCCCGCTGCAAAACAATTATGAGTGGGTTTTGAAACAGCCACTGCACGCCATCACTGCGGCGGAGTTCGCTCACATGGTCGAAGACGATCGCAGGACATCTGTTTACAGGAGATCAGATAACTCTTGGGTGCTGGCCAACCATGGCGCAGCGCGGACATTCCGCATCCCCGACAAAGGTCTGCTCCCAGACCTTCATGCATCGGAGGGCATCCTCGGATACAACCGCGAAAACGGTTTCATCTACATCCACGCTTCACCGCTTGGCAAAAGTAAGCTAGTGCTGGCACGGGATGTAAAGCAGCACCTTTTTCTGGTCTCTAGCACTGCCCCAATATATTTTTCTGAAATGGGAGAAAAAAAAGCCCGTTTCAACACCAAAGATTACCGCGATGCCCGCGTGATTTTCGGCGGGCTTTCGCAGCAAAGTGAAATTAAAATCACGGTCAATGGCAAGACGCTCAAAAAAAAGTCCGACGCGCAAGGGCGGCTTGAACTAGAACTTCCCAAGGAAGCCGAAGCGGAGGTGGCATGTTTTTGAAACGCAAAAAAAAGCGGCCTTCGCTGATTCCTAAACTCCCAAGACATGGCGGACCCCCACTGCCAAACGGACTGCTTCTTTTCATGGTCGCCCTAGTCCTTTTGATCTCGGCCACCATGATCTCCAACGACAAACGCTTTCTTGTCCGCCTTGTCGCCGATGGCCACTACGAGCCCGCCCAACTGCTCATGGCTGTAATGTCGGATGACAGGGAAGACTCCGATCTGGAATTTGCAAAAATACGACTGAATCGCCACGCCCTTCTTAAAGAAAAAAACGAGCCTTTTTTGGACGAATCGCAAGCACTAGACATGGCCAAGCGTGCTTGGGAGTCTTTCCTTTTTTTTGATAGGGAAGAACGCTTTTTGGACGAGGTATCCGAATCTCTTTCTCTGGCCAAGAGCGGGCTCTCTTCGTGCCTGCCTTGGCTGCAAACCATCCGCCGCAGCCACCCGCTGGACGCCCCTGAATACTGGCTCTCTTTCCTGCTGTCCGTAGAGAAAAAATCAGCCTCTCTCGGGAACCCCGAAATGGCGGCCATCGCCATGCGTGAACGGTTCCGCCTGAAACCTCCACAGGATAATGAACTGGCTGTGCTGCTCGTCCTTTGGCGAGCCGCCAATAATTCTAAAATAGCACTGGAGTCTCTCTCGGAACACGAAAAAATTACAGGCAAAGACTTCGTGCTTGGCTCCGTTGAAAACGCTATCCTAAAAGTGACAATACTCGGAGAAAATAGCCTCTTGGAAGCCTGTGCCGAAGCGATCGAAAAAACTCTTGCGACCCACCCACAAGAGCGGCTGCCGCTCCGCGATTTCGCGCAGAGGTTGGAGTGGGCAGGAAAAACGCACCGCGCATTTGATCTTTACCTTGTGACTTCTGCAAAGGGCGACCTGCTTTCCATGCAGCGCATAATAGAGTTGAACCCCGGCCTTTACAGAGACCGCGAACTGCTAGAAATACTCGTCAAGGCCGTCCCGCCAGAAGGCGACCATCCGCTCCGCTCTGGCTTTGCAGAAATACTCATGCGATCTGGCGAATACGGCATGGCAGAGAAAAACTTTATAGAACACCTGAAATTCCATGCGGACGACCTCAAAGCACTCCTGCAGCTCGGCCAGCTACAGATTGAAATGAACAATCTCGAAGCGGCCTACCGCACATTGCACATTGCGTGTAAGCAGCAGCCTGGCGATTTCGGTGCCCGCACGGCACTGGCCGAATCGGCCTACCTGACAGGTCGTTTTCAGGAGAGCATGCTCATTTACCGTGATCTAATGCGCGATTTCAAAACTGTGGAGGAAGCTCAAAAATGCCTTATTCTAGCCGATTCTCTGGGAGATTATGAGACGCAGATCGAATGTTACAAGACCATGCTGATTTACGAGCCAGAAGAAACCCCCGCACATCTCATGGCACTCTCCGGCATATACTACATGCTCGGCGAAGATGATAAGCAACTTGAGACTCTGAACATCGCGATGAGGCACTCTTCGTCCAACCCAGATATAGCATTTCAAGTGGCATCAATCCTATCGGACAAAAAGAAATACAAGGAAGCGATTGATGTCATTGCTCCACACATTGCAGGCACGCAAAAACCAGAGCATATACAAATGTACTTGAACCTTTTACTCAGCATCCAAGACTACCAAGGTGCCTGCCGCTTCATCAAAGCACACATCCCAGACCCGGAATCGGCTCCGCCAGAACTCCGCGAACTCGTGGCGTATTCTTACGATGGAGTTCAAGATTTCAAGGCGTCCGAACGCATATACGCATCACTTTATCAGATGAACCCGCAGCACCCGCAATACCTGCAAGCATACGCCTACGCCTTGCTGGCTAACAACAAAAAGAAGGAAGTCAAAAAATTACTCGCCCCGCTCATCGCTTCAGATTCTAGCGAGACCCTGCGCCTAGCCACGCTCATTGCCTCCGAGACAAACCAGCTTCTGCTGGCCGAGCGGTTCCAGAAACGACTCCTCTCCCGTGGGGAAAACATAACGGCGCACGACTGGCGCATGCTCGGCGACATCTACCATGCACGCGGTTCCGTGGAAAGTGCCCGCCAGTCGTGGCGTTACGCCATACATCGCCTCAAAATGGAACTGGCTATCCAGTGAATATTGCCTTACTTCACAAGCCAGTGAATAGCCTTCCCAAAAAAGTTGCAAAAGCGGTTTTTGTGCTTTTGCTATCGGCTTTGCTCTGCCATGCGGAGTACGAGCCCGTGACGACTTCCGTTGAAGCCGAGGGAAAAAGGGAAAAGCTTTATCTGCACGCCCGACTCGGAGACGCACGCAACGCGGAGCCTCTGCTGGAAGAAGTGTTGCAAACGCACCCAGCCGACAAGCAAACTCTTCTGGCACTCTGCGCTCTCTATCTCGACCAAAAAGACGCCCCTAAACTGCGTAAGATATCACTGAAATATCTTTCGTTTTACCCGAAAGATGAAGACGGCCTGTACTATTACGCAGTCTCTTTTTCGATGGCTGGACAATTCCAACCCGCTCTCAAAATCCTGAAAAAACTCAGGGAGAAAAACCCGAAAGGACGCCTCTACCCATACCTCAACGACCTCGGCTATACGGCTAAATCTGCGGGCGACTGGCGCACGGCAATTTCGGCATACCGCGAAATTCTTGGCACCCGCGATTTCAGTTCCAAACTGAAAGATGATGCGCGCAAGGCACTGGATGAAATATATCGCACACGCCTGCCGAAGCTGGAAACCAAATCCTCTGTCAGCCTCTACCACGATGACTGGGCATGGCGCAACCAGATACAGTACGATTTTCCTCTCACCGATTTTGACCGGCTTGAAGTCGCACTTTTCCGCGATGAACTCTACCTTTCGGACAACGCCACAAACTCCACACAGACAGACGATCGCAACGAGGGGCGCATTGCGTGGACACACACATTCACCGAAGCGTGGGAGACGCGTGCGTGGTTGGGTGGCGAAGAGAACGACCCCTTGGGCGGCGTGGAAGTCACACACTCTTTTGACCCGCAAAAACAAGTCGCGCTCGAAATATCATTGAACGAACGATGCACCGATGGGCTTTCGCTTGAGCTATTGAACGGGCGCCAGCACCGCATAACGCCGAAATTCAACGCAACAATATCTAAAGACTACCTGCTGGCATGGGACGGCACCGTGCGCCAAGTTTACGCTATGGGCGAGTCCATAGGCGAAGGTTTCGGTAGCAACTTTGCTTTCGACCGCATACTGATTCACAATCCAATAGAGCTTCTCTTGGGCTACCGTGGTTCTTTCGCCCAATATAGCAACACATCCGAAAATGGCTTGATGTTGCGTGATATCGTCAAGGATACAGAAGAGGCCAACTTACCGGCTGACCCTGGAGGCTTGGTGTCGAGAGAACTCAACCACCACGGCGCTCAGCTTTCCCTGAAAGCAAAACCGCTATCGCACTGGGAATATCGGTTCACGGCGCACAGCTACTACGCCGAAGACCAAGGCTCTATTGTCTATAACTTTGCCACTGGTGCCTCCTACGCCTTTTCAAAAAGCTCGGAGCTTTCTCTTGATGTTGGCTATGCCAATAACCCATCCAATAGCAACACTGGTTCCGACCTGCGAGAAATGTCACTTGCTTTTAAATGTTTTTTTTGATAACATCCATGCTGATATTTTAGCGTTTCAAATTGAAAACGAACATGAAAAACAGCATCGCTTGCCTCTCGCTGCTACTGCTTGCCAGTTGCGCATCCACTTTGCAAGAGGGTGTTAATTCGTCCCCGAAATGCAGCCCATCCACTGTGGTTCTCATCCCGCTTGAAAATGCCACCCCCGATGAGTATGCCGCCAAAGCTATCACGCAGATCATCGGCACATCCCTAGTCCAACGCGGCGGCATCCTGTTGCACTACGCCGCGATAGACAACATTCCTGTTGACCCGCTCGCAGAAAAAAAAGACCCATCTCTTGAAGAGTACCTAGATTTTGCAAAAGAAAAAAAAGCAGCCTATCTAGTAGCGGGCGTTGTGCATGAGTACCATTATAAAACGGACTTGGATGGAGACCCCGCCATCGGTTTGACCGTCCGTTTATTGAACCCGAAAGACGGCAGTGTCCTCTGGCAGGGCACATCCTCAAATGTCGGTTTTGGGCATTCATCCCTCACTTCAGCCGCGCAAAAGGCAGTCCAAGACATCGTGGCTCTGATGCCTGTATCTCCGCAGCCCAAGGATGCGGCACAAAATCATACACCAAAAAAACTTCAGAAACCAGCATCGCAGGATGACCAAGGATACAAGTCGAAAGGATGACCGTTTCGCCTGAAAAACGGACGAATCGGGTGCCATGAAAAAGCTCTCGTTTCCTCTGGGCATAGCCCCTCTTGTTGATTACAGACTGGTCACGCCGCAATCGGTGCTCTGGGATGCACTCCTTATTTTCGGCGGAGTCGTGGGATTAAATTTTTTACTTAGCCCAGACGATCTTGGCTGGTTCAAACTGAACCCATCCCCATACATCCTGATACCGATCATGATGGGCATCAGGCACGGCTACGCCGCCGGGTTTGGCACTGCGCTGGCCACATCCATAATCCTGATGGCATACCAGTACATCCAGAATGGCCAAACACCTTTGACGCAACTACAGACGAAACCTTACTTCCATGTCTCACTGGTGGTGCTCGGTGTCGTGTGCGGGGAGATGCAGGGCTTTTTTCAAAAAACGATTGATCGCCTAACGATAGAATTCAAGCACGCCAGCGGCAGGATGCGAAACTTGGACGAAGAACTCTATTTCCTGCGCGAGTCCAAAGACGAGTTAGACCGCATATTGGCCACACGCGACGGTGATCTCGCCACACTAGACCGCGACATGCGCATGCTTTACGACTGCCGATTCGAAAACATAGACCACACGCTCCTGAACCTGTTGAGCAGACACGCCCGCATCACCGATGCTGCCATCTACCGTTTTGAAAATGAGACCACACTGACACGATCGGCCTACAACGGCTCTTCTACAAACCTTCCCGAAACCATGAAAACGGGGGCACTCGAAATCGTGATGCTTGCCCTAGAAAAAAAGACGCTAATTAGCTTGCCGGATTTGTGGGAACACAATCCCGACCCGCGCCACAACAGCTACATCGCTGCCATGCCGCTTAAAAATATAAACGAGGACATTTTTGCTATCCTTCTCATCACAGGGATGCCGTTCATATCAATGAACAAAAAAACTGTGCGCTCCATCTCGCTCATCTGCTCATGGGCGGCATTCATCATCGAGGCTAGGCGCGAAGAGCCCGCTCAGTTTAGGAGAGCTGGAGAAAATGGGCGTTTCCGCATTTACGAGCCATCGTTTTTTAAAGAATATATTTCGATCACACACCGCACCTACCGACATTTCAACCTGATTTCTAACATCGCCGTATTCACTTCGACAAAAGAAGGTGTTTTCACACAGGCAAAGCTCGAGCAGCTTTTGCTGGCCACCACGCGCAACGGGGATGTCCCTGGCGAAATAGACACTCATATCCCGTGCGTCTGCATCCTGCTGCCTCTCACTGGAGAGCGCGGTGCCACCCTCTTCTTAGAACGCATACTGAAACACGCGAAAGAGGCAGAACCGAACGGAGAGTTTATCACGGGTTGCCTGATACCGTTTAACGAATGTAAAAACCACGAGGAAATATGGACACGATGCCAAAAATTTGTCACAGATGCGCACCAGTCCTGACCATCTTGGCCTTGGCTTGTGCCGCTCTGCTGGAAACTCTCTGCGTCCTCCTTTTCCTGCAAAAGATACAGGCTCCCGCGCCCCTGTCGCAACTGCCGCATACTATTGCAATCCTCGCATTGCACCTAGTGGCATCCTGCTTTTTTGCCCCAGCTTTTCTCCGGTGCCTACCCCCATGTTACCGCAATAAAAAATGGTTGGCCACACTGCTCCTTTTCGGCCTTGTAGCACCGGCACCAGTGTTTGGTTTTATCCTGCCATTCCTCATCTTGTGGCTGGAATTTTTCTCGAAGCCAGATTGTAAGAAAACTTCCAATTTCCATATCGGCACGGAAGATTTTTTGGAAAATAAAAAACGCTCTGGTGCTCAGTTGCTTAGGCACTCAGTCATAGAAATACTGCACCTGCCAAATGTCTCGGAAAGACGCAAGGCAGTCCAATCCATGCGCTGGATACAAACGCCAGATGCCACGCGCGTCCTGCTCAAGGCAGTCAAAGATAGCGACGAACAAGTCCGTGCATTCGCCCAAGGCCGCATCAACTCTCTAGTCGCAAAGATGGAATCCGCAATCCAAGAGATTAAGGAAAAAATGGAAACAAAAGGTTCAGACGCTAATAGCCTCTCCGTCATGGCTGAATATTACCAAGAGATGATCTACCTCGAACTGGTCAACCCAGAAAGCAGGAAAGCCATCCAAGATAAAATCACCTACCTTTTCGAAGAGGCATCACTGATGGATCCGGAAAACGCCTACTACCATTACAGCCTGCTTAAAAGCTATCTCCTACAGCATAAAACGGAAAAGGCGTCACTGCGCCTAGAGCGTCTGATGCAGCTCAACTACCACTCCGACCTCCTGATTCCGTGGGTGCTCGAAATACTGTTTATTCACCGCAGGTGGACGCCTTTCCATCTCCAACTCCGCGCATTGCTTAAACAGGAAGACAAAAATGTCGTTGAAAAAGAAATATGCGATTTCTGGTTCCCTGGAGAAGTAAGGAATTGGAATTTCTAATTTGCTGGGACTGCTGGCGTCTCGCCGGCATCCCCTGATTTTGCCGACAAAATGTCAGCGTTCCCAGTAATCAGAAGATGCCAGCGGGACGCTGGCGTTCGTGCGTTGAATTTGCTTAAAAAAAGAGAAAATCATGAGGCAGACCATGAGATTTTATTTAGAGTGCTGATGCCCGTCTTCATCGGGGAATTTGGGAGCAATCGCTTGCATCATTGGAAAGCACCCCTTTGTTTTATGGCGAAAAGCAACTCAGCGTGGTAGCGTAGGCTTATGACGATTGCGGATGAAATCAGCACGAGAGAAAGGCGGGCGGAACTCGGTCAGTTCTTCACTGCCGATCATGTGGCTGATTTCATGGCTTCCCTGCTTGCTCCGCCTCCGCCAACCGTCCGCTTGCTCGATGCTGGCGCAGGAGTCGGGGCGTTGACTCAAGCGTTCGTCTCTCGATGTTGTGAAAATTGCGGTGGGGTCCGTGCGATTGATGCCACGCTTTACGAAATTGACCAGGAAGTTTTGTCTGCATTGGACACCCATTTGCGCGAGTGTGCAAGGCGATGTTCCAAGGCGGGCATCAGCTTCCACTTTACCATTCACGCCTCGGATTTTATCCAAGATATGTCAGCGCAACTCGGCGACGGTTTGTTCTCTGCACCGCCGCCTGTTTTCGACATCGCCCTAGCAAATCCGCCCTACCGGAAGATTCACAGTGGCTCTGCCGAACGGCGCATATTGCGGCGTATCGGGGTGGAAACGAGCAACCTTTACACAGGCTTTATCGCCGTCATTCATAGACTGCTTGCGCCCGGCGGTCAACTCGTTGGCATCACTCCCAGGAGTTTTTGCAACGGCCCGTATTTCCGCCCGTTCCGCGAAGATTTTTTGAATCAACTGGCCCTGCGTCGCCTTCATGTCTTTGACTCGCGCCAAGCCGCTTTTCGTAAAGATAGCGTCCTGCAGGAAAATATCATTTTTCATGCGGAAAAAGGTGTGGAGCAACCCCGTGAAATCATTGTCTCTAGCAGTAGCGGAGAGCGCAATAGCGAGATACACCAACAGATATTCCCTTTTTCTGAAATCGTTCACCCGAAGGATTCCGAACGCTTCATCCACATCCCATCCACCGCTAGATATGCCGAGGCGAAAACGGCCATTGACAGCCTTCCTTCTCGTCTCGATGCATTGGGCGTGACGGTCTCCACTGGGCGCGTCGTGGACTTTCGTCTGAAAGATGCCTTGCGAAAAACTCCTGAGTCCGGCACGGTGCCTCTGCTCTATCCCTGTCACTTCAACGGTGGCACCGTCCACTGGCCCAAACTCCAAGCCCGCAAACCCAATGCCATCCTCGACAACGATGAGACGCGCCCTTGGCTCGTGCCGTCTGGCATTTATCTGCTCACGAAACGCTTCACATCGAAGGAAGAGCGCCGCCGTCTCGTCGCCTGCCTGTTCGATCCAGACCAGGTGGAAACGGAGTGGGTCGGCTTCGAGAATCACCTGAATTACTTCCACGCTGGCGGGCATGGATTGGAGCGCACCCTAGCTATCGGTCTCTACGCATTCCTGAATTCCACTGTCGTTGACCAATATTTCCGGTGCTTCAGCGGGCACACGCAAGTGAACGCCACCGACCTGCGCACCTTGGCCTATCCCGACCGCGACACGCTTCAAACGATGGGCCGCGAAATGAAATCCCTCGACCTCTCGCAGGAAAAAATTGACCAACTTGTCACCAAACACCTTCATGCCCACCGATAAATCCAACCGCAAAACCGCAACCCGGAAGCAACGGCTCGCCGAGCCGTCCCTACCAAGACATCCCCGGCTTCCGCAAATCCGCTACCACCGCCGGGATTGCCGTGCACGGCTATGTCCTCACCCCGTGTCGCTTTGTCAGTGCCGAGGAGGTAGAGGACGACGGCGAAGCCTTCGAGGAAAAGATGCCGCGCCTCGTCGCGAAACTGAATGCCCAGTTCGCCGAGTCCGCGAAACTCGAACATCTTTGCGCAGATTCTTCTAAATTCACTGTATCCCCAACAGGATTACGACTACACTCGCAGCATGAACCCTCCTGTCGTCAAACAGCGCAACAACGGCGTGGTGCCTGCTAGCACAGTTGGCCGAGGAAAAGTGGTCACCTTGGATTCGTTGCCGGTTACCAACCATTGGACTAATGGGGCGATTTCTCTCTATCACGGAGATAGTTTGGACTTCTATGGAGAATGGGATTCACCTGCTACGATTGTGTCGGACGGAGCATACGGAATACTTGGGTTCGAGGGCGACACTTCAGACCACTTAGGTATGCCAGAATGGTATCAGCCCCATATCGAAGCGTGGTCATCAAAAGCAACCGGACAAACAACGCTTTGGTTTTGGAACTCCGAAATCGGATGGGCTGCGGTTCACCCAGTGCTAGAAAGGTGTGGTTGGCGCTACGTGAACGCAAACATCTGGAATAAAGGGCTCGCTCACATCGCCGGGAATGTGAACACAGCAAAGATTCGGCGATTTCCGGTCGTTACGGAGATATGCGTCCAGTATGTGTTTGAGCCTCGCATTGATGGACTGACATTACAGCACTGGTTATACAGAGAGTGGAAGCGCACAGGTTTACCAATGAAACGAGCAAACGATGCGTGCAGCGTCAAAGATGTTGCTGTTCGAAAATATCTCGATCAGGGACACCTTTGGTATTTTCCACCGCCCGAGATGTTTGCTAAAATGGCAACCTACGCGAATGAGTTTGGTCGCGCAGAGGGTCGCCCATATTTCTCACTGAATGGGATTGCGCCTGGGACAGCGGAGGATTGGGCAAAGATGCGTTCAACATTCAACTGCCCAATGGGCACAACAAATGTTTGGGATCGCAAACCGCTCAAAGGATCTGAGCGTGTGAAAGTCCCTGAAATAAGTGGCAAGGCTGCGCACTTGAATCAAAAGCCGCTCGACCTGATGAAAATGATTGTGTCTTCCTCCAGCAACCCTAGCGATGTGGTGTGGGAGCCGTTCGGAGGTCTGTTTTCGGCTTCTGTTGCGTGCCGAGATATTGGCCGTCGTGCTTTTGCCGCTGAGATTGACTCGACCTACTTCCAATTAGGCTTAAAACGGTTTTATGATCCAGACCTACTCATTTGATTTCTACCGAACTACCGGATTTCCATCTTCGACAATCTGGAAGTTTCGTGATAACTCTTCTTTAACTAATTCTTCCGTTCCCGACGACAGAAGTCGATTCCACTCGCCAATGGTTTTACCGTGGAAGTTGGAACCGTGAACTCTAGTCTTAAACTCTTCAATTTCAGGATGCACGATGCGATCCATCTTCGCAAAATTTGTATCCAAGCGATACGGGAAGCGCGCAATTAGTTCGCGTAGCTGGAGTTGGTAGTCGGTCTTTGGAACATACTTTCGTCCCGATTCCCCCCACCTTTTCACGATACGCTCTGCTTTTAAAAACTCTGCCAGAGACCCTTGGAACTTGTAGCCATTGGTGTTCGTTTGCTGAAGGTTGGCGGTTCGCGACGCGGTGTCTTCCGGCTCAAGCACAAGGTAGTCAGGGGGATTGTGGTAATGCTCGTCTCTTGCCTTAGCGACTGACAGTCCTGAGACGGCTACCGGGTGTAATTGCAAAAGTTGTCAGCTCTAGGCGGCGAGACCTTGATCTTTCCAGTAATTTGCTTCTTCGTTGTTGGCACGCAGGACGC